>JBGOVR010000052.1:0-28631 GCA_041478205.1 Candidatus Acidiferrum sp.
CGGCGATTCTACCAGCACTCGCCCGTCGTCAGTCACGATACGCACCGCGACGATCACCGCGCCGTTTGCTGAGGCGGCATCGGGAACATCCGCGCCTACGGGAGAGGGTGGAAAACCCTGCGGTGATTGGGCACACGCAAGCGCAGCCCCGAAGAGGAGCGCCAGCACGACAATACTCCGCAACCCATTGCCCCAACTCGCTTTCATGCTTCCATTCGCTCAAACGAAGGGTAGCACACGGGCGTTGCCTGTCCCGCGAACTTTGGCGCTATGATGAACGACGTAGGCCCTAGTTGCACGCTGGCTGAGGCCCAACCGCCCATGAACGATGCTCTCCACCAAAAATACTCGCGCCAGGTCCTCTTTGCCGGCATTGGCGAACACGGCCAGGAGCGCCTGCTGGCCTCCAGCGCGGTGATCGTGGGATGCGGTGCGATCGGTGCGGCTACGGCAAATCTCCTGGTGCGAGCGGGAGTCGGCCGCCTTCGCGTTGTGGATCGTGATTTCGTCGAGCCGTCGAACCTACAGCGCCAAACGCTCTTCGACGAAGCCGATGCGCGCGAAGCCCTGCCAAAAGCAGTCGCCGCGGAGCGCAAGCTGCGCTCCATCAATTCCGGAGTTGCCGTCGAAGGCCTCGTAGCGGATATAAACCCGCGCAACGCGGCGGAGTTGCTGGCTGGTTTCGACGTTATTCTGGATGGCACCGACAACTTCGAGACGCGCTTCCTTATCAATGATTTCGCCGTCAAGTCTGGCCGCCCCTGGATTTACGCCGCCGCCGTAGCCAGCTACGGCCTGACGATGACCATTCGTCCCGGTGAAACGCCGTGCCTCGCCTGCCTGCTCGCCACCGATCGTAACGCGCAAGGCCTCGAAGAAACCTGTGACACCATCGGGGTGCTCGGCCCCATCGTGAATCTCATCGGCTCGCTCCAGGCCGCCGAAGCCATGAAATTGCTCTCGGGGCGCGAAGCCGCGCTCCACGGTCGCCTCATTTCCTGCGATGTGTGGACCGGCCGTTTCCAGTCCGTACATGTGGCACGCAACCCCGAATGCCGCGTCTGCAGCCGCCGCGAGTTCCCATTTCTCAGCGGCGAAGCCCAGCCTCACGTCACCATGTGCGGACGCGATTCCGTCCAGATTCACGAGCACCGTCGTGCCCTTGATCTCCGTCTGCTTCGAGATAGGCTTGCACCCACCGTCGACGAGATACGCCACAATGAGTTTCTGCTGCGTTTCCGCGTCGCCCCCTATGAAATGACGGTTTTTGCCGATGGCCGGGCCATCCTGAAAGGCACAAGAGATCCCGCCGTGGCGCGGTCTCTTTACGCACGCTATATCGGCGCCTGATCCTTGTTTACGATGATTCGATGGACGACGATTAGCGAGGGAGGGGTGCTCGTCCGTACGACGAGCGCATCGACGCGCGGTCGATATTCTCACGCAAATTCATCAGCGTCAGAAAAGTGCTCAGAATGCGTGCTTTCAGATCGTCCGTGAGGGGCAGTCCACTTGTTGCCACTTTCGCGAGCGTCCCCCCGTTCTCTGTGATGAAGCGCATGATCTCGCCTTGCCGCTCGTGCGGAGTATTACCGAGCGCCGTCTCGCGGCGCATCGCGGCGCATCCCGCTTCCAACGACAGCGTGAAATGAAGAACGCAGACCTTGTGCTCGGCGAGGGCCGACGGCGTGTCGTTCTTGCATCCCGGAGTTTGGCAACGTGTGCCCATGGAGGCGCAAAGGCGCTATCTGAATAGGTAACAATATTTAGGCCGGAAAATCCAGTGCGCGTCTCGCGAGTGGTGCGAATCCTGCATTAGCGTCTCTTTCCCGCCGGTGTCCCGATGGCCAGGTCCGGCGATCCTGAAATTCATGAAAATTGCGTTGACACTCCGCGTCCGTGGATGTATAAAAATACATGTAAGTGCATATTCGTCGAAGCCATGAATACGGCCAAAACATTTCGGCACGGACAGATCCTTCGCCTGGTAACCGGCGACCGCATCTCCAACCAGGAAGAATTGCGCCACCGGCTGGCCGCGCAAAAATTGCGCGTCACCCAGGCAACTCTTTCGCGCGACTTGCAGGAGTTGCGCCTCGTGAAAACCCACGAAGGTTACAAGCCCGAAACCGCTCTGCCCGAGGAACCCGCCGGGTTGCCCTCCCTCACGCACGCACTCGGAGAGTTTCTTCTCGATATCCGGCCCGCCGAGAATTTGCTGGTCTTGAAAACGCCTCCGAGCGGAGCCCAGCCCCTCGCCGCTGCCGTCGATGGCGCGAAATTTCCGGAAACCGCCGGAACCGTCGCCGGCGACGACACCGTTTTGATCATTACGCCGAACCGCAAGTCTCGCGAGTCCCTGCAGAAGAAAATCGAAGCGTTGGTGAGCCGCCCGCTTCGCGGTCGTGCCTAAAATGAGGCACCCCCGCCAAATCGCAGTGGTAGGTGTCACGGGCTACACCGGCTTCGAGCTGGCGCGAATTCTTTTGCGCCATCCCGCCGTCACCAGCCCTATGTTTTACGTGCGCGAAACCCACGGCGCCAAATGCCTGGCCGAGCTCTTCCCGCAGCTTCGTGGATTGGGCGAAGCGCCCCTGCGCCCGCTTTCGGTCGATGCCATTACACAAAGCAGTGCCGGCACCGCTTTTCTCGCTACCCCGCATGAAGTATCCGCGGAAATTGCTCCCGCGCTCGTCGAAGCAGGCCTCTGCGTCGTGGATTTGAGCGGAGCGTTCCGCTTCCGTTCGGCCGCAACGTTCACCTCCTGGTACAAGCTGCCCGCGCCCCACGCGAATTGGCTCGGCGAGGCTGTGTACGGTCTCCCGGAGATCTACTCCAGCGAGATCGCCAAGGCCCGCCTCGTCGCCAATCCCGGTTGCTATGCCACAAGCGTGATCCTCGCGCTCCGCCCTCTCGCCGAAGCCGGCTGGATCGCCGCGGACAGCAGCGTGATTTGCGACTGCAAGTCCGGCGCCAGCGGAGCGGGCAAGGATCCCTGCCGCGATCTCCATTTCGTCGAGGTAGACGAAAACTTCAAAGCGTACAACTTGTTCTCCCATCGCCACACGCCGGAAATTCTGGAGCACACCGGCCTAACCGAAGACCGCGTCGTTTTCTCCACGCACCTGCTGCCTTTGGCGCGCGGAATTCTTTCCACCATTTACATCACTCTCCATGAGCCGCAATCCGGCGAAGCCATCGAAGCGCTGTACCGCAAGTTTTACGCCGGACGCCCCATGGTACGAATTTGGCCCGCAGGCAAGCTGCCGGAGCTGCAACATGTAGCGCACACGAATTTCTCCGACATCGGCTTTGCCCTGGATAAATCCGGCCGGCGCTTGATCGTCGTCTCCTGCCTCGACAATCTGGGAAAAGGCGCCGCGGGCCAAGCGGTTCAGAATTTCAATCACATGCTGGGCATCGAGGAGCAAACCGCACTTCAATGAGAACCGTAATCAAGCTTGCTGGAGCTTTACTCGAAGACGACGCCTCCGTGCGTCCCCTGGCTCGCCAGATCGCCGTCCTTGCCAAAGAAGGACACGAAATCCTGGTCGTCCATGGTGGTGGGCGGACGTTCACCGCCACGCTGAAGCGCATGGGCATCGAGAGCAACTTCGTTTCCGGCCTGCGCGTGACCGACCGCGAGACCCGCGACGTCGCCGTAATGGTCTTCGCGGGCTTGCTCAACAAGCGTCTGGCGGCGGCTATTTCTGCGGAAGGCCAACCAGCTGTCGGCGTTTCTGCGGCCGATGCCAAGTGTTTTCAGGCTGAGCCGCTGGTCCACAACGACGTGCCCGGTGAACTCGGCTTTGTCGGTTACCTTACAGGTCTGAACAGCGCCTTTCTCGAATCGCTCTGGCGCGAAGGGCTCGTCCCGGTCGCCCCCTGCCTTGGCCTGGGCTCCGACAACGAGCTCTACAACATCAATGCCGATCACATGGCTGCGGCTTGCGCCGAATACCTTGGCGCGGACCAATTGGTTTACCTGACAGACGTGGCCGGCGTGCTGGACGGAGAAAAAGTGCTTGCCGCGATCACTTGCCAGGAAATTGAGCAGCTCGTGCAAGCTCGCGTCGTCTCCGGCGGCATGGTCCTGAAGCTCGAAGCGGCGAAACGCGCCCTGGAAGGCGGCGTTCGCGAAGTCCGCATCGTCGGCGGCACCTCGCCCGATTCCCTGTTGCTGGCTGCGCGCGCCTCGGAAAGCTCCGACGAAATGCCTTCCGCGATTCCCGGCACTCGAATCCTACGTGAACCTCTGTCTTCCGCGCAGGCGGCGCTATCGGTGGCATGATGCGCACACTCTCTAAAAAGAAGCCCGTGGCACGCACGGCTGGCAAGCCGAAGCCGGTCCTGGCGCATGGCGCAAAGCCGGACGCCCGGCGGAGCGATGCTGAGAAGTTTCTTCTGCCGACCTACAAGCGCTCGCCGGTTCTGATCACCCATGGCCGCGGTTGCTACGTCTATGATTCCGCCGGGAAGAAATATCTCGACTTCCTCGGCGGTATCGCCGTCAACGCACTGGGTCACGCGCATCCGCGCATCGTCAAGGTGATCCGCCGCGAAGTCGCTCGCGCCATTCACCTGTCAAATCTCTATCACAACGCTTACCAAGGCCCCCTGGCCCGCAAGCTCGTCGAATGGTCCGGCCTCGATCGCGTGTTTTTCGCCAATAGCGGCACCGAAGTCATCGAGGGCGCCCTGAAGCTCGCGCGGCTCTGCGGCCGCACGCCGGCCGATGACCCCGCAAGCCCCGCGGCAAAGCACCGCATCCTCGCGATGGACAATTCCTTTCACGGGCGGACCTTTGGCGCCGTCAGCATCACCTCGACGGAAAAATACCGCCTGCCCTTCGCGCCGCTTCTCCCTGGTGTCGAGTTTGTCTGCTTCAACGACGTCGCCGATCTCGAAGCGAAATTTGACGACACCGTCTGCGCCGTAATCTTCGAGACGGTTCAGGGTGAAGGCGGCATCCATCCCGCCACGCAGGCCTTTTGGAACCGCGCGCGTGCGCTTGCCACGCAACATGGCGCGCTGCTAATTGCCGATGAGATTCAGTGCGGCCTCGGCCGCACCGGCCGCTATTTTGCCTATCAGAAGTTCGCCTCCAAGCCGGACATCGCTCTTGTGGCGAAGCCACTCGCCGCCGGCTTGCCTCTCGGCGCCATTCTCACCACCGAAGCCGTCGCCGCCCGCGTTTCTCCCGGGCTGCATGGCACGACCTTTGGCGGCGGGCCGCTCATCTGCGCCACAGCGCTGGAGTTTCTCAAGATCATCGAAGACGTGAAGCTCCTGGAAAACATTCGTGCTCGCGGCGCGGAACTTCGTGAAGGCCTTGCGGCCCTCGCTCGAAAATTCGACTTTATCCGCGAGATCCGCGGCGAAGGCTTGATCATCGGCATCGAACTTTCCATCGATGGCGGCCCCTTCGTCACCGAAGCCATGCGCCGCGGCCTGCTGATCAACTGCACGCACGACTTCACGCTGCGCCTGCTGCCGCCATTTATCGTCACGAAAGCGCAGGTGCGCGATTTTCTTCGCTTGTTTGAGTCCGTTCTTGCGTCAACGCCGAAAGCGGAGTCCGCCCCGGCGCCGCAAAATACTAAAACTACACCGCATATGGTTCATTCCGCGGCAAGGTGAAAAGGAAAAGATGACTACGGCCACACTCGCAGCACCCATTTTGCTGGTCAATGATTTGCTCACCGGAGCGGAATGGAGCCCCGCGCAAACGCGCGAACTCCTGCAGCTCACCGCGGACATCAAGGCCCGCCCCGAACGCTACGCTGCCACGCTGCGCGGGAAATTCATCGCGCTGATCTTCGAAAAGCCTTCTTTGCGCACCCGCGTGACCTTCGAGGTCGGCATTCAGAGCATGGGCGGCTCCGTTGTGTTCTTCGACCACACCCAGGCGCGCCTCGGCGAGCGCGAATCCATCGCGGATGTCGCGCGAAACCTTGAGCGCTGGGTGCACGGTATCGTCGCTCGCGTATACGAACAGCGCGTGCTGGAAGAAATGGCGGCGAATGCAAGCATCCCGGTGGTCAATGCGCTCTCGGACAGATTCCACCCCTGCCAGGCGCTGGCCGACTTCTTCACGCTGGAAGAAAAATTCGGCACGCTGCGCGGGTTCAAGCTCGCGTATGTCGGCGACGGCAACAACGTCTGCCACTCGCTGATCTTTCTCGCCGCACGACTCGGCGTGCATCTGCGTATCGCCACGCCGCCGAACTACGGCCCGGCGCCGGAAGTCATTGCGGAAGCCAAGCGCGCCGCTCGCGAGACCCGCGCGAAAATCGAGCTGTTCACCGATCCACACGAAGCCGTCGCGGGCGCGCAAGGCGTCTACACCGACGCATGGACCAGCATGGGATTTGAAGCTGAGGAGAGAGTGCGGAACAACGTGTTCACCCCTTACCAGGTGAACCGCGAGCTGATGGCGCACGCCGCGCCAGACGCCGCGTTCCTGCACTGTCTTCCGGCACACCGCGGCTCGGAAGTCACCGCCGAAGTCCTTGACGGCCCACAGTCTGTCGTCCTCGATCAATCCGAAAACCGCATGTACGTGCAGAAAGCGATTCTGCAAGCGCTCTTCAGTTGAGCGCGGCCGCCTGCCGGGCGTCAGCATGAAAAAACCTGTAGCCGCGGTCTTCAGACCGCGGGGTTTAGATGATGCCAAGGCGCGGAACGCACCGTCGCATCGCCTTGACGCATTTCGCGCCGTCGAAAAGTGTGTGGGAAATGCGACGGATACCGCTACAATTTTGTGACCCGACCAAGAAGAGAGAGGATTTGTGAACAAGCAGGCGAATAAACCAAAAAAAGTCGTCCTCGCATACTCCGGAGGGCTGGACACCTCCATCATCATTCCGTGGCTCAAGGAAAACTACGGCTGCGAAGTGATCGCCATGATCGGCGACGTCGGCCAGCAAGAAGACCTGGAAGCCGCGCGCAAGAAAGCCCTCGCAACGGGTGCTTCCATAGCCTACGTCGAAGATCTCCGCGAAGAATTCGTGCGCGATTACATCTGGCCGACTCTGCGCGCCGGCGCCGTCTACGAGCACACCTATTTGCTGGGCACCTCCATGGCGCGCCCCGTGCTCGGCAAGCGGCAAGCGGAAATCGCGCTGAAGCTCGGCGCTGACGGACTTTCCCACGGCTGCACCGGCAAGGGCAACGATCAGGTGCGCTTCGAGCTGGCCTACAAAGCTATCGCACCGAACGTGCAAATCATCGCGCCCTGGCGCGAATGGGACATCGATTCCCGCGAAGACGCCATTGCCTACGCCGAAAAACACAACGTTCCCGTCGAGCAGAGCAAGAAAAATATCTATAGCCGCGACCGCAATATTTGGCACCTCAGCCACGAAGGCGGCGAGCTCGAAGATCCCGCCAATTCTCCGAACGAGGCCATGTGGCAGTGGATCGCCTCTCCTGAAAAAGCTCCGGACAAAGCCGAAGAGCTCGAGATCGGTTTTGAAGCTGGTGCGCCTGTTTCCGTGAACGGCGCGAAATTCGGCCCCGTCGACTTGTTGAACGCGCTCAACGAAATCGCCGCCAAGCACGGCATCGGCCGCGTGGACATCGTCGAAAACCGCCTCGTCGGCATGAAATCCCGCGGCGCGTACGAAACTCCGGGCGGGACTTTGCTGGTCACAGCGCATCGCGAGCTCGAAGCTCTCACCATTGATCGCGAAACGGCGCACTTCCAGCAGGCGCTTTCGCATCGGTACGCCGAGCTTGTCTACTACGGCCTGTGGTTTTCGCCGCTGCGCGCCGCGCTCGATGGATTTTTCAACGTGTCGCAGCAGCGCGTCACCGGTGCCGTCGGCCTGAAACTCTGGAAGGGCACGCTGACGGTCACCAAGCGCGTCTCGCCCTTTTCGCTCTATCGCACCGACCTTGCCAGCTTCACCATGGGCCGGTACAACCCGAAAGATGCGGAAGGCTTCATCAATCTTTTCGCTCTGCCTGTGACTGTGCGGCCCAAAGCCAAAGCGGAAGGCAGCAACAATTAAGCCGTGCTTGTGGGGACGCAGCATGCTGCGCCCCTGCTCGGCACCCAAGCAAAGAATGCCAATGACCGAACGCAAAGACGATCGCCTGTGGGGAGGCCGCTTCGAGCGCGCGCCGGACGCGCACTTCGACGCGTTCCAGCGGTCGTTTGCGTTTGACCGCCGCCTGCTGCCTTATGAGTTGGCCGTCGATCGCGCGTGGGCCAAGGCCTTGCAGAACGTAGGCGTGCTCACCGAGCTGGAAGTACACGACACCGTTGCCGCGCTGGACCGCATCGCCGCCGAGCTGAACGCCGACCCTTGGTTCCTCGATGGTTCCGCCGCCGAAGACGTCCACCATTTCGTCGAGAGCGCCCTGGTCCACGACCTCGGCGCGCTCGGCTGGAAGCTACACACTGGCCGCAGCCGCAACGAACTCGTCGCCACGGATTTTCGCCTCTTCGTGATGGACGCGGCGGCCACCCTCCAGCGGGCACTCGCGGCATTTCTGAAGGCGGTGTTGCAGCAGGCACGGTCGAACCTCGGCGTGCCCATGGCGGGCATGACGCACATGCAGCACGCGCAGCCGATCCTGCTCTCGCATTTTTTGCTCGCGCATGCCGAGGCGTTGTCCCGCGACATCACGCGGCTTGAACACGCGGCGGCCAGCGCGGATGCGTGCCCGATGGGTTCCGGCGCGCTGGCAGGCAACAGCTTCAGCATCGACCGCAATGCTATCGCGCGCGATCTCGGCTTCTCTCGCGTCACGGCGAACAGCGTCGACGCGGTCAGCGACCGCGACTTCGCGCTCGATTATCTTTTCGCGCTCACCGGCATTGCCACGCACCTTTCGCACCTCGCGGAAGATTTCGTGATCTTCGCGTCGCAGGAATTCGGTTACGTTGTCCTGCCCGACGAATATTCCACCGGCAGCAGCCTGATGCCGCAAAAGAAGAATCCCGACGCCTGGGAACTCATCCGCGGCAAGACCGGCCGCATCACCGGCGCGCTGGTCGGTTTGCTGACGACGTTGAAGGGCCTCCCAACCGGCTACCAGCGCGACCTGCAGGAAGATAAAGAAGCGCTCTTCGCCGCGCACGACCAAGTCGCGGACATGCTTTCGATCGCGACCGGCGCCGTGGCCGCCACCAAATTCAACGTGGAGCGGCTGCGCGCGGCGGCGTCGAATCCCGCGCTCTTCGCCACCGACGCGGCCGATTACCTCGTGCATCGCGGAGTTCCCTTCCGCCAGGCCCATGACCTGATCGGCAAAGTGCTGCGCGAAGCCGAACGTCAGGGAAAGCCCTGGACGCAACTTTCTCTCGAAGACGTGCGGAAGATTTCGCCGCTCTTCGAGAAAGATTTCCTCGACGGTCCCTCGGTCGAAAGCGCCATCGCGACCAAGGCCGTGCCCGGGGGAACGGCGACGGAACCCGTCCGCGCCGCGATCGCCGAATTGCAGAACCGCATCACCAAACTGAACACCAGACTAAATACGGAAAAGGGAGCCAAGCCATGAGCACGCAAGCCGTCAACCTGCAGCAAATATTCGCGAATTCCGCGGAGGATCGGAGGTCCCTTCCGGCAGCGTCGCGCTGACGCCTCGGATGTGCCGGCAATGAAGCACGCTCTCTCCGAAGCATCCCTCCCGCGCGGTTTCCGCTTCGCCGCGACTGCCTGCGGGCTGAAAAAAACGGGCGCGCTCGATCTGGCCATCCTTTCGAGCGATGTTCCTGCTTCCGCCGCGGCGGTCTTCACGCAAAATCTTGTGGTCGCACCGCCGGTCCTGGTTTCCAAGGCGAATCTGCGCAGATCGAAGGGCCGTATGTGCGGCGCGGTAGTGAATGCGGGCAACGCCAACTGCGCCACCGGCGCGGCGGGTCTCGCCGCCGCGGAGCGCACCGTCGCGGAAGCCGCAAAACGTCTCGGATGCAAACCGCACGAATTGTTCGTTTGCTCCACGGGCGTCATTGGCGTGCCTCTGGCGCTGGACAAAATCCTTCGCCGGCTGCCGTTGCTTGCGCGCGTCCGCAGGTCGTCGGCGCGTTCGTTCGCCGAATTGTCGCTGGCCATCTGCACCACGGACACGCGGCCCAAAACGGCGGCCGCCTCTTTCAAAATGGCGGGCAAGCGCATTCACCTGGTGGGCTGCGCCAAAGGTGCGGGCATGATCCATCCGAACATGGCCACGACGCTGGCATTTGTCGCCACCGACGCCGCCATCGCGCCTGCATTGCTGCAAAAAACGCTGCATGAGGTGACCGCCCGGACATTCAATTCCATCAGCATCGACGGCGACACGTCCACGAACGACACGCTGCTGGTGCTGGCCAACGGAGCGGCCGGCGCGCCCACAATTCAACCCGGAAGCACGGCGCATCGCGCATTCACTGCGGCGCTCGAGGAAGTCTGCCATTCGTTGGCGCTGCAGATCGTCGCGGATGGCGAAGGCGCGCAACGGGTGATCGAAATCCTGGTGCGCGGCGCAAAAAGCGAAGCGGCAGCACGCCGCATCGCTGAAACGATCGCCACCTCGCCGCTGGTCAAAACGGCGTTTGCCGGAGCCGACCCCAACTGGGGCCGCGTCTTCGCCGCCGCCGGCCGCGCCGGCGTCCCGTTCGATCCCTCGCGCGTGGACATCACCATGGCCGGCATTCGCGTCTTGAGCCGCGGCCGCCCGCTCGATTTCAACGAGCGCGCCGCCAGCAAACGCCTGCTCGCCCAGCACGTCCCGATCGTCGTGGACCTGCACGCCGGCCGCGGCGTCGCCCGCTACTGGACCTGCGACTTCACAGCGGAGTACGTCCGCATCAACGCCAGCTACCGCACCTAGGCCGAAGTTTCCTCGGTAGGGGCGCAGCATGCTGCGCCCCAGCTTGGAACGATTGTTGCCTTATGTAGGGACTGGGCTTGACCTGGCTTACCGCCCGCAAGGCTGCGGGGACGGCGTGGAGCAACGAAGAGGGCGTGGGCGGATGGCGATTTGTCACGGCGTGCGAATACGATCGCCGAGATGCGGCGCGAGGAGTTGGAAATGTTTCACGTTCCAGGTGTAAATGGTTTGGGCTTTGAATTTTGCGGCGCAACCCAAGAGGAGCGTGTCGTAGACTCGGCCGCCCGTGATTCCCTGCTCTGCGGCGTTCCGTATGGTTGCGAAGCACTCCTCGGGGTCGAGTGAGACAAGGGCCAGCCGCTGGCGAACCTCACCTACAAAGAGGAGCCCCTGCTCGGGAGGAATCAAGGGTTTTAGGGGTGCGGCCGTCATTACCGCAAACACCTCGGCGAGCGTGTGGATTCCGCAAGCGGAGTCTTTCTTACTGGCAGAGGCAAGGAGTTTGATGCTCGGCCCATGGTGTACGTGTCCGCCCCAAAAAGCGGCGATGAGGACCGAGCTATCGAAAAACTGCCTCAATCGCTAAGCTCTCGACCGCGATTTTCGCGTTCGCGCTCGATCAGCTCTGGAATCGAAGTCGCGGAAGGCTCGCCCTGGTAAACCCAAATACCGTACTCCTTCTTCATCGTGGCCCGGGGGCGAACCGGGCGCAGCGTGATGCGTTCGCACTCGCTTTCGATGAGGAGCTGGTCGCCAGGCGCAAGTTGCATTTTGTCGCGCAAGGGCTTGGGAAGGACGATCCGGCCGGCTTGGTCGACGCACACTGTGTTCTTCATAATGGCATTATACAATGGGTGAAACCATCTGTAAATGCCATTTCTTGAGACACCCGTTTCCCTCGCTAGCATGGGCGGATAGCTCCGCCAAGGGTCAGGGACTAATCCCACTTCCAATTGGCGAATTGTTCGCGGAGGGCGATTTTTTTGAATTTGCCGACGCTGGTGCGGGGAATTTCGGTGAGGAAGACGAAGGCGTCGGGGAGTTGCCACTTGGCGAAAGACTTGGCGAGAAAGGCGCGCAACTCCTCCGGAGTCGCTTGCGCGCCGTCTTTCAGGACTACGGCGGCTAGGGGGCGCTCTTGCCATTTGGGGTGGGGGACGCCGACTACGGCAGCCTCTTTTACAGCGGGGTGGCCCATCAATGTGTTTTCGAGATCGACGGAACTGATCCATTCACCGCCGGACTTCACTAGATCTTTGGCGCGGTCGACGATTTTGATGAAGCCTTCACTATCCATCGTGGCCACGTCGCCGGTCTTGAACCAGCCATCGGCGGTCCAGCGATGGGCTTCGTTGGGGGCTTGATAATAGCTGCCAGCGACCCACGGGCCGCGGACTTCCAGCTCGCCGGGGGTTTCGCCGTCGCGCGGGGCTTCGATTGTTTTTCCCTCTGAGGTGTCGCTGGGACACATCACGCGGAGCTCGACGAAGGGAATCGGCCAGCCCTGTTTGCTGCGCACCTCGTACTGTTCGTCTTCCGTCCAATCGCGCATGTGGGCTTTGAGTCTGCCGACGGTGGCGATCGGCGTGGTCTCGGTCATGCCCCACAAGTGCATGATGTGCAGACCATGTTTGTCGAGCGCGCGCATCAAGCGAACGGGCGGCGCGGTGCCTCCACACACGATGCGTACCGGCAAGGAAAATTTCCAGCGGCCAGGATTTTTCTCCAGGGCGTAGAGCACCGCCAGCCACACCGTGGGCACTCCGCAAGCGACGGTTACGCGTTCCTGCTCGATCAGATCGAGCACACTTTCCGCATCCACGTTTGGCCCGGGGAGAACGAGTCTTGCGCCGGTCATAACGCACGTGAAGGGCAGGCCCCAGGCATTGGCGTGAAACATGGGGGCGACGGGAAGCACCGTGTCGTGGTTGCTGATGCCGAACGAATCCGCCATCGCTGAGGCAAAAGAGTGCAGAACGAGGGCGCGGTGGGAGTAGATCACGCCTTTGGAAAAGCCGGTGGTGCCGGAGGTGAAACACATGGCGGCACCGTCATTTTCGTCCATTTTGGGGTATTGGAAATCATCATTAGCTTCCGCGAGCAGCGCCTCGTAGTTCAAGAAGCCTTCCGGAACATCTGCGCCGCCATAGGGCACGACGATCACGCGTTCGAACGGCGCATCCTTGCGGAATGTTTCGTAAACGGGGAGGAGCACGTCGTCGACGATCAGGAAGCGGTCGCCGGCATGCTTGGCGATGGCGGCAATCTCGTGGGGGTGAAGGCGCAGGTTCAGCGTATGCAGGATGCCGCCGGCGCACGGGACGCCGAAGAACGCTTCGAGGTGGCCCGCGTGATTCCACATCATGGAGGCCACGCGATCGCCGGGCTGCAGGCCGAGTTTCGTCAATGCCGAGGACAGGCGGCGCGCGCGGCGGTAGAAGTCGCCGTAGGTAGTGCGCGCGACCGAGCGATCCGGACGGCGCGACATGATTTCGACGCGCGCAAACAACTTCCCCGCACGCTCCAGCAGCGTGGGTAAGGTCAGCGGAAAATCCATCATCGTGCCGCGCATGAAAGCCTCGGGAGGGACCGGAACTAGCGGCATCCTATCACCAATCGCGGCGGGATTAACGTAAGCGGGAAGTACCTGGAGTAGCTAGCACCCGGCCCTTGGGCCAGGTTCTTTCCGGTTGCAAAAGGGGTTAATTTTCGAGACGATGCCATGGACCGCTGAAGCGCAAGTCTCGCGCCCGTGGCAGCCGGGCTACCCGGACCCCTCGTGTACGACTCTCGTGCTTTCGGCGCGCTCCGCGACTCGCACTTGGGTTCCGGACAGAAGGAGTCGGCAGGTGAAGAAGCTCTATATCGGTAATCTTCCGTTTTCCGCGACGGAAGATCAGCTCAACGAGTGGTTCTCTCAGGTAGGCGTGACTCCCTCGGGCGTCAATCTTATCCGAGACCGTTTTACCGGACAGTCGCGAGGTTTCGCGTTCGTCGAAGTGACCAACGACGAGGACGCGGATCGCGCGGTGAATTCCCTGAACGGACAGAATTTCGGCGGGCGAAACCTGGTGGTGAATGAAGCACGGCCTCAAGCTGAGCGCAGCAGCGGCGGCGGTGGCGGGCGCGGCGGATATGGCGGCGGACGTGGCGGCCACGGCGGCGGTGGTGGCGGCGGACGCGGTGGCGGCGGTGGCGGGCGCGGCGGAGATCGCGGCGACCGTGGCAACCGCTGGTAAGCAAGCCTTCCCGGATTAGACGGCGGCTAACGTTTCAGGCGGGCCGCTTCACCTCTTTCCAAAAAGTCCTACGCGGTAGCTCCGTGCGTTGGCCGCGTCCCAACCACACTCGCAGCAGAGTGTGCCCGCTCGACCTTTCCCTGTGCGTAGCGGAAGCGTTCGAGAGTCAGTGAGCGCAGGCCGCGCTCCACGAGTTCCATCACCTTGAGCTTTTCTTCTTCGGCGTCGAGAGCCTCGGGCGTAGCGAACAACGCCGGTGATTTGGATTGAAAGACCGCGCAACAGTCGTGGAAGGGCTCGGCGGAAATGTCGTGCGTTCCGATGCGCCGGGCGATCTCCTGGATTTCAAGTTTGTCGTCGCCGGCGAGCGGCCGATACACCGGCAATCGCGCGACGCAGCCGACCGCATGCATGTTCTGCAGAGTTTGCGAAGCCACCTGGCCGAGACTGTCGCCGGTAACCAGGCCCTTGGCTCTTTCGCGCAGGGCGATGCGCTCGGCGATTCGCAGCATTAAGCGCCGATAGAGCAAGGTGCGGAATGCTTCCGGGGCGAGGGCCGCGATTTCGCGTTGCAACGGCTCGAAGGGAACGAGATACAGCTTCGCGGTGAATTCCCAGGGCACCAGGCACTCCACCAACGCGCGCGCGACGTGTACCGAAGATTCGCCGGGAAGTGCGCCGCCTCCCCAGAAGTGCACGAAGCTCAGATGCGCGCCACGCTTCATCATCTTGAAGGCGGCTACGGCGGAATCGAATCCACCCGAAAGCAAACACACCAGCTTGCCTGCGGTGTTGGGAGGCAGGCCGCCGGCGCCGGCAATCCTGCGCGCGTAGATGAGCGTTGGTCCGCGGGTTACTTCAATGCGGCAAGTCAGCGCGGGACTTTCGAGGTCAACCCGGACTTGGCGGCCTTCGGCCTGAAGTTTGTCGAAAAGATAGCCTCCGACTTCGCGCTCGATGGCCATGGCGTTCGCGGGAAAGCTCTTGTCGCTGCGCTTGGCGCGCACCGCGAAGGTCGAGAATTGCTCGCCACGAACCTCCTCCCAGGCGGCCGCGCGAATGGGCGCGAGCGGGTCAGGCTGCGCACCGGCGCGACGTTCGATGACGCGCGCGACCCCGAAGTGCGAGATCCCCGATACGTGCGCAAGGCGCAGCAGCGCCGCTTCTAGCTCGCCAGCGTCAGCAAGCTCGATCACTAGGCGATCGGCGGGGCGCGAAATTCGTGTGATGGCTATACCTTCCAGGGCGCGGCGCAGCGCTTCGCGGAGCTTGTGCAGAAAGAAGTTGCGATTGCCCCTTTTGAGCCACAGTTCGTGGTAGTGAACGACGATATGCGCGGAAGTCATGAATTCTTTCTGGCCAGGACACGCAGATGCGCGTAGTATACAGCCGCTTATTGATCCTTATCTCGGCCACAAGTAATGACGCCGTGCCGCTCCCCGTCGCAGTGGTCGCACCGTGACCCAAGTTTAGGCCCTCGCAACAATTTACCCGGTAACGGGTTTGATACAACAGGCAAGGAAATGTCTCGCCAGGCCCGTGGGGACGTATATCTTTAGCAGGCGCTAATAGCGCAGGGCGGCTGGAAACGGGACTTGACGGGGATGTGGAAATGTGGCGAACCTTCCGGCCGGGTCGCGCATCCAACGGGATGGAGATAGCGTAGAAGAGAAGTAGGAAACAGCATGACCACTTGGCACAAACGCGATTGGCAACAATTTTATGAGCTGGCGCGCCGCCCTTGGCAGCGTCATCGCCCGCCCCGGCCGGTGTATCCGACGGGCTTGAACCGTGTGTTGCCCGCGCAAGGTTTTAGCTTATCCGAGCTGGATGATGCGGGTGTCGATCTCGATCTGGCCGAGCGCCTGGGTTTGCCTGTGGATGCGGGCCGCATCGGTGCGTATGGACCCAACGTGACGGTGCTGCGCGATTTCGTGCGGTCTTCCCGCCATCCGCTGTAAATCTGACTTGTCTGCAGTCGACTTCCTGCACGAAAACTCTAGAGACCGGACTGCCTGCCTTATGTTATGCAGACTTGCCGAAAGGTTTGTGCGCCGTGGCGGATACGCGTAAAATAGAGGTTCGCGCGCACTGATATGGGCTTACCGTTCAACATCATCTCGAACAATTCACCGGCGATGCCGGTGCCGTCTGCCAATGCGCACGGGCGGCCGGAATGGCTGCGCGTGAAATTCTTTGGGGGCGAGCGCTACCAGGACCTGAAGCGCATCATGCGCACGCTCGACCTGCACACGGTGTGCGAGAGCGCGCGCTGCCCCAACATGGGCGAGTGTTGGGAGCATGGCACGGCTACTTTCATGATTCTTGGGGATATTTGCACGCGCGCGTGCGGGTTCTGCGCGGTGCCTTCGGGTAAGCCGGTTGGCCCGCCGGACGAGGAAGAGCCCTATCGAGTGGCCGAGGCGGTTGCACGGATGGGTTTGCGATACGCCGTGGTGACCTCGGTAAACCGCGACGATCAGCCGGACGGCGGCGCGCACATTTTTGCGCGGACCATCGAAGAGATTCGCCGCCGCGTGCCGGGCTGCAAGGTCGAAGTGTTGATCCCGGACTTTCGCGGGAATTGGGACGCCCTGAATGTGGTCCTAGCCACGCGCCCGGACGTGCTCAACCACAACACTGAGACGGTGCCGCGTCTATATCGCCAGGTGCGCAAAGGGGCGCTGTACGAACGGTCCTTGGAACTCTTGCGCCGGTCGAAGGACGCGCACCCAGAAGTGCCCACAAAGACAGGTTTAATGCTCGGGCTCGGCGAGGAAAAAGACGAAGTCCTCTCGACGCTGCAAGACCTAGCCACCCAGGGCACCGACATCCTGACGCTGGGCCAATACTTGCAGCCCACACGCGAACACCTGCCCATCGTCCGCTACGTTCATCCCGACGAATTCGCCGAATTCAAAATCCTCGGTGAAGCCATAGGCTTCAAGCACGTCGAAGCCGGCCCGCTCGTCCGTTCTTCGTATCACGCCTTCGAACAAACCGAATCCGCACATAAGTAGCGCAGTCCTTTGCCAGCTAAGAGGGCGGGGATGCCGTCCGGGCATACCCCGGCGCCGGATGGGCGCAGGGATCTTTCAACAGGTGGGGAAGCTACGAACGGCCAGCAGTAGCGGCAGCGGCGGTAGCAGCCGCAGCGATTTTCTTGGCGGCCTTGGCTGCGGTGGAAGCCTTGCGGCGGCGCTTGGTCTTCGGCGGCGTAGCCGGGGCTTCTCCAATGAGCTCGGCCGTCATCATGCTGGTGACGAACAGCTTGGCGCCATGATCGTCAAAGTCGACGGCGGTACGTTCCTGATCGGATGCGGTCACCACACCCAATCCATACACTCCATGCTTGATCGTCTGACCTTCTTGCATTGTCTGCACAACGTCCTCCTGGACTCACTCACTCGACGCAGAAGAAACTCTTTGCTAGGCGTTCCGACCTTGGCCGGATGCCCGAAATACTCAGGCTATAGACTTGTAACGTTCTCAGCCTGAAGGCCCTTGGGCCCTTTTGTTGCTTCAAATTCCACTGCCAATCTGCAGCCGTCAAAACAGACGGCTAAAGTTTGTCCTTGCAGTCCTTTGAACGAGTCAAAAGGGAATTCAAGAACAGCAAACACTTCAACAATAGTACCATAAAAACAACGAATTGTCCACGCCGGAAAAGTGTTCTTCTGCGGCGCAGAAGGCTCTATAAAGCCAATAAAATGAATGGATTAGCGTATGCCACGCGGGCAGGATACGTACATCGCGAGGGCCCGTCCGTTCAGTCCAAAAATTCCGGCTGAAGGTTCAAATCTCCCTCGCCTGTGGTCTTTTTGGCCCAGTACTTGCCCACCCAGGCATCCCAGCTCTTGCCTGCCGCCGGGTCGCGCCCGGAAAACGCCAGTGCCGCGATATCGGCATAGCCAATTTTGACACGCTGGTTGGAATCCTTCGGGAGCACGCGCACGAATGACGAACTCAGACTTGCGCCGGCGACGCGATCGAAAATGTATCCTTCGATTTTTGTGCCGTCTTTGCTCGTGATGGTCACGTCGCCCCGGTAATCGAACGCCTGTTCGAGAGCGGCGCGCACTTCTTCTTCCGTGGCGAGGTCTGGCACCCAGCCTTCCACGCTCTGGCGTGCGGTTCCGGGAGCAACTTCCAGTTTATCGGGATCCAGTGCGGCGTTTGCCGCACCTTGGCGCGCAGCGTGGCTCGGAGCGCTCACGCGCGCGTCTCCTCGAGTTGGCCGTTCTCTGCTTGGATTTGTACCAGCGGATTAAACGCATGCACGGGCTTGACCGGCTCGTTCAGCAGTGCCAGCGCATCGGGATCTTCGTACTCGGTGGAAAAAGTGGCCTTCGCCGCGGCCCACAGTCCGCGCAAGCCGCTGAACGTGTGATCCATCGCCGAGGCTTCATAACCGCTGTGCACCATACAGTTGGCGCACTTGGGATTGCCGGATTCCGTTCCGTAATTCTGCCACTCCGTGGAGTCCAGCAACTCTTGGAAAGTATCCGCGTAGCCGTCTTGCAGCAGATAGCAAGGCTTTTGCCAGCCGAAGATGTTGTAGGTCGGCATGCCCCACGGGGTGCAGGAATATTGCTGCTTGCCCATCAAGAACTCGAGAAACAACGCCGACTGGTTGAACTGCCAGCTGGGCTTTCGGTTTGCCAGAATGGCGCGGAAAAGCCGTCGCGTACGCGCGCGGCCCAGGAAGTGCTTCTGGTCCGGAGCTTTATCGTAGGAATAGCCGGGCGAGAGCATCATGCCCTCGACGCCCAGCTCCATCATTTCATCAAAGAAGGCGCGCACGCTGTTGGGATCGGCGCCGTCAAAAAGCGTGGTGTTGGTCGTCACGCGGAAACCGCGCTTCACCGCTTCCTTCACGCCTTCGACCGCCAGATCGTAGCCACCTTCGCGGCACACGGAAAAATCGTGGTGCTCGCGCTGACCATCCATGTGCACCGAAAAAGTCAGGTACTTGCTGGGTTTAAAGAGGTCGAGCTTTTCTTTGAGCAACAGCGCGTTGGTGCACAGGTAGATGTACTTCTTCCGCGCGACCAGTCCTTCGACGATCTTGTCGATCTGCGAATGCATCAGCGGCTCGCCGCCAGGAATGGAAACCATCGGCGTGCCGCATTCGTCCACGGCCTTGAAGCATTCCTCCGGGCTCAATTCCTTCTTCAAAATGTGCGCGGGATACTGGATCTTGCCGCAACCCGCGCAGGCCAGATTGCACCGGAACAGCGGCTCCAGCATCAGCACGAACGGGTAACGCTTGCGTCCCTTCAGCTTCTGCTTCAGGACGTAGGTCGCCACTGTCCAACCCTGCGATATTGGTACCGGCATGTGCTCTGCGTAAGTCCTTAAATTGGAACAGGGGAATGCTGCCCGGCCCCTCAGCCCCATCTATTGTACCCGAGATTCTTGGAATTCCGCTCGCGTGCTTTTACCAATATGCAATGACGCGTTCCACGGTGGCACCGCGCTTGCTCAGGAGTACGGGAGCTTTGCTCCCGCCTTTACGGCGTAAGAACTGGCACTGATGCGCCTTGCGGCACGCGACACAGCCAGGACGTGGGGCCCTCCTGCAGTGCGTGGACGTGGCAAACTTTTTGCGCGCGGCGGCAACCGTAAAAGCCGCGGCCCTTCTGCTGCGCTTCAGGGCAAGCAAGCCGCCGCACTCCATAAGGCGTAAAATCCAGACTGTTTCGAGACGGGAACATTCGCACAGGCCATGCCCAGAGCTAACCTCATTTCTCTGTTCGCGGAGTTCGAACGCTACGCGCGCGACATCGCCGTCGTGCAGCGGCGCGGCTACCGGCGCGAAGCCTGGACCTACGGGAAGCTTGCGGACGTAGCCTTCGCCTGCGCGCAGGAATTGAAGGAACGCGGCGTTCGAACGGGCGACCGCGTCCTCCTCTGGGGCCCCAACGGCGCGGAATGGATGGCCGCCTTTTGGGGCTGCTTGCTGCGCGGCGCCGTAGCCGTGCCCATGGACGATGGCGCTACCGCTGAGTTTGCCGCTCGTGTTGCACGTGAAACATCGGCCAAATTGATCGTGGCCGCCCGCGACAAGCCGATGCTGGACGCCGCCATCCCCACACTGAGACTGGAGGATTTAGCCGACATCGCCAAACGGCCACGCGTGGTCGTCACTCCGCACGTCCACGGCGAATCGCCGAAACCGATCTACGAGTCTCTCGCCGACGAGCCGCTGACCCGCAAGCACATCGCGCAGATTCTCTTCACCTCCGGCACCACGGCCGAGCCGCGCGGCGTGGTCCTGACGCACGGCAATTTTCTGGCGAATCTCGAGCCGCTCGAGCGCGGGATCGATCCGTATCGAAAGTATGAGAAGTGGTTTCATCCGCTGCGATTTGTGACGCTGGTGCCGCTCAGCCACGTGTTCGGGCAATTCATGGCGCTATTCGTGCCGCCGCTTCTGGGCGCGACGGTGGTGTTCGAACAATCCACCAACGCTTCTGAGATCGTGCGCACGATAAAACGCGAGCGAGCCACGGCGCTGATTGCCGTACCGCGCATGCTCGATGGTCTGCGCGCGGGCGTGCTCCGCGATCTGGAGGCGCGAGGCGAGAGCGAAAGATTCGCTCGCGCTTCGGCCGCGGCGGCCGGCGAGAAATTCCTTCGCCGCGCGTGGAGATTCCGGCGGATTCATCGCCGCTTCGGCTGGAAATTCTGGGCCTTCATTTCCGGAGGCGCGGCGCTATCGGCCGAAACGGAAGAATTTTTCAAGCGCGTGGGCTATGCCGTCGTGCAGGGATACGGCATGACGGAGACCGCCTCGCTCATCAGCCTGAATCATCCATTTCGCGCGGCGCAGGGCTCCATCGGTAAAGTTTTACCAGGGCACGAGTTTCGGCTTGCAGAAGACGGCGAGATTCTCGTGCGTGGAGAAAATGTCGCGAGCGGCTACTGGGAGGCGGGAGCCTTGCGGCCTTCGGAAGAACAGGGCTGGCTGCGCACCGGCGACGTCGGCGAGCTCGACGCCGAAGGCAACTTGCGCTTTCGCGGCCGAAAGAAAAACGTCATCGTCACGCCCGCGGGCCTCAACGTTTACCCCGAGGATCTGGAGGCGGCGCTGCGGAAGCAGGCTGGCGTGCGCGATTGCGTGGTCGTTCCCATCGAACGCGGCGGAAACGCGGAAGCTTGCGCGGTATTGCTATTGGCTGACGGCTGCGAAGCAACCGCGCGGCGAGCGGTCGAAAGCGCGACCAAGTCTCTTGCGGAATATCAACGCATGCGTTCCTGGGTCGTCTGGCCGGAGGCGGATTTTCCGCGCACTCCGACCGGAAAGCCTCGGCTTGCTCCGGTGGCTGCAGCAGCCAAGCGGATTCTCGGCGGATTGCAAGTCGCGGGCACGGACGGTGGAGCGGTTGCGGATCGCGCTACCGGGCTTTCTGGTGCTTCAAGGAACAGTCTGCAAGATTTGCTCGAGAGATTTCGAGCGCCGACGGATGCAACACACCACATCGAGAACGATTTGAACCTCAGTTCGCTTGACCGCGTGGAGCTGATGAGCGCGCTGGAAGAACGCTACCAGGTGGAGCTGAACGAAACGGCGTTCGCGGAAGCGAAAACCGTTAGCGACGTAGAACGCTTGCTGCGGGAACCGTCCGCACGCCGCACCGAGTATGTCTATCCGCGCTGGACGCAGCGCGCAGCGGTGCGCTGGTTTCGTCTCGCGTTGTACTACGCGCTAGTGTGGCCCGCTACGCAAATCCTTGGGCACCCGAGAATTGTTGGGCGCGAAAATCTGCGCGGCGTGCGCGGGCCGGTCCTGATCGTTTCGAACCACATCACGCGCCGCGCCGACATCGGCCTCATCCTGGCCGCGCTGCCGTCGCGCCTTCGCCATCACCTAGCCACGGCGATGGGCGGGGAAGCGCTGCAGCGCATGCAGCATCCGCCGCGCGAGTGGTTCTTCGCAAAACGCTGGGCATATCAGCTTGGCTACTGGCTGGTTACCGCGCTTTTCAACGTCTTTCCGCTGCCGAAGTTTTCGGGCTTCCGCGAAAGTTTTCGCTATACGGGCGAATGCGTCGATCGTGGCTACAGCGTGCTGGTCTTTGCCGAAGGCGAAGTGAACGATTCCGGGACCGGCGAGATGGCAAAGTTTCAGAACGGCATCGGCCTACTCGCAGAGAATCTGCGCATCCCCATCGTGCCCATGCGCCTCGACGGTGTTTGGGGAATGAAGCGCGAACGCCGCCGCCTCGCGCACATCGGCGAAATCACCATTCGCATCGGTGCTCCCGTGACTTTTCCGCCGGGCACGGCGCCGGATCAAATCGCCGAAATGCTCGAATCCGCCGTCCGCTCCTTGTGATTTTCATCTTTGTGGGGTGGCGCGCAGCGTTCCTTCCACTGCGCTCAGGATAAAGCCTCGGCCCCACATTTGGTTGACGAGTGGCGGGCGGAAGCCTCGTTTCCGATTCTGTGGCAAAATAGAGTTTTGTCGGCGAGAGCTTATGGCACAGCGGACAACCTTGGAAGCGGAACGGCCTGTGAAACGGGCCAAGGGGACGAAGAAGCCTGCTGCGAATTTCGAAGAGCGCGAACGCGTCTTTGATGCGTTCCGGCGGTGGGGTTACTACGAGGCGAAGCTCGATCCGCTTGGGTTGTTCGGACCCGTTAAGCATGCGGACCTGGAATTAACGGGCGAGGCTGCGGACGAGGCGCGGCGGATTTATTGCGGCACGATTGGCGCGGAGTTTATGCACTTGCCTGAGCCGGAGCGGCGGCGGTGGATTGCAGAACGCATCGAAGGGGCAGCGGCGGCGGTAGACCAAAGCAACATTCTCGAGCGCTTGGTTCGCGCGGACCTTTTCGAGCAGGTGCTGCAGGCGCGCTATCTGGGCACCAAGCGATTCTCGCTCGAAGGCGTCACCGCCTTGATTCCGCTGCTCGATGTGATCCTTAATACCGCGGGCGATTTTGGCGCGATTGATTCCATCATAGCCATGAGCCATCGCGGGCGGCTGAACGTGATGGTGCACGCGGCGTGCAAGGCGCCGCACGAAGTTGTTTCCGGTTTTGAAGACGTCGATCCGCGGAGCGTGCTCGGCGCGGGCGACGTGAAGTATCACGTCGGGGCCACCGGGACGTACGTTACGGCCGCCGGAAAATCGATCAACATCCATATCGTCTCGAATCCTAGCCACCTTGAAGCTGTCGATCCAGTGGCCATGGGCCGCGCGCGGGCCAAGCAAACGCGCCACGGCGCGGATGGCCCCATCGTCGATCGCACGCGGACCTTACTCAACAAGGTGTGGCCCATCGTGATGCATGGCGACGCGGCGTTCGCCGGGCAAGGCATCTGGGCGGAAACCTTGAATTTGGCGGACCTGAAGGGGTACACCGTGGGCGGCACGGTGCACATTGTGGTCAACAACCTGATCGGCTTTACCACGCCTCCGGTGCAGGAGCATTCCGCGCGATTCGCCTCGGATATTGCCAAGCGCCAGAGCGTGCCGGTTTTCCACGTGAACGCGGAGGATCCCGACGCCGTGGTGCGCGTCGGACGCCTGGCCGCGGAGTATCGCGCCACGTTCGGCAGCGATGTTGTGGTGGACATCATCGGCTACCGGCGTCACGGCCACAGCGAAGTGGATGATCCCACCATCACGCAACCTCTCACGTACGCGCGCATCAAGAATCACCCGCCGTTGTGGAAGATTTACGCCGAGCGCACCGGAACGGATGCCGCGGAAATCGTCGAAGGCATTCGCAAGGAATATGAAGAGGAACAGACCAAGGCGCGCGCTCTAAAAAAGATTCCGCACCTCCGCCAACTGCCGAATTACTGGTCGCCTTACATTCACGGCAAGTACGACCCGGCCTACGAGGTGGACACCGGGTTGTCCCGCGAGAAACTTGCAGAGCTTACCGACGGGCTGGTGCGCGTGCCCGGTGGTTTTCATCTCCATCCGAAACTCGCGAAGCTGCTCGAGCAACGCGCGGAAATGGGCCACGGCAAACGGGCCGTCGATTACGGCTTTGCGGAAGCTCTGGCTTTCGCGTCCCTGGTGCTGGAAGGCACGCCCATCCGCCTGACCGGGCAGGATTCCCAGCGCGGCACGTTCAATCAGCGGCATGCGGTGCTGATCGATACGGAAACCGAGCACAACTACTTGACGCTGTCGCATTTGTCGCGGCAGCAAGCCTGTTGCGAGATTCATAACTCGCCGCTTTCCGAGGCCGCTTGCGTGGGATTCGAGTACGGCTTCAGCCGAGATTATCCGGAGGCGCTGGTTCTGTGGGAGGCGCAATTCGGGGATTTCGTCAACGGAGCGCAGGTCATCATCGATCAGTTCCTCAGCGCCAGCGAGGACAAGTGGAATCTGCCCACCGGGCTGGTGTTGCTGCTACCTCACGGCTACGAGGGCCAGGGCCCGGAGCATTCCAGCGCGCGCATCGAGCGCTTTCTGCAGCTTGCCGCCGAAGACAATCTGCAGATCTGCCAGCCCTCGAACGCCGCGCAGTATTTCCACATGCTGCGGCGCCAGGCGCGGCGCATGTGGCGGAAACCGCTGATCGTTTTTACGCCGAAGAGCATGCTGCGGCATCCCGATGCGAGTTCGAACATCGAAGCGTTCACGCAGCCACGCTTTCTGCCGCTGGTGCCGGACGGTGAGATTCAAGACGCGAAGCGCATCCTGATCGCCAGCGGAAAAGTCGGGCATGAGCTGCGCGCCGAAAGGCGACGGCGTAAAGACACGAGCACGGCGATTTTCTTTCTCGATCAGCTTTATCCGCTGCCGCGAACAGAAATTACCGCCGCCCTCGAAGCGCATCCGAACGCTCGTGAAATTATCTGGGTGCAGGAAGAACCGAGCAACATGGGTGCGCATTTCTACGTGTTGCCGAGGCTGCAGCGGCTGGCGCAAGACAAGGGCTTGAAGGTGCGTTCCGTGAAGCGCTCGGCGAGCGCCAGTCCGGCGACGGGCTCCTCCAAGGCGCACGAGCTGGAGCAGAAGACGCTGCTCAGCTTGGCGTTTACCACGACCGCCGCTGAATAGACCCAGCGCCTTTAACATGGCATTCATCTTGATGTCATCTGGGTGTCACCTGACACGGCCAGACTAAGGGGATTCATTGTGCTAAGACAAGGTCCACTTGATCGAAACCCTTCCAATCCCTACCGCATTTCGCCGCTCTACGGTACACTGCGGACAAGCCGGCGGACGGAACGCGCCAACTACATGAAACGCGTCCTGATTATTGAAGATGATAAGGATATCGTCGAGTTGGTTCGCTACAACCTGGCCAACGAAGGATTTCAGGTCAATGCTGCGTTCGACGGCAGCAGCGGCTTGAGTACGCTGAAGAAGACGCCTCCGGATCTTTTGCTTCTCGATCTCATGCTGCCGAAGCTTTCCGGCCTGGACATTTGCCGGGAAATTCGCCGGGATGATTCACTCAATCGTCTGCCCATTCTGATGCTTACCGCGCGCGGCGAAGAAGCCGACCGCGTGGTGGGTCTGGAGATGGGCGCCGACGATTACGTGACCAAACCCTTCAGTCCTCGCGAGTTGCTCGCGCGAGTCAAAGCGCTGCTCCGCCGTGCGGAGCCGCCTTCCGACTTGCCGCGCACCATCGAGGTCGGCAAGCTGGCGATCGATCCGGCGTCCTACCGCGTAAGCCATTTCGGGAAGCCCGTTCCGCTCAGCACGCTCGAATTCCGGCTGCTCTATTACCTTGCTTCGCGACCAAACCGGGTCTTCACGCGGGATCAGCTTCTCGATGCCGTCTGGGGCACGGATCGCTTCGTCACTCCGCGCAGCGTGGACGTATACGTCCGCCGCCTGCGCGAAAAGATCGAAAGTGATCCGGAAAACCCGGTCCATCTGAAGACCGTACGCGGCGCGGGGTATCTGTTCGAAACTCGTGCGGCGTAACCTTTTCTGGAAACTCGCGCTGACGTTTTTTGCGCTCCTGCTGAGCGTCCTGCTGGCTGTGGACTTCTTCGCGGAGCGCGCGCTGCACGGCGATTACGAACGCGCGGCGTTTGCGCAATTGAGCACCATCGCGCGGTTCGCGCAGGTCCGCCCGCCGCAGTTACCGCCTCTCCCTCCCACAAATCCTGAAGAACTCGCCGGCTTGCGCACGTGGGCCGCGCAAATGGGTTCCGGCGGTGTGCGCGTCACGGTCATCACTTCGGATGGGCAAGTCCTGGCGGACTCGCAATCCGATCCGCAAACGATGGAGAACCATGCCGGGCGCCCGGAGATTCGCGAGGCTCTTGCGCTGGGCGAGGGCCGCTCGGTGCGCCACAGCGTCACCGTGAACCGCGACCTTCTCTACTACGCGGTGAGGCAAACCGCGGGCTCGGGAGCTCCGATTGTGCTGCGGTTCGCCATTCCTCTGGAAACCGCGGAACGGGTCCTCGGTTCGTTTCGTCGAAGCTTGTGGTTCGCCTCCTTTGTCATTCTGCTGGTGGCCGGAGTGGCGTCGCTGCTGGTGTCACTGGCCTTCTCCGAGCGCGTTGAGCGCCTGAAGGAGTTTTCGCGCCGCGTAGCCGAAGGGGATTTCCGGCCGTTGCCGGGAGATGGTTCCGGAGACGCGTTAGAAGCGCTGGGAGCCTCGCTCAATCAAACCGCCGCGCGGATGGACCGAACCATCCGCACGCTGACGGAAGAGCGCAACCTGTCGTCCGCGATTCTGGGGAGCATGGTGGAAGGCGTTGCAGTGGTGAACGGCGCCGAGCGGCTGGTCTTTGCGAATCAGAGCTTCACCGACATTCTGGGCCTCGATGTGCCGACTCGATCGGGCAGCGCGCTCGTCGAGGTGGTACGCCAGACGGAGATGATTGAGGCCGTTCGCCAGGTTCTCGGCGGAGAACCGCGCGTCGAAGCCGAAATCGCGACGGGGACGCTGCGCCAGCATTTTTTCGCGGCCACGGTTGCGGCCGTGCGTGCCGGCGATACCTCCGGCGCGGTCGTGGTGCTCCATGACATCACGGAACTCCGCAGGCTGGAGCGCGTACGGCGCGATTTTGTGGCCAATGTCTCGCATGAGTTTAGGACCCCGCTTACGGCCATTCAGGGATTCGCGGAAACGCTCCTCGCCGGCGCGATCGACGATCCGCAAAACCGCGAACGCTTTCTGGGAATCATTCTGGAGCATTCCCGCCGCTTGGCCCGGCTCACCGAAGACCTGCTCAAGCTTTCGAAAATGGATGCCGACCGCCTGGAGCTGGAAATTCGCAGGGTGCGCGTCACGGAGATCATCGAGAGCTGTCTGGAGACCGCGCAGCGCCGGGCCGCCGAGAAGGACATCGCTATTTCCGTAAAGCTTCCGGACGGTCTGCCGGATATCGCGGGTGACCGCCGCCGGCTCGCGGAAATTCTGCAAAATCTTCTCGACAATGCGACGCAATACACGCTGGCCGGGGGCCAGATCATTCTCAGCGCGCAAGCGGGCGACGCCGAAGTGATCCTTACCGTGTCGGACACGGGCATCGGCATTCCGAAGGCCGACCAGTCGCGCATTTTCGAGCGCTTCTACCGCGTAGATGCCGCGCGTTCCCGGGAAGCCGGCGGGACGGGACTTGGCCTGGCCATTGCCAAGCATCTCGTGGAAGTCCACGGCGGCCGTATCTGGGTCGACAGCGAAGTGGGGCAGGGTTCGCAGTTTCATTTCTCGATCCCGCTCTTCGACCCCGAGCGCAACGCTTTGCGCACGACTGTGGGCGGAGCGGGTAGCGGCCGCGGCTCCGGTGGACGCCCCCAACCCCTGTAAGGCACCTGTTTCCAGATATTTATATCGCTGTGACCGCGGCGTAACGCTTGGGCGGGATGCTTCGGCTTACGAGTGGAGGTGTGATGTTTCGCGCCTTCGCCCGGAGGGAGACCCATGGCGAGTCCTTCAGGACTAACGGAAACCGTACTCTACGACACGCTCGTGAATTATCTGGTTTCCATGGCGCGCACCGTCGAAGGAGCGATGAACCGCGCACTGGATTCTCTCGTTGGGCTCGATAACGCGGCGAACTCGGGGCTGCCTGGCGAAGTATTTCTGCTGGAGCCGCGCATCAACGAAATGGAGATCGTGATCGACGAGCACGCCATACGGCTGCTGCGGCGCGGTTCGTTCTCGGACGACGAGATGCGCCTGATCGTGGCCGCGCTGAAAATCACGAACGACCTCGAACGCATTGGCGACATTGCCGTGAACCTGGCCGAGTGCGTGATCTCTTTGCGGGAAATGCCTCACGCGGAGCTCCCGGAAGAACTGGCCCCCATGGCGACGGCGGTACGCACGATGGTGAGCAAGAGCCTGGGCGCGCTGATCTTTCGCAACGTCGAAATGGCCACGCAAGTCCTGGAAAGCGACGACGTGGTGGACCAATACCGCGACCGCATTTTCGAAAAGTTGCTCCAGAGCATGACTCAGGAAACCGCGCTGGTCGGCCCCGGCCTGCAATTCGTGCTGGCCACGCGCCACCTGGAGCGCATCGCCGACCACGCCACCAATATCGCCGAGGACATCATTTTTTGGGTTCGCGGGCTCGACGTCCGCCATGGACGCGGGCTGGCCGTTCGTCCGGAGCAC
>JBGOVR010000186.1:0-8322 GCA_041478205.1 Candidatus Acidiferrum sp.
AACGGTTTCGATGTGTTTGTCGACGCGCTGTCCCTCGACGAACTTCATGGTGTAGAAGACGCGTCCATCCGCCAGCGTTCCCACGTCGTGCACCGGCACGATTCCCGGATGTTCCAGCTGTGCGAGTACTTGTGCTTCGCGAATTAATCGATGTGCTAGCTCGCCGTTTTGGTCCGCCACATCCAATACCTTCAGCGCAACGCGCCGGCCGAGCTTTTCGTCTTGGGCGGCGTACACGACGCCCATGCCGCCGCGCGCCACGCGTTCGAGCAGAGAGTAACGCGTCCCTGCCAGGTCCGGCGTGTTGGCGTTTTCCCGCAGCCGCTCCAGCGCTTTGTCGGATAAAAACTTCATCGCGCATCCCAGCCAAACACGTCGCGGGCCTCACGCTGAAACTCTTCGTCGCTTCCGCAAATCTCGCGCAGCCGCTCCAGCGCGATTCTGCGAAACTCGCGGCGCGCCCACGCCAGCGCGTTGGTCACTTCCGTCGCGGGAATGCCGTACTCTTGTGCGAGCTTTTCGTAAGAGACATCTTGATTGCCGTCGAGATCGTACTCCTCAAAAAGCCGAAACGTTCTCTCCCGTTCGCGCGCCTCGCATAGCTTCCGCAAATCTTCCACCGCCAATGTGAAAAGACTCCTCACCCACTCTTTCTCGAAGAATTCCTCCAGCGACTCGGGCGACGGAATCGCCGCTGCATCGATCGCCATGCCATCCAATTCTTCCTCGGCGGACGCAAAATCCAGCGCGACGTGAAGGACATGGCCGCCGCGTTTTTGCCGGCGCGTAGCTTTGTCTTCATTCATGATGAAGCTGTCCACACAAATGCGCAGATACGTTCGCAGGCGGCTTTTTGCCGGAGCATATTTTGCCAGTAGGTCACGTTCGAGTAATTCCGCAAAGAATCCCTGCGTCAGATCCTGTGTGTCCTCCGCCGGACGGTTCCACTTTAACCGCACATACTTGTAGACCGGCTTCCAGTACGCAGCAAATAGCGTCTCGAGTGCCCGCGAACGCTCGCCCGGATCACCGCTGCGAGCAGCGTCGATCACCGACCATCGCGTTGCTGGAAAGTTGTCCCCGCCTCGTACTTGCGCGTCGTCTTGCACAGTCTGAGGAGTCTACGCAGCGCGGCGGGGAGATGACAAGAGTTGGTTACTCGTAACGAAGGGCCTCGACAGGGTCGAGGCGGGCGGCCTTCCAAGCGGGATATACGCCGAAAACGATGCCAATCATGGCGCACATGACGAGGGCGGTGACGATCCAGAAAAAAGACAGGGATGCGGGGACCGACAGTCCATAGCGCAGGGTCAATGTAAGTCCCGACCCAAGCAGCACACCGATCACGCCGCCGACGGCGCTCAGGGTTACCGCTTCGATCAAAAATTGCGCCAGGATATTGCTGCGTTTCGCGCCGATGGCTTTGCGCACGCCGATTTCACGAGTGCGCTCGGTCACGCTGACCAGCATGATATTCATCACGCCGATTCCACCGACGATCAAGCCCACCGATGCGACCGCGAACATCAAAATGAAAATCAGGCCGCTGATCTTGTTCCACAAATCCAGGAAATAATCCGAGGTGAAGAGCGCAAAATCGTCGGACTTGTCATTCGTCAGCCGCCGTTTTCGCCGGAGCAACTCTCGAATTTCATCCACCGCCTGGCCCACGTTTGCCGGATCCTTGGCCTTCGCAAAAATGACGTAGTCTCGATTGTTTGGGTACAACTTGCGCAGCGTGGTCACCGGCATGATCGCGATGTTGTCTTCCGGATTCGATCCGCCAGAGATTCCCTGCTTGCGTTTCTCCATGGTTCCGATCACGGTGAACAATTGTCCGTCGATCGTGACTTCTTTTCCGATGCTCTCCGCGGGCGACTCCGGGAAAAGCGTTCTCGTCGTGTCATAGCCCAGCATGACGACGGGCGACCGGTGCTCGGCATCCGTTTGGTCGAAGAGCCGCCCGCGCTCGATCTTCAAGTCGAAGATTTGGCTGATGGACGGCGAATTCCCCTGCAGGATAACGTTTTTTGAGCGGTATTGGCCGCGCCGCACATCCGTTGTGCCGGCCCCGAGCTGCGGCATGAAGATCCGCATGGAAGGTGAAGCCGCAGCCACGTGCGGGAGTCTCTCGATATCCTCGGCCCACTCCGCTTGCAATTCCTTGCGATTGAACCACTCGCTCGGCGGGTGCGAAAGCGAAGCCCATGGGAAGCGGTAGCAGATGATGGTGTCCGAACCCAGTTCGCGGATGCCCCCGAGCACATTGTCATTCAGCCCGTTGATCATGGCGCTTACGGTGATCACCGTGGTGATCCCGATCACGATTCCGAGGATCGTCAGCGCCGACCGGAGAGGATTCTTCCGCAAGGTGTCCAGCGCCAGGAACACTTCTTCGCCGAACTTCAGGGCCCTCTCTTTGCGCGCCAACAAACGCACCGGCAGCGTCCTGGTCTGCGGCAGAGTTTTTCCCAGCGTAGCCATGCTCTTCCTTACTCCGACCGCAGCGCTTCCACGGGATCGAGCTTCGCGGCCTTAGAGGCTGGATACGTGCCGAAGAACAGCCCCACACTTAGCGCCACCAGCAGCCCACCGATCACGGACCAGAGCTGCACCGCGCTCGGCAGCGGCGTCACCCACGATACGACCTTTGCCAGCAGCACGCCACACAGCACGCCGAGCGCGCCGCCGATCACCGCAATGGTCGAAGATTCGATCAGGAACTGTACCAAGATGTCGCTTCGCCGCGCGCCCATGGACTTCCGCAAGCCAATCTCACGCGTACGCTCGGTCACCGACACGAGCATGATGTTCATGATCACGATGCCGCCGACCACCAGCGAAATCGATGCGATCCCAATCATCACGACGAAAAAAGTCCCGCTAATGCTCTTCCACAATTCCAAAAAGGAGTCGCTGGTCTCGACGGCAAAGTCGTCCTTCGCGGCATAAGCAAGATGATGCCGGCCGCGCATGATCTGCCGGACTTCATCCACGGTGGCCTGGATATTCGCCGCCGATCCTGCACGGCACGTGACGCGCAGGGAATTCTGCTGGTTGCCATTTTCCTTGTTGTACGTGGTTATGGGCAAGATGATCCAGTTATCGAGCGAAGTTCCGAGCGTCGTCCCTTCTTTTTTGCCGACGCCGATGATCTGGCACGGTGTGTTATTCCAGCGAATCTCTTTTCCGATGGGATCTACTCCGGGGAGCAGGTTCTCGACGAGGTCGTTGCCGATCACGCAGACCGGCGCCGCGCTGCGAAGATCTGTTTCGGTCATGTGCCTTCCCGCGACCAGGTCCACGTCGTACAGTTCCGGCATCTGTGGCGTCCAGGCGCGAAGGTTGGTGTCCTTCAGAGAATTCAGGCCACTTTTAGCTTCCACGCGCCCGCCCAGCGACGCTCCCACTTCCTTACAGGACTTGCAAAGCTCCTGCACGGCCTCGTAGTCGTCAAACGTGATGCGCTTGCGCTTCTGGAATTCCAGGTACTCGTCCACATTTCGAATGATCTGTGGCTGTTTGGAGAGGCCAAACACGTCGGCGCCGAGGCGGAAGACGCGCGTGGCGACGTACTGGTTGGCGCCGTTGATCAAGCTGACCACGGCGATGACGGAGGTGACGCCGATGACCACGCCGATCAGCGTGAGGACGCTGCGCAGCTTATGCGCCCAGAGGCTGGACGTAGCGATAGCTACGGCCTCGGTAAAGTGCATGGTGGATGCGCGCGGCATGGGGGAACACGTCACATCCTAACATACGCGCCGGCGGCTTTAGGAATTACGGCGCTGCTGGGAAAACCGCGAAACGCCGTGTTTTGAAGCGCTTAGAAGGGAGAGGCCCAAGCCCAGATGGAGACTTGGTCTGCTCGAAATCTTTAGACGTTTCTACGCATTTATGTATTTCGAGGCTAGGAAAGAAAAGGGGCGGCTCCGCAGATGCGAAACCGCCCCGGAATTGCCGCCGCGCCAGCCAGGCGCAGCGAACAGAGGTTAGAAGGTGAACCGCACTCCCAGACGGATGCTGCGGCCGCCCTGATACCTGTTGGGCTGACCGTACCCGCTGGTAACGGTGACCGGACCGGGAGTAGCCTGAACGGTGTTCGATGGTGACGAGTTCAGCTCGGCCGCAAAATTGTACGGATTAAACGCGGCAGAGTAGAAGGATGCGCCATCAAACAAAGTATGACCCCCTGGGGTTATGAAGTTAGCGTTGAAACCGCTGGTTATATTTTCTTGCAACGCAGTCACGGAACGCTCGTTCAGCAGGTTGCTGATCGTCGCGGAGAAGCCCAGGGTTTTGCTTTCGCTGACCTTATAGCTTTGCGTGAAGTTGAAATCGGTCTGGTTATACCACGGCGTACGCTTGGTGAACGGACTGCCCACGGTGATCGCGCCCGTAGCAGGATCCTGACTGACGTCCACGAACTTGCCGCGGCCGACGACGTCAACTGGAAACCCGCCGCCTGCGTTGGGAACGTTGAACCCGCCCGGAAACGCGAAACCCGCATCCAGATAACTGGTAATCGGTGAGCCTTGGTACATAACCTGGAAGATTCCGAACTGGGTTGTGAAGTGCCGCATCCAGCCCAACTCATAATACGCGTAGCCCTTAAAGGTATTTGGGCGGTCCGTTGGCAAAAGACCACTGGAGGACTTGCCATTCGCGTCCCACGAGAAAAAGGGTTCGTCGAAAGCCCGGCCGTTGTTGGGAGCGTTGCGGCCGCCGCCGCCGTCGGCTTGGTCCGAACTAGTCAAGCCGGTGTAGTTGCCGTACAACCTGCTGTAGGTGTAGGAGAACATTCCTGACCAGTGCTTTGAGGAAGCCTTGGTCAGGCGGAACTCCACGCCGTCATAATTGCGCTGCGCCGGAATGATGTTCGGGCAGGACGGGGTGCTGGTTGGCGTGCAGGTGGCAGCTTTCGGGTCGCCGGGTTTAAGTCCGGCTAGGAAGTTGTAGAACCCAGAGAACGTTTTGTTGGTGCCTTGACCGGGATTGACGATGACGAAAGTCTCGCCGATGGCCGGGTTGAAAATCGAGGAGTCCTCAATCACATGGTCGAGCCGGCGGCGGTCATAGCGGGCCTCAAAAGCCAGGGTCGGAGTCAGTTGGTAGTCCACACCCAAGGTGAACTCATGCTGTTTGTAAGGCTTGAGACCCGGAGCGACGCCCTCTTCGGTGTTGGTGCAAGTCGAGCAAGTCGTCGGGAAGGTGCGGAAGTTCTGGTTCTCCAGGAAGGTTAGCCCGCCGGGAGTGGTGCCGCCAAAGTTGGCCTGGCTGGCAGAGTTGGGACCCACGCAATAGCGCCCATTGGCACCGAACACGGGCACAATGGAGGCAATGTTGGGATTGTCCAGAGCGTAGTAGCACTGTTGCCAGAACTGGCCACCGAAGGAGCTGATCGCCAGGTTGAGCTTCATCTGGTCGTAGAATTGGCCGTAACCGCCAAAGATCTTCATCTTTCCGTTGCGGAAGGGATCCCAAGCTGCACCGATGCGGGGAGCGATCTTGCCACCCCATCCGAAGTTGATGGGGGTGCTGATCCCACCGGTGGGCTGGTTCTCGGCCGGCAGACCTTCTTTCTCGATGCGAAGGCCGGCGTTGATGGTAACGCCCCTGGCGATGGACCAGGAATCCTGAAAGAAGAAAGAGTTATTGTTGCTGGCAACGTTTCCGCTGGAGCCGAAGTCAAAGACGCTGATGTAACCGAACCGCCCCGCGCACTGCCCGTAGAGGGCAACAAACGGAGCGCAATTCGCGGTACCTACGGCTCCCTGCGCGGTGTAAGCGCTTCCGCTTCCGACAAAGAAATCGACACGCGGAACGTTGTAGTGCTGGTTGATGGCGTTGGAGAGGTGGTTGAGCTGATAGCCGAACTTAAAGTTGTGCGTGCCCTTCCATCCGCTCTTGAACCAAGCTAGATCCACGTCGACTTGGCTGGCCTTATCAGCGTTGTGGGTTGTGAAATTGGGGCTAGTGGCAACGTTAAAGAAACCGCCTGGTTTCTGATAATCCGGTGGCAGCGGGTTGCCCAGATTATCCGTGGCACCGAGGCCGTTGGCGGCAAAATTCGTGAGGGCACCGGTCTGGGGGAAGCCGAAGTCGTGGTAATTCTCAAAATAGTAGCCGTACCGGGCGGTCAAAATGAGGCGTGGCGTAAGAGTGAAATCCGCGCCGACGTTGGTGGTGGAGTTGGGAGAAGTATAGCCCAGGGCGTGGGTGAAACCCGACGGCGCGACGGCAGAGCTAATGTTAAATAGGCCGTTCGCAGAGTCCTGAAACGGCAGGTTTTCGCCGCTCTGCTTCTGAAGTTGATAGAGCCAGGAAGCATAGAGGCGAAGCTTTTTGGTCACTGCGGCGTCGATACGACCATTGGTGTAGTAGGTCTGAGTGTTCTGGCTAAAGGCAATCGGGCCGCCACCCGGTACTACCGTGCTGTTGCCGGGGTATATGACTTTGCGCTCCAACTGATTGAACTCCGGATTGAACGCAACAAAGCCAAAGATGTGGTCCCTCCAGATAGGTCCGCCGAACGTGAAACCAGGGAAGATGTCGCTGGTTTTGTCTTTCTTGGGCACATACTGCTGAAAGTTTGGATCGGTCAGAAAAGTGCCACCGCCAGGGCCGGCAACGGCTTGAGCGGAGTTGGGATCGTAGCGGGTGAACGTAGACGCCCGGGAATCCATGGCATCATTTTCGAAGTAGCTGAAGACCGAACCGTGGTAGTTATTGGTGCCCTTGCGCATGACCACGTTAACCACGCCGCCGAGCGCACCGCCGTGCTCGGCCTGAATCCCGGAGTTCTTGATCTCCACCTCGTCGATGAAATCAAAGGGGACGCTGGTACGGGAGTAGCCGCCGATCAGGTTAGCCGTTTCCTGGCCCTCGACCAAGTAGGAGTTCTCCGAGTCCGAACCGCCGGCCACCGAAAAGCCGTGGTCGCCGCCATTGGCGGTGCTGCCTGGAGAGGAGCCGCCGCTGCCGTTGCCCGGATACCCGCCTAGAGTGGTGTTGCCCATCAAGGGCTCGTTGCGGGCCGAAGGGGCGAACTGGATGACCGACTGGAAGGATCGTCCGTGAGGAATAGCTTCGATTACGGCCTGAGTTACGTTTGTCGCGGTGACGTTGGTGGTGACATCGATTTGAAGAGCTGCGCTGCTCACCTCGACTACCGTTTCGGGTCTTCCGATCTCCAGCGTAAAATCAACGTTGGGCAAGCGACCTACTTCCAGTGCGACTTCGCGCTTCGCGGTCGAAAAGCCCTTTGCCGTTACGGATATGGTGTAGCTGTCTGGTGGGAGATTCGCGAATCTGTAATAGCCGCTTCCATCGGTTTCAACGGTTTTGGCGCCAACCAGGCTATTGGCTGTAACCACCACTTTTGCTCCCGGAACGACGGCTCCAGACTGATCCTTAACAGTTCCCTGCAGACCGCCCGTTGTTTCCTGAGCAACCGCGCTGGAAACTAACAGCAGCAGGGCACCAATACATGTAAGCAGAGCTGAGAAACGCATTACGCCTCCAATTTGAGAATGTCGTTAGGAATTCTCGTTCTTGACACACTATCTGCTTAGTTCCGTTTCAAGCGACCCCACCCAGACTCCAGCTTCTTCACGAAAATCTACCTGACGGGGACCTCTGTTTAAGATAGAACACCCCCAACTCACGAAGACTTGATTTGAGCTCTGCAATAAATTGGCCAAGAGCTGAGGTCAATTAAGATATTTAGTTTCTTCTATTTAGGGTGGCGGCTAAGGTGGTACCGAAATGGACACTTCCAAATCTCGAATGCTATATACATAAGATTGTAGTTTTATACAGAAACACAGTCCCGCTCAAGGCCACACACACTCTGCCGTCCGTAGAGGTACGGGGCGGGCCTAACCCTGGTGGCGGATGCGTTCGGCCAGGGCGCGGGCGCGCTGGCGGCCGATTTCGACGAAGCGGGAGTCGCTGGCGATTTGGTCGAGGGCCGGCAGGGCACGCTGTGGCTCGGGGAGGAGCTTGTGGTTCAGGTCGGACTCGAACTGCAGGAGGGCATCGTTGATGCCCAGGCGGTCGTACTTCATGCGTCGTTCGAGCAAGATCAGCAGCTCCTGTTGGCGGGCCAGGCCCTCGAAAATCTGGAGCAACTGGCTGGCTGCTGAATTCAGCGTGTAATTGAACGCTACCTCGTGTACTTCCGAAGCTTGCTCCCAGCGAAACGTCTTTTGGCCGAGATTGGCAATCTTGCGGTGAACGTCCAGGTCCTGTCCTTGGAAGTGGTTCAATTGCCCGGTCAGCTCGAACATTTTCGCGCGCAGTGCGGGGCTCACCTCGAAC
>JBGOVR010000188.1:0-7978 GCA_041478205.1 Candidatus Acidiferrum sp.
TCGTAGCCATAGACCTGGATTTCGTAGTTGTCCTGGGCCCGAGCGGGAATGGAGGAAACCCCGCCGATAATTAGAAGAAGCGTTCCTGCGAACCAGAGTCTTGGTCCCATGCCACTCCTTAAGAGTCCCCAAGAATATCGTATGACTCCAAACCCGGAAAGAAGGTTGCAGATGTCAAGCGTGAGGATGGGACTTGTCGTAGACCTCCATCAGTTGGCGGATGGAGGCATGTGTATATTTTTGCGTGGTGGAAAGCGACTGGTGGCCCAGAAGCTCTTGAATGGCGCGAAGGTCGGCGCCATCGGCAAGAAGATGCGTGGCGAAAGCATGACGCAGCGAATGCGGATGCAAATCCCAGTTGACATTTATCAAGCGCACGTATTTTTTGACGACGCGCCCGACGGAGCGCTGCGTGAGGCGGCGGCCCGCGTAATTCAGGAAAACCGCTTCGATATGGGGCGGTCCGCGGCGGCCACCGCGGGCCGCGGACTTCTGCAGCAAAAGTTGCTCGCGCAAGGGCCAATACTTGTCGAGGGCTTCCTGCGCCTTGCTGCCGTAGGGGACGATGCGCTCCTTGTTGCCCTTCCCGCGAACGCGCAACATACGCTCCTTCGGTTCGATGTCCACCAGGTTGAGGCCGGTAAGCTCGCTCACACGAAGACCGGCGGCGTAAAGCATTTCGAGCAAGGCTCGGTCGCGGGGTAGAAGTAGTCCGTCCTCTGCCGCCTTACCTGGTTTTGGGGATGGCGGGATTCCCGGGAGCCGCGCACGCTTGCGGGAAGACACGCGAACGGCGTCACCAGGCGCACCCATTTCGGCAAGCCGATTCAAAAAGCCATTCATCTCTTCGGCGGAAAGCACGGAGGGAATGCGCTTCGGAAGTTTTGGCGTGGGAACCAGCCGCGCGGGATTCTCCTTCAGCAAGCCTTCGCGCACGCAATACTTAAAAAAAGAACGCAGCGCGGCAAGCTTTCGCGCGATGGAGCTTTTCTGCAGGCCGTGATCGTGCAGATGGCCTACGAATTCGCGAATGACCGTATGCGTGACGCCGGTAAGCGCGGGCGGTTGCGTCCCAGGCGGCGAGAGATAGGCGACGAACTGAGCGAGATCCTTACCGTAGTTGAGGATCGTGTGAGGCGAGGAATTCCTAACCGAAGCCAAGTACTGAAGAAACTTATCGATGGCCTGTTTCATTCCCCGGAGCGGCTCCCGTAAGGATCCGAGTACTTAGTATAGTCGCGCGAGCATCCGCGTGCAGCAGATTCGCAACTCGCTACGTTTTTCAGAGAGATATCGAGGAATCAGGGCTTGGCGCCGACGGGCGTAGCTACTTCTTCAGGCTGTTGCGGCGGCATGGCGTCGGGGACCACCATTTCCCAATCACAGCCTTCCTTGAGGCAGCTGCGTACCTGCCCGATCTTGGTTTTCTTCTCCACGATGAATGGCGCGCTGCACTTCGGGCATGGCTCGGCGAGCGGCATGTGCGGCGTGGTGAAGTCGCAATCCGGATAGCGCGAGCAGCCGTAGAAAACGCGCGGGCGTCCGCGTCCGCCCTTGCCGGCGCTGCCGCGGCGCACGAACTCGCCTTCGTTGCACTTTTGACACTTGATCCCCATGGTGATCGGGCGGGTGTACTTGCACTTCGGGTAGCCGAAGCAGCCGATGAATTCGCCGAAGCGCCCGTGCTTCTTCACCAGACCGTTGCCGCAGAGGGTGCATTTTTCGTCGAGCGGTTCGTCGGGCTGGTGCGCCATGCGCGTTCCCGCGACCAGGCGCCGCGTGGTCTTGCAATCCGGATAGCCGGTGCAGGCCAGGAAGGCGCCAAAGCGGCCGCGCTTCATGGCCATTTCCTTGCCGCAATTCTCGCAATACTCGGTTTTGGCTTCCCCGTTGGCGGCTTCTTCGCCGTGCTCGGGCGAAAGATCCTGGATAAAGTCGCAGTCCGGATAGCGCGAGCAGCCGAGGAAAAAACCGTGGCGGCTGATGCGCTCGAGAAGCTCGCCCTGGCCACACTTCTCGCACTTCTTGCCCGTCGGGATGCCGGCCTTGTACGAAATCATTTCGTCGTCAGCCCTAGTTAGATCGACGACGAATTTCTCCCAGAACTCCCTCACCGCTTCGCGCCACGGCAGCTTGCCTTCCTCGATTTCGTCGAGCTCTTCCTCGAGGCGCGCGGTGAAGGTGACGTCAAAAACATCGTCGAAGCTTTTTACCAGCAGGATGCTGACGCGCTCGCCGAGCATGGTGGGCGTAAAGCGGCCCTGATCTTTCTGGACGTATTCGCGCTCGACGATGGTGGAAATGATGGAAGCGTAGGTGGACGGCCGGCCGATGCCTTTTTCTTCCAGGTCCTTTACCAGCGTGGCTTCCGTATAGCGCGGCGGCGGCTCGGTAAAGTGCTGGTCGGGCCGAATCTGGTCGAGGCGGAGAATTTGGCCTTCCTCCACGCGCGGCAGATTCTTACCCTCGCCTTCCTCGTCTTTTTCGTCGTCCTCGCGGTCAGCAATCGCCGCGGGAGTCTGGTAGACCCGCAGATATCCATCGAACTTCTGCACCGAGCCGGTGGCGCGGAAGGTGTAGTCGCCGGCGGAAATGTCGATCGTGGTCTGATCCAAAATGGCAGGCAGCATCTGCGAAGCCACGAAGCGCTGCCAAATCAGCTGGTAGAGCTTGAAAAGATCGTCGGCGAGGTATTTGCGAACGTCTTCCGGCGCGCGAGAGACGTCGGTCGGCCGCACCGCCTCGTGCGCTTCTTGCGCATCCTTCTTGGACTTGTAGTAGTTCGGTTTTTCGGGGAGATAGTTCGAGCCAAAGCGCTCCGGGATCAGTTCGCGAACCTGCGCCAGCGCGTCGTTGGAGACGTGCACGGAATCCGTGCGCATGTAGGTGATGAGCGCGACCGAGCCCTCCTCGCCAAGGTCCACGCCTTCGTACAAGCGCTGCGCGATTCCCATGGTGCGCTTCGCGGTGTAGCGCAGGCGGTTGTACGCGGCCTGCTGCAGCTTCGACGTGGTGAACGGCGGCGGGGGATTGCGCTTCTTTTCCCTTTGCGTGACCGAAACCACTTGCCACTGGGCCTTGCTGACCGCGGCCACGATCGTGTCCGCAGCTTCCTGGTTCGCAACTTCGATGTCCTCGCCCTTGTACTTGCTCAGCTTGGCTTCAAAGATCGGCGGCTGGCCTCCATCGAGCATCGCGTGAATCGACCAATACTCCTTCGGAAGGAAAGCCCGAATCTCCAGCTCGCGTTCGACGATCAGGCGGAGCGCCACGGTTTGCACGCGCCCTGCCGAAAGCCCGCGGCGGACCTTGTTCCAAAGCAACGGTGAAATTTTGTAGCCCACGATGCGGTCGAGAACGCGCCGGGCCTGCTGCGCGTCCACCAGGTTCGTATCCAGTTGGCGGGGCTTTTCAAAGGCGGCTCGAATGGCCTTGGGTGTGATCTCGTTGAAGGTGACGCGGAAAATCTTTTTCGGATCGATGGGAGGAATGCTGATTTCGTCCTTATTCTTCTTGCCCGCCTTGCCCTTCGCGGGAGGCTCAGTCTCCTCGGCAGCCTTGCCGTTCTTGCCGTTTCCGTTGGACGGCTCTTCTTCCGCGAATTTTGCCGGCTTGGAGAGCACCATCGCCAGATGCGCCGAGATGGCTTCCCCCTCGCGGTCCGGGTCGCCCGCCAGGTAGACCGCGTCGGCGGTATTCGCGGACTTCCTCAGATCGTTGATGATCTTGCCTTTCCCTGAAATGATCTGGAGAGTGGGTTCGAAGATCTTGGGATCGTCCAAGGTAATGGGCTTCTGGGGCTTTTCGGCGATGGCCTTGCCCTTCTTGCCCTTACCCTTCTTTTTCTTCTTGGTCCCTTCGTCGGGCAAACGGATACCGATCGTCTTTTTCGGCAGGTCCATCACATGGCCGATGGACGCCTTAACGATGTAGTCGCGTCCCAAATACTTATTGATCGTTTTCGCCTTTGCAGGCGATTCGACGATTACCAGTGAACGTGCCATCTAGCCTTTGTAACTCTGGATTCCTCTGCAGGAAGGCCTCGCGGCGGGGGCGTGTGTCCTTCTCGCTACCTTATGAAGATGCGGGAAACCCGCTAGCGGATTCATTCCGCCACCGCGGTTCCGAGTAAACCTCTATTTGTCAGCTATTTCCGAGACCTACAAAAGGACCTTACTGAACTGCTTGCCAGGCAACTGCCGGATGATGCCTTTCATCTCCAGATCAAAAAGGGTAGCCAGAACCTCGGAAGAGTTCAAGCCAGATCGCTCGACGATGTCATCAATGGGCCTGGATTCGTCCGTGCTCAGCAGCTCGTAGATCTTTTTCTCCGAAGAGTTTAGGGAGGCCGCCAGCAGCAGATTCCGCTGTTCGGCTTCCGGCTGCTCGGCCTGAAGCAAAGCGGCCCGAATAGGCGTGGGGAGTTCTTCGATCACATCTTCGCCGTTGGTGACCAGCTTGGCTCCCTGCTTGATCAATTGATTGGGCGCGAAGCTGACCGGTTGGGTCACGTTGCCGGGTACTCCGAAGACCTCCCGGCCGAATTCCATCGCCAAACGCGCGGTGATGAGCGATCCGCTATATTGCGCGCCTTCAACCACCACGACACCCAGCGGCATGCCCGCAACGATGCGGTTGCGCACGGGAAAGTTCTCCGGTGCGGGATGCGTGCCCAGAGGAAATTCGCTCACGATGGCCCCGCGCTCCAGCACTTTTTCGTACAGCTTCTTGTTTTCTTTCGGGTAACACACGTCAATGCCAGTACCGAGGACGCCGATGGCTCGGCCATTCACCGCCATCGCGCCCTGGTGGCCAATGGCATCGATTCCGCGCGCCATGCCGCTTACCACCACCAGGCCCCGCGCGGCGATCTCGCGGCCAAGCCGCTCCGCCATCTGCGTCCCGTAGAGCGTCGGGCGGCGCGTGCCCACGATGCCGATGCTGGGCCGGTTGAGGACCTCCGCATCTCCACGCACATAGAGCAGTACCGGCGGGTCGTAGATTTGCAGCAGGGTCTGCGGGTATTCCGGCTCCGTCCAGTTCAGCAAACGGCAGCGGTCAATGCGCCCGGTTAACGCCAGTTCTTTTTCGGCGCGCTTAAAGGACTGTTTCTTGAAAACCGCCTGCGCGACGGAGGCCGGCAAATTGCACGCTTCCAGGCCGGTCAGCGGCGCGCGAAAAACCTCGTCCGGCGAGCCGAACCTCCGCAACAACCGCGCGGACAGCCGACAGGCCAAGCCGGGCGTGAGCGCCAGCGCGAGCCAGGAGAAGGAAGTGTCTAGCTCCATCGCCCCGCAAGCCTATGCGTGTGATAACTTATTTGTCAAGTACTATCAACTGAATACAGGCTCTACGTCCGTCCGCTACTTTCACCAAATATTCACCAAAGCTCACCTTGACAAGCGGACTGCTACCCTGCTACACTTATTTTATTCAAAAGTGTCCCCCGCCTCCGACGAAGAATCCCGTACAAACCCAAATTTCTTCTATCTGGAGGCTCCTACGTCTACACCGCTCTCCCAGGACCGTTCGTCCTGGTGTTCCTTCTCCTTCGCCGATGAATCGGACTCGGACCCCCTCCCCAGCCCCACGACGCGCTCCACCTAGCTGTTGATAAACTCGCCAACAGAAGCTCCTCGTAAGTCCCTTTAGAATGAACACTTGTAAAAGTGTATCAAAACAAAGGACTTTAACTCCCTCTAGAATGAACACTTATGAAAAACAGGGGGAGGGGGGTCTTGTAGCACAGACCCAAAACCGAAACCAGTGTCAACCCGAGTGTCTTTCCGACCGGGTAGGAAAGGAGCTCGGCCGGACTCTTTTGTGAGGAGTTCCAGCTTTTACTGCGATTTCTTTTCTTCTGACGCCTTGGGCTGGTTCGCAGGCGCGTGCGGCGTGCCGAAGCCGATTTCCATAGGCGTGTCTCTCGGCAAGACCACGTCATGGCCGCGGGAGAGGAAATTCGAGTAGATCGACGCCGAAGCGCCGTAGGCCGCGAAGGCGATCGAGACTGGCGTGGATTTCGACGCAAAGCTCAGCAGGGCACCCGTCAAACGAAAGCCTGAGCCACCCGCGGCGGTACGCAAGCCCGGATCGCCTCCTGCGTCCACCGAGCCGCGTTCCGCGTCGGGGTGCGCCGCAGCCGCCGCCAGCAATACTGCCAGCCCGGTCGATAGATACCGCGTCTTGCTGTCCGTGGTACGGGCGCCGCCTTCTTCGTCCAGCTTCATGTTGGCGTTGCGGTCCACTTCCACGCCTTCCAGGTTGCCGATCATCGATTGCGACCGCACGTGTAAACGCGGTAGGGAGGTCTCCCCTTGAGCTTGAGCCTGCGTCTGTGCCAACGCCTGCTGCACTTCGTTGGGTGTTTCGATGCGCTCGAAAATCACGCGGAGTTCGCCGTTGTGATGCAGCAAGTGCGCGGGTTTTGCCTGTACCACCTCTCCGACAAGACGGCTGTTCGCCGGAAGAATGAGCTGGTGCGTTGGCGAGTAGAGCGGCTCGGTCAGGATAGCGGTCACGGTCGTTCCGCGCGAAGCGGTTGCCGAGCTGACTTCCGCGACCAGCCGCGCTTTGAGGGTGCTGTCGGGCACGGGTTCGCTTCCCACTGCGGCGAGCTCTTTGCCGGTGCGCTCGATCTCGCCAAAATCGAGAGGTGCGTCGAGATCGGCGACAAAACGCGTGCCCGGCTCCAGGTACTGCCGGCGATAGGGCGATTGCGCCAGCAAATACTGCTTGAGGCGGTGCATTTTCCCCGGTGCCGTCAGCTTTTGCCACGATTCATGCACCTGGTCCTTCGCTTCTTGTATTTTCCCTTTGGCTTCCTGCTTGGCGTCGTCCGCGGCGCGGCCCGCGGCACTCTTCTGCTTCTGTTTGTCCGGGTTGCTTACAAGGTGCACCACTTCCGCGCTTCCCGGTGAAACCGTGGTCTTGATCGGAAGCTGCCTGCCGTCCGGCAGCGTTACCGTGTCGAACGTCACCTCATACTTGTGGAAGGGAGAAAAATTGCCGTTGCTATAAGCGAGCGCCCGCTTCATCGCCGGAACCGAAGCGACCTTCGTAATGCGGCCTGTGGCCACGCTGCCAGCTGGGATGACCGGCTGATCGAACGCGTAGACCGTCTCGACGACCTTGCCATGCACCACTTCACCGGGGTGACGGATGCGGGCCCGCCGGTCCAGCGCAATGCGGAGGGGCGTTCCGCTCGGAATGCTCAGCGCGATTCTTGCCGGCGGCGCTGTGACAATTGGAGCTTTCTCTTCTTTGACGAGCGAAGCGGGAGCACATGTGGAGACCAGCGCGTCTTCGTCAGGTGCTTCGCCGCAAACCGCGGAGCTCGAACCCGATTGCGCGAGCGCCATCGGCGCACACAGCAACGCTGGGAGAAAGAAGTAGAGAGCGATTCGAGGAAGATGCATTGGATAGGCCCTTGGGCGCGTCATGGTTGCGTTATCGTCTAGGGAGGGGCTGCCGCCGCGCCGGTTGCAAGATGAAAACATAGCGCGTTGGACGCACCGTGTCTACCTTATGGTTGCGTCGAAAGAGCGCCACTTGGCTGAGCGGCGTCTTCTTGTAGGATTGAGTCAAGCGTCTCGACGAATAGATCGGCGTCGGATTCTGAAAAAATCAGTGGCGGACGCAGCTTGATGACATTGTGATGTGGCCCGTCGGTGCCGGCCAGAATGCCGCGCTCGCGCAACCGGTTCACGACGTAGTCCGCTTCTGCGGTCGCAGGCTCGCGAGACGCGCGGTCGCGAACAAGGTCGATCCCGAGAAAGAGCCCGGAGCCCCGGACGTCGCCGATGAGGGCATGGCGCTCTTGCAGCGTCTTCAGGCTGGCCATCCAATGATTGCCGACGCGCAAGGCGCGCTCTTGCAAGCGCTCCTCCTCAACGACGTCAAGGACGGCGAGGCCCGCCGCACAGGCCACCGGATTTCCGCCAAAGGTGCTGAAAAATTCCATCCCGTTCGCAAACGA
>JBGOVR010000185.1:0-8345 GCA_041478205.1 Candidatus Acidiferrum sp.
TCCTGAACCGCATAGTGCTCCGGATAAAAGGTTTGGATGAGGACACGGCCGGGTAATTCTCCGCGCCCGGCGCGGCCAGCAACCTGGGTGAGCAATTGAAAGGTGCGCTCCGCCGCGCGAAAATCCGGCAGGCTCAGCGAAGAGTCCGCGCTGACCACGCCGACCAGGGTGACCCGCTGGAAATCGTGTCCCTTTGCCAACATCTGCGTGCCGACTAAAATATCAAGCGCTCCGGCGGCGAAAGCACCCAGCGTTTCCTGATACTGGCGCTTGGTGCGCGTAGTATCTCGATCGAGGCGCGCGATGCGCGCCCCCGGAAATTCCTTGCGCAGCCGCTCCTCGAGGTGCTCCGAGCCTTCGCCAAAGAAATAAACGTATTTTGATTCGCACTTCGGGCATTGCTTCGGGACCGGCTGGATGGAGCCACAGTAATGGCACTCCATGCGGTTGCGGTGTTTGTGATAGGTCATCGAGATACTGCAATTCGCGCACTGCACCGACGCGCCGCAGCTACGGCACAGCGCCGACCACGCATAGCCGCGGCGGTTGATCAGCACCAGAGCTTGCGTCTTCTGGGCGAGGCACTCCTGAATTCCCGCATGCAGGGCCGCACTGATGGGACTGGTCTGGTGGGTCTGTTTGAAATCTTCGCGCAAGTCGACGACCTCGACGCTGGCGAGCGACCGGTTTTCCACACGAGAAGCCAGCGTCAGCAGTTCGTACTTTCCGTTTCGCGCGTGGTGGTAAGTTTCGAGCGAAGGCGTGGCCGAGCCCAGCACGGCCACCGCGCCTTCCATCTTCGCGCGCACAATCGCTACATCGCGGCCGTGATATCTCGGCGTCTCTTCTTGCTTGTAGCTGTTCTCTTGTTCTTCATCGACGATAATCAGCCCGATGTTCTCGAGCGGCGCGAACACCGCCGAACGCGTGCCCACCACGACCCGCGCTTCGCCGGTGCGCACGCGCCACCATTCGCGGGCGCGTTCCACGTCGCTGAGCGCCGAATGCAGAACGGCAACGCCTTCAAAGCGCGCGCCGAACCAGGCGCGGCACTGCCTGCCGATCCACAGCGTCAGCGCAATTTCCGGTACGAGAATGATGGCAGTCTTGCCGCGCGCGAGGGTTTCCTGCACGCCCCGCATATAGACTTCCGTCTTACCGCTTCCGGTTACGCCGTGCAGCAGAAGCACGCCGAACTCGCCGAGCTCGAAACGAGCGCGGATCGCTTTCAGCGCGCTGTCTTGTTCTTCGTTCAATTCGTGCGCGGGCGGGGCGTAGCCGAGGTCAAACGGGTCTTCCGCCGGATCGATGCGCTCTTCCCAACTCTCCAGCAGCCCGTCGCGCAGCATGCGCTCGATTACCGTGCGCGAGACATTCGCCAGCTTCAGCAACTGCGGCAGTGGCAGCGGGCCGCGCTCCGCTTCCAGGATTTCGCGGATGCGTTTTTCTTTCTGGGCCCGAAGGTCGTCCTGATTGGAAGCTGTTTCCTGAGGAGCCGCCTCCGTGCCTTTCCACGCGATGACACGTTGGGTCCTGGCCTTACGTCCCAGCAGGGTTTCGCGGAGCTCGATCCATCCGCGGCGACGGAGACGTTCAAGTGCCGCGCTGTCCAGACCGAGTTTGGCCGCCCGGCCGGATTGGAGCAGGCCTTTTTTGTCTTTGAGTTTTGCGAGGAACGCGGTCTCTTCCGGCGTCAGCCCGGGACTCTCCAGCGTGGCGCGTCCCGCTTCCGTCAGCACGATTTGGCGTTGCGTGCGCAGCTCGGTGACCGGAGGGAGCATGGCGCGAAACACTTCGCCAGCCGGAGCCAGGTAGTACCCTGCGATCCAGTGCGCCAATTCGATCAGCTTGGGCGTAAGCGCGGGAACCAAGTCCAGCGTCTTGGTGATTTCGCGGATCTTTGTGTTAACCGGGGTGCCTTCCGGCGCGCGTTCCGCGAGCTCGACCACGACACCAACCATCGACTTCTTGCGAAAGGGCACCAGGACGCGGCTGCCTGGGTGCACTGCTTCGCGCAATGCTTCCGGAACCGCGTAGGTAAACGTCGTGCGCAGCGGCACCGGCAGCGCTACGTTGCAGAAGGGGAAGCTCATCTCGGCGTGTAGTGTACCAGCAGGGCCGAGCAAGCCATCGCCAGCGGGGACGGACGTGTCGCGTCGTTCCGGGTAAACCAAGAAAAGTCCGTGCCGCAAGGAAAGCACGACGTGTCGTTCTGTATCAGCACTTTGCCCCTCTCCCCCACCTTTTTTGTAAGAGTGTGATTCAATGGGACTTTAAGTCCTTTCGATTTGGAAGTGCGGATTCTAAAAGAGTTATGGGAACATTTTGCGGAAGTGCGGATTCTAAAGGGGATAGCAGATTAGGCGTTGTGGACATCGTCGGGATGGTCTGGAGCATGAGTTGGGCGATGTAGGCGAGGGTGGCGGCGTTGCGTTGCGAGATGCGGTTCCGGGCGCGGGCCGTGAACAGCTTACCGAGGACATCGTGAATGTCGGCGGCGTTGAAGAAGTTGCCGGAAAGGAAGGCGGGGAGTTCGGCGCCGAGGTGCTTGGATTCGACGAGTTGATCTTCCTCGCGGGCGTGGAAGAGGCAGAGGGTCGGGTGATCCTTGGCGCGGAGCATGCGGCAGAGGCGTCCGTCGGCGAAGGGGAATTGGCAGAGAGCGGGGGTAGAGGTTTGGGAGCGTTTCGTGGTCATTTGTATGTCCTAGAAAAGAGAAGAGTTTCACCACAGAGCGCACCGAGTACGCAGAGGGTCAGAGGAGAAGCGTTGAGACAGGGAAGTAAGGAAGTAACGAGGTAATGAAAACCGGGGCATTGCGCGAACAAGGGAGCACCTTCCTGCCCTTCCTCCCTTAAAGGCGAAGCAAGTATAACCGAAAAGGCCTAGTTTGTCAATAGAATAATATAATGCAATGGTATTCGAATACTTTTGTGCGTTTAACTTGTTGCGTTTGTGTGGGTTGGCAAAAGGGACTTGCGGGGTGGGGCGCAAAGGAGTAAAATTGTGTACATAGCGGTACACCGGGAGGCTGCTCATGGAAACGCTGAAGGTCGGCATTCGGGAGTTCCGCGAGAAACTTGCGAGCTATCTGCTGGAGTCTGAAGTGCCGGTGGCCATCACCCGGCACGGAGACACGGTGGGATATTACATTCCCGCGCGGCGCAAGCGCACCGAGGCCGAGCGGGCGGCACTTAAGCAAGCGGCTGCCCGGGTACAAGAGATGCTGACGGCTGCAGGTATTTCCGAAGAGGAGATTCTCCAAGACTTCAAGCGGTGGCGCGCTGGCGGGCGGAAGTGAATGCGCGCAAGGGCCTGGTTCTGGACGCCAACATCCTGCTGCGAGGAATGTTCGGGCGGCGAGTCTTGCAAATCCTGGAAATCTACGAGGGCGAAGCAAGCTTCTAGGCCTTTATAGCCTCATCTCCCGAGTGATCATTTCAATGAAGCCGCAATTGCATCTAGTTCATTTTTCGCGGTTTTCAAGTCATCTCGCAGTTTCAGGGCCTTCTTCGTGTTTGCTGGCAGCTTGATAATGCTCAGCGGCATGGCCGCGCCCTCCGCGTTTAGGTTGAGGAGGCGAGAATACAAATGGAGTCGGTCTTCGAGGAGGGGTTTCAACATCGCACGGTCCGCCTCGCACTGCATATTATCGTACACGGAAAGTAGATCGGTTATTGCCCGGAGTCTATCAGCGCCACTAGATGCCCATTCGTTTAACATACGGAGCGCGTCAGCGTCTGGAGAAGTCAGTTGGTCTGCGAAATCGAAAGGGCCGAGACTGAACATTTGCAAATCGTTCCGTTGCGAGATAAGGGCACGTAGGGCGGGGTCCGATTGGAATGGCAAGTCCACATTCTGTCCCCCGAGCAGCGATGGAAATGCAGCGAAGAGAACAACACCAAGAGTTGTCAATGCAACCCACAAAACTCTATGCAGGCTTCTGTTCTTTTTCATCGTCTCCTCCAATGCGGGGGTGTAACACGGCTGTTCTTTCTTTCGGGGCTTCATTTTCTGCCATCAGCGTGTGCCTGCGCGGATTCTATCACGCGCCGGTAACTATGACGTACCGTACCGCAAAAGGTTATGCCCCGAAGATTTCAACGTCCCAGTAGCGCCACAATCTGCAGCGCATTCACTCGCGCGCGGTTTACGGTCAGACCCCAATGGAGGTGGGGGCCAGTGACGCGGCCAGTGGCACCTACCTTCCCGAGCAGCGCTCCGGTTTCAACCAGGTCGCCGGGCTGTACGCCGGTCTCCGAAAAATGGGCATACAAGGTGTACACGCCCAGGCCATGATCGACGACCACCGTGTTCCCGGAGAAATACAGCGGCTCGGCGAGGACCACGCGGCCGCGCTGTGCGGCGTGCACCGGCGTGCCCGTCAAAGCGGGAAAATCGACGCCGCTGTGCGGGGAACCTGGTTGGCCGTTTAGGACTCGGCGCTTGCCGAAGTTTCCTCCGGTCGTCACGCCATCGAGCGGCACGCGAAACGCGCCCTGCCACAGCTTCTCCGGCGTTACCGTGGCAAAAATCTCCCGTAGGCGCTTGCGTTCTGCTTCCGCGCGAGCGAGCTGCTCCGGATTGGGTTCCACGAAATTCGGCGCGACCTTCAACTTTTCCGTCGCGAACTTCCCTGCCCTGACGGTGATGGCGGCGGTACAGCGGACGGGATCACCGCCTTCGGCCTTCGCGGAGACGGCGAAGCCGTACTTCCCGGCTGGCTTTTCCAGATCGACTCCCAGGAGGGCGCGGTGGAGGCCCAACCCCTTTGGCGCGGGGGTATCGTCCTGCCAGAACGGGATTTCCTTTTCGTTCCACGTGGCTGCAATTTCCGTGACGGGTTTGGCGCTGCGCAGCTCCGCCAAGAGCAGACTGCCTTGGCTGGATTCCGGCGCGCTCAGGCGCAGTTCTACGCCTTGGCCGCAGTCGTACTTGCTGGCGGGAGTTGCGGGCGGCTTACGCTGTGCGTGGCGCTTACTTTGCCCAGAGGCGGCGGGAGCCACCACAGTGAGAACGATCACACACACCGCAACACACGACGTGATGCAGTTTGCCGGAGAAATTCGGAATGAATTCGCGAATCGGGGTCTCACGCAACAACTATACGACAGGGCAAATTGGCGATGCGCTTCCGCGTCAAGCGTTGTTTCTAACGCGTTGCTGAAAAAGGATTCTCTACGGGACGGAATGAGAATAGAGCGGTTAAAAACACAGGAGTGGCCAGTCTAAAGACCGGCCACTACAGATGCCCCGGAGGCTTTTAGCTGCTTCTGAATCCTGGCAACGCGGATTTACATTTCCAGGCCAATCAGGCGCATCAGCTCAAGCGCGTTGCTCTTCGCCACCACGCCGTCGCGCAGCTTGTAGTCGAACTTCATCTGGCCGTCCTCGATCTGGTCCTCGAGATGGACGTTGCGCATGGAATGGCTCAGCGCGGCGGTAATCGCGGTCAGGGCCAGGTCGTGGGTGGTTACCATACCGATGGCGCGGCGCTCCAATAGATGGCGAATCAGGCTCTCGGCGCCGATCCGGCGGTCCTTGGAATTGGTGCCCTCGAGCAATTCGTCGAACAAGAACAGCAGCGGCTCCGCTTCTTTCGTCAGGTCGAAGACGCGACGGAGGTGCAAGATTTCGGTGTAAAAGGTGGACCGGCCTTCCTGAAGCGAATCGGTGCTGCGAATGCGCGTTCCTATCGTGAGCGGAGTCAGGTGGAGCGACTTCGCGCGGACCGGCGCGCCAGCCATGGCGAGAACGGTGTTGACGCCCACGACGCGCAGCAGCGTGCTCTTGCCGGACATATTCGAGCCGCTCACCAGGAGCACGCGAACGTCTTTGTCCAAGCGCACGGAGTTGCGGACGCACTTGGCTGCGGGAAGCAGCGGATGGCCGAGATCTTCGCCATCGAAATATGCTTGGGAGTTTTGTGGCTCCACAAACTCTGGGAACGGATCACTCGGATGCTCGAAGGAATAGGTCGCCAGGGAAATCAGCGCTTCCATTTCTCCCGCGATGTCCACCCACGCGCGCATTCGGGAGCCCCAGCTGCGGCGCCAAGACTCCGCGGCGAATCCGACTTGCACGGTGTAGAGCAGCGGCAGCTCGGCGATGTGCGCGAGAAGACTGTGGTGCGCGTCGATCCAATAAACGATGCGCGCGAGTTTGCGGATCAACTGCGAAGCCGGCGCTCCGCCACGCTGGAGCTCCGCGGCGAAGCCCTGCAAGCGCGGCGAAGCGAAGGGCTCCTGCTCGAAGCGTTGCAGAATCTCCGCGAAGAGCACGAGCCCTTCCGCATTGCAATGCAATCCCTCGATGAGCGCTTCCGCGCGCCGTACCAGCCAACGGCGGACGAGCAATTCCACCATCAGGACGGCGAGGAACGGCCAATACATTTGCGTGGAAAAATAAAACGCAAAGGCGATGGCCGCGGCAATCGCCAGCAAGGCAGCCGCGGCGCGCCACGCGCCAGCCGGAAGAACGGGCTTGCCCTCGGCCCAACTGGTGAGCGATTCGGGATTCAGGCGGGCGCGCAATTCTTCGCCGGTGACCGCCAAATCGCGGTGCAGATTGAGTTTGCCGCGGAGCTCGGCGAGCAAACTCTGGCGTTCGAGAATGGCGGGTTTCGGAGATGGAACGCGGAGCCATTTCGCGAGCCAGTTTTCTCCCATGGGCAATCGCGCCGTGGAGAGCAGTTCGAACAGGCAGCCGCGTCCGAAGAGGTCGAGATCGTCCGCGTAGACATGGTGCTCGTCGCGGAAGCGGTCTCCCGGCTGTCCCGTGCCGGGCCAGCGGTCTTCGATGCGCGCGATGCCCTTGCGATAAAACGTGGCGGCGGTCTCCGCGCGAGAGCGCGCGCGAATGGTGCGCTCGTGAAGAATCGCGAGAACGGCGTACAGGCCGATGGAAACGAGCAACCAGTAGGAAGGCAGCGCGTGCTTTGCGAGAGCAAGCCAGGCGAGCACCAAGCCCGCGGCAACAACGGCTAATTTGGAATTTCCAACACGGATATGAATGCGGTTTTTCGCCGCAACGAGGGCTAGATAGGTTTCGAGCCGCTTGGAGTATTCGAGCTGTGGGTCGGACACGCTGCCTCTTCCGGAGCCGCCCGTCGAGTTTACCTCACTCTTCGCCGATGTCTTCGTGCCACACGGCGGGATTCGCAGCGATGTAGTTTGCGAGCATTTGCACGCATTCGTCGGAGCGGAGATCGATCACTGTGACGCCGTGCTCGCGCAGCCAATCGATGCCACCGCGGAAGTTGACGGACTCGCCGAGGACGACGGTGCCGATTCCGAATTGGCGGACGAGACCGCTGCAATACCAGCAGGGAGCGAGCGTGGTGACCATGATTTTGTCGCGGTAGCTGCGCTGCCGGCCGGCCTTGCGGAAGGCGTCGGTTTCGCCGTGCACGGACGGATCGTTTTCCTGGACGCGGCGATTGTGCCCGCGGCCAAGCAGCTCGCCGTGGCGATCGAAGAGGGCGGCGCCGATGGGGATGCCGCCCTCGGCCAGGCCCTGGCGGGCTTCCTCAATGGCCGTCTTCAGCATGTTCCAGTGGGTTTCGCGATCGGGTTCAGGGCTGGGGCTCATTTTTTGCTTTGCTCCAAGATTCACTTTCGCTGGCTTGCGGTTTGATCTTGAACCAAAAGCGTCCGGAGTCAACGCTGGTGTTCACGGCACCTCCAGCGGCGTTGCTCGTTTCGCGGAACGGGACCACGGGGCGGCGTGACACAGAGTGTGCGGCCGGCAACACGCTTTTCTGGACCTGGCATTCATTTAACCCATTTGCCATCAATAACTTATGGGATGGCTGCCTACCTGCATTCTTGCCTTGTGAAGAGTCCGGTGACCTGGGAGGCGGCGATGGTCCAGTGGAAAGGCTTCATCCTACTTGTGCTTGTGTTTGCGGTGAATGGCGCTGGGTTGGCAGGTTGCTCCGGGAGGGCGGCTTCGCCGGGGAAGAACGTGCGAAGCGCATCATCGTCGGCGATCAGTCAGGCGCAACGGGCTGCGAAGGCGACGCCTCGGGAAGCCTCGTTTTCCGTTTATAACGACCCGGAGTATGGGGTTTCGTTCCGGTATCCGCGAAACTACGCGCTGGAGGAGGGAGAGCCGGAAGAACCGATTTCAGGCGTCAAGAGTCAGGAGGAACTGGCGGACGAACAGCCGGAGGCGGTGCTGTTGGCCACGGTGGTCATTCCCGAGGATGCCTATCCCAACACTACCTTTGTGGAGGGATCGCTGCAATTTGCGGTCAATCCTTCGCTGATGCCAGGGAGCTGCAAGGAAGTGTTAATCGATGGGGACAGTAGCGTAGGGCGGAAAACGGGCACGCTAGGCGTTCA
>JBGOVR010000082.1:0-20358 GCA_041478205.1 Candidatus Acidiferrum sp.
ACGAGCGAGTAGCCTCGTCCGCATAGCTGACATCGCTGGGTTCCGCGGGATCGGGCGCGCCGCCGATGCGGCCGCCATAGGCTTTCATGGCCGTGTCGAAAGCCACGGAGGCCGCCGCGGTCTGCCGGTCGTTGTAGATCGTCCAACCACCGTATGCCACGACCACGGCCAGCACGACGAGCAGGACGACGAGCGTCATCTGCTTGTGGGAATAGACGGCCTCGGCGCTGTGCTCGATGGCGTCGTGGATTTTGTCTTTCTTCAGTTCTTTGCGCGAAATATGCTCTGCCAAAGCGCGTTCTCCTGGTTGATATGGAATCTGCAATCGTAGCACAACATGCAAGGGGGCGGCTGCACGTGGCGCGGCGCGAACGGGTTGCACCCCTGTTGCAGTTACCGTTGCGGCAAAGCTGGCCCGCCGGGCATCTCGCGTCTCTCTGTCAACATGGTAACTTCAAGCCATGCAAGTAGCTTGCACGCACTGCGGCACGAAACATGTGCTGAGAGATGCTGAGGTCACCGCCCACCCGAAGGTGCAATTCCAATGCTCGAAGTGCGGACAACCGACGGTGGTCGACACCAGGCGGCACCCGGATGCCACCATGGTGATTTCTCCGCTGCCTTCTTTCGCCCGCGGCGATGGGGCGGGCTCGAAGCTAGACCTTCTCGAGGAGGACGACAGTTCCAAGCTTCTCCCGATGAAAAATGTGATTCTCACGGTTATTTCCGGGCCGGGAAAAGGCGCGGTGCATCGACTGTCCAAGCCTCGCGTGGTGCTCGGGCGCGAAGGTGCGGACATCGCTTTGCCGGATCAAGAAATTTCGCGCCACCATTGCGTCCTGGAGATCCGCGAGGGTTACGTGAACCTGAGGGACCTCGATTCGACCAACGGCACGTTCTATGAAGAGGAACGCGTCCGCGCGGCCATGCTGCTAAACGGCGCGGAGTTCCGCATCGGCGAGAGCCTCCTACGCATCAGCTTCCAACCCAAGTGACATCGCTTTGCCAAGCTTGCACGAACCCGCCATTTATCTTCGTCACCGAACTCGAGTATGTGGTGATTGTGAGATACTGACGGCAGATTTATAGCTTGCCTTCCACCGCCGATGAACCGCGTCTCTGCCTGCCTTATCACGCTCAATGAAGAAGAGAACCTGCCGCGCGCGCTGGCCTCGCTTGCTACGATCGCGGATGAAATCGTGGTGGTGGATTCGGGCAGCACGGACCGCACCGAGGAGATCGCGCGACAACAGGGAGCGGCATTTTTCTCTCGCGCGTGGACGAACTATGCGGACCAGAAGAATTTTGCCGCGGAGTGCGCGGGCAACGACTGGATTCTTTCGATGGACGCGGACGAAGAGCTGAGCAGCCCGCTGCAGACCTCGCTTTTGGCGTGGAAAAAACACACGCCGGAATTTTGCGTGTGTGAAATGGCACGGCGGACCTGGTATCTAGGCGCGTGGATCAGGCACTCCGGCTGGTATCCCGATTTTCAGCGGCGGCTGTACCGGCGCGACTCGGCGGAATTTTCGGGAACTATCCACGAATCGCTGCGATTCGAAGGGAAACCCGGACGGCTGAGCGGAGACTTGCTGCACTACACGGTTCGTTCGTTCGCTGAACACGAGGCCAACGTGGAGCGCTACACCACGCTGGCGGCGCAGCAGATGTTTGGGCAAGGAAAACGCCAGTGGCGCGGCGCGATGTGGTTGGCCACACCGTGGAGCTGGTTTCAGAATTTTGTTTTGCGCGGCGGATTTCTGGATGGCTACCGGGGCGCGTTGATCGCGCAGATGGCGGCGCGCTCGGTGCGATTGAAATACGCGAAGGTGGGCAAATTGGTTGCGGCCACCAGCGGGAAAGCGCGGGCGGGGTCGTGAGACCTCTGCTGGTCGACCTGGAGACGGCCTGGCGCGGCGGGCAGAATCAGGCGCTGCTGTTGCTCAAGGGCTTGCGCGCGCGCGGTCACCAGGCGGAACTCGTGGCGGCGGAGGAATCGGCGCTGGGCGAACGCGCTGCGGCGAGCGGTGTGCCCGTGCACTTCGTTTCGCGGGGAATGCTGCGCTTGCCGGCGGCGTGGAAAATCCGGGAGTTGCTGCGGAGCGGACGATTCGACCTAGTGCATGCCAATGAGGCACACGCGGTAACGGCGGCGTGGCTCGCAAGAGCGCACAGACGCGTGCCGTGTGTGATTTCGCGACGCGTCGGCTATCCGATCGGAAAGAGCCGGCTGGCGCGGGCGCGGTACCAAGCGGCATCGCGAATCGTTGCCAATTCGAATTGGGTAGCGGAGCAAGCGGCGGCATCCGGCGCCCCGCGGGAAAAGTTGAACGTGGTACATGAGGGCGCCGAAATTCCTCCGCGATTCACGCCAGAACAGAGACAAGTCGCGCGAAGGCGTTGGGGAATTTCCGGCGAGGCACCTTTGCTGGGCTGCGTCGGCGTATTGCTGCCGGACAAGGGGCAGGAATGGCTGATCCGCACGCTCGCGGAAATACGCAAAGAGTTTCCCGTAGCCAAATTGCTGCTGGCCGGCGACGGACCATGCCGGGCACAACTGGAAGCCCTGGCACACGAACTGAATGTCACGGATGCGGTGATTCTGGCCGGATTTGTGAAGGATGTAGAAAGCGTGTACGCGGCGCTGGACGTGTTTCTGCTGCCGTCGTTCTTCGAGGCCCTGAATAATTCCCTGCTGGCGGCCATGGCCTACGAGATCCCGTCCATCGCCTTTCATCGTGGCGCGCTCGGCGAAATCATCGAGCACGGCAAAAACGGGCTGCTGGTGGAAGCGGCAAACGTGCCGGCCCTGCAAGGCGCAACCGCAACCATCTTGCGGGACCCGCCTTACGCCAAAAAGTTGGGGGCAGCAGGACGCCGGCGCGTCGAGGAAAACTTTTCGGCGGAGACAATGGTCGAAAGAATGATCCAAGTATACAGAACTCTTGCGAGAGGAATCGTGTGAGCTATACTGCCCGCAATCGCCCAACGTAGTGGCCGGTCTTTAGACCGGCCAGTCCTATCCTCGATTTCGAGCGAGGTCAAACAATGCGCACGCTCTCAATAGCTCTGATTCTTGCCGCAATCTGCAGCTCAAGCGTCGCGGCGCAGAAACAGAAGCCTGCGGAACGTCCGCCGGATCTCTCCTTGACGGCGATCGGACGGCAGCATCATACGATCGAGACCAAAAGCAAAGTGGCGCAGGACTATTTCGACCAAGGCGTGACTTTTATCTACGGCTTCAATCACGAAGAGGCCGGGCGCGCGTTTCAACGGGCGGCGGAACTCGATCCCGCTTCCCCGATGCCGCTCTGGGGAATCGCGCTGGCCGTCGGGCCAAATTACAACAGCGATGTCGACGCAGAGCGGGAAAAGCTGGCGTACGAGACTATCCAGAAAGCCAAGGCTGTCGCCGAGCATGCGCCGCAAGCGGAGCGCGACTATGTAGCGGCGCTGGCGCTGCGCTATTCAGGCGAAAAGAGCCCGGACTACAAGAAGCTGGCGCGTGATTATGCGGCGGCGATGAAGTCGCTCTCGGACAAATACCCCGACGATCTGGACGCGGCAACGTTGTACGCCGAAAGCCTGATGGACTTGAATCCATGGAAGCTCTGGACCCATGAGGGCACGCCGGCGGAAAACATGGAAGAAATCGTGCGTGTTCTGGAGTCGGTGCTGGCGCGCGACCCCAACCACGCCGGCGCAAATCATTTTTACATTCACGCCGTAGAAGCCTCGCCGCATCCGGAGCGCGCCTTGCCGAGCGCGCGGCGGCTGGACACCATGGTTCCGCAAGCCGGGCACCTGGTGCACATGCCCGCGCACATTTACATCCGCACGGGCGATTATGCCGACGCGGTCAAGAACAATGCGGAGGCCGCGAAAGTCGACAGGGCCTATGCGCGAAAGGCCGATCAAGAAGGCAGCATGTATGACTTGATGTACCACAGCCACAACGAGCACTTCCTGGCTGCGGCCGCGTCCATGGAAGGACAATATATCGAAGCGAAGGCGGCGGCGGATGGGCTTGCTACGCGCCTCCTGCCCCACACGAAGATGATTCCGATGTTGGACAGTTTCATCCTGACGCCGTTGTGGGTGGACGCACGATTCGGAAAATGGGATGTCATCCTGGCGACGCCGGAGCCTGCCAAGGAGCTACCAGGCACACACGTGATGTGGCACTACGTGCGTACGTTGGCTTTCGCCGCGCGCGGCGAAAAAGAGAAAGCCGTGGGTGAGCGCGAACAGTTCGCCGCGGAGGTCAAAGCTTTCCCGGCCGACGCGAATTTCGGTGAGTTCAATACCGCCAAGGATGTGCTGGGCATGGCCACCCACATCCTGGACGCGAGGATCGCCATGGCCGCCGGCAACAAGGACGCAGCCATCACTCATTGGCGAGCCGCGGTGGAAATGCAGGACGCGCTGAATTACGACGAACCGCCGGACTGGTATTACCCGGTAAGAGAATCACTGGGCGCTGCGCTACTCGCGGCAGGAAAGCCCACGGACGCGGAGCAGGTTTTCCGCGAAGACCTAAAGAGAAATCCGCGAAACCCGCGCTCGCTTTTCGGTCTGATGCACAGCCTCAAAGCGCAGCAAAAAGACGCGGATGCGGCATGGGTGGAGAAACAGTTCGACACGAGCTGGAGAAATGCCGACACCGAGCTGCAGCTAGCGGGATTGTGAGACACGCAGCAGGAGGATGAATCTCCGAAATGGCGGCGATGATTGGAAATATCCAGGCGTAAAAAGAATGAAGCGCCGAATGGCCTTCTCTTTCCGCTCGGCGCTTCAACTCCTATATTTATTTGTTTTTGCACCAGTTATTTGTCTTCTGTTCCAGACGTTCCCCTCCTATCCGCCCGTCCGTTGGGCCGAGCTTTCTCTATGATTGAACAACCCATCGCCCTGTTGGATCGAGGAACTCCACGCCAACTGCATAGCCGTCGCCATGCAGAGCTTGGCAGTAAGCCACTCGAGCCAGGGAGCGAAACTCTCCAGTGCGCGACGCGAACGTCAGGGGCTCGCCTTTGTCCCACCGGCGGACACTGACGACGCGAGCACCCCGCGCACTGACATTTTCCGTAAAAGTGGATTCCACACCGGGCGTCTGGCGATGGCCGTCGAGCACGACGGGGATCTCCATCGGGATACGCCGTTCGGCGCGATGAAAGGTGAAGGTGCTCCTGGGCCTGAGAGGCATGATCGTTTTCCATCCTCACAAGCACGCGGCGATGCGCGTTAGATTTTGAATGCTGGTGCCGCGGTTCTTCATGCCGTAAAGCGCACGGTCGGCGGCGCCAAGAAGTTTTTCCGCCGTGTCCCCATCTTCGGGGAACGCCGCAACGCCGGCGCTCACGGAAAGAGTCGGCGCTTCGGTTTCCGCGGAAAGACGCTCGCGGATGCGCGAAACGACGCGGGCGGCCACATCACGTCCCGCCTCGGGCAGAACCAGGGCGAATTCATCGCCTCCGTAACGCGCCGACGTATCGATCGCGCGAGAGTGGTTGGCGAGAATCTTGCCGAGACGCACCAGCGCGCGGCTGCCGGTGAGGTGCCCGAATTGATCGTTGATGGCCTTGAGACCATCCATGTCCAGCAGCACGACGCTGAAGGGCCTCAGCGTGCGGCGTGAGCGGTCCAGTTCGGTTTCAAGAACGCTGATGAGACGCCGGTAGTTGGCCAGGCCGGTGAGCGAATCGCTGACAGCCATCGAACGAACCTGCTCGAACAGCCGCGCTTGTTCCAGCAGCGCGCCGCAAAGAATGACCACGTAGCTCGCCGTCTTGCACAGCTCGGCGACGAAGAACGGACCATCGAAGAGCTGTTGTGAAAAAGTAGCGGCGGCGTGGCAAATAAAGTTGAGCGAGGCGACGCCAAAGAGCGAATAGTCGTACAGGCTGGCGGCGGTCTTCCTGCTCTTGTCGTTGATCAAGTGCTTGCGAAAACTAATGGCGGCGAAAAGGAACAACACCCCGGGAAGCAGATCCCATGGACGAGACAGAATCTTAGCGGCGTGCGAAACGGGCGCGGCAGGCGCAGCAAGGAACGCGGCGCTCGTGAGATAGGCAGCGATCAAAACAACCAGCAACGCACCGGCGGTCTCGCGGCTGGGCTGGCGCGCCGTCGGCATGTAACGATCCACACCGATGGCGGCGAGCAGCATGACGGCCAGCAACGTGCGGCCGACCATCCAACCCATGGGGATGCTGGTCAGAGCGGCGTTGCCGGCCTGGATCTGATCGTCCAAGCGGAAATAGCCAACCGTCTCAATGATTCCAGAGATGACAAAACCAAAAGCGAGAATCAAAGCGGTGCGATCGTGCGTTCCGCGGAAACGCACGAGCGCGTTAGCCGCGTAGCAGAAACTGATCAGCGTGCCGCCTACCTCAAGATATAGATAGGTTTGCGGAGTGCCGGAAATACCCGCGTAGCGAAGATAGAAAATGACTCCAACGAACAGCACGGCGAGAGCTGCGCAGGACGCGACGAAGGCGCGCGAACTCCCCTTTCTCAACGTGGCGGCCAAACCGGCAACACTCGAGGCGATGACCGAGCGGGAAACGCCAGGTGCGCTCGTGGGAGCGCCAACCCCGAGAAACCCGATGATCTTGCCCCAACCGCCCACGAAACCCCCCAAATGCCGACGAAAGACTGACAACTCCCGTGGATTGCAAGTTCAAGTCCTTTTCTAACGGAAAATATCGGTCTGTAAGCTGTTGAACTTTAGGGATTTATTGCGGCCGTGGGGGAATGCAAGAAAGGGCCTGCAATGGGCGAGACGCGTGCAGAGATGAGAGAATCCTCAGAAATGCCTAGCTATCTAATTCAATTTTAGACACTTAGGTAAAGAAAAGTGCCATGCAAATGAGACACCGGTACGCGTCTCACGATGAGACTGTCTCATCCCAATGCGGGAATGACCGAGTTACATTTTGGGCTTGGGAGGGGGGAGTTCGCGGGCTGATACGCTATCGGCGAAATTGCATGCCTTGTGAGACCCATCGCAAAAGGGCTTATTGGCGGAATGGCCGCAGCGGCAGAGACCGATGGTCGTGCGGCCCGCCAAGCCAAAGGGGCGGCCCTCCGGGTCGACGATCTCGAAATCGCCCTCGACGCGAATCGAGCCATTGTGGTTCACGGTGATCTTAGTTGCCGCCATTTGCTCTCCTGGAAGTCCTCTACAAATCCGATTCCCGATCATACCGCATCGCGAACAAAAGAAAGAGCCGGTCCCCGCGTGGCGACCGGCTCTATGCTCTTGGGGTGCGCAGGGTCAGTACTTGGGAACGGAGGGATCGACCTCGTCGGACCAGGCCAGGATTCCTCCCTTGAGATTGAGGATCTTGCGGAAGCCGGCCTTGCGTAGAAAATCGACGGCTTCGGCGGAACGTTTGCCGCTGCGGCAATGCGCAACGATTTCACGCGAGGAGTCCAGCTCGTGAACGCGGCGAGGGAGCTCTCCGAGCGGGAGCAGGTGCCCTTTGAGATTGCAGATCTGATATTCGTGAGGCTCGCGCACGTCCAGAATGTAGAGATCGTCGCCGCGGTCGAGCCGCGACTTCAGCTCGCGCGGTGTGATCTCCGGAACCTGCACGTTGGGGCCGGGCGCTTCTTCGCCGCGAACGCCGCAGAATTCGTAGTAGTCGATCAACTTGGTGATGGTCGGATGCTCGCCGCAGACCGGGCAGTTCGGATTTTTGCGCAGCTTCAGCTCGCGGAACTTCATGGCGAGAGCGTCGAAGAGCAGCAAGCGGCCAACGAGGCTTTCGCCGCGGCCTAGGAGCAGCTTGATCGTCTCCATCGCCTGAATCGAGCCGACGATGCCAGGAAGAACGCCGAGGACGCCGCCTTCCGCGCACGACGGGACGAGACCCGGCGGAGGCGGTTCGGGATAAAGGCAGCGGTAGCAGGGTCCGTCCGGCATGCCGAATACGGTAGCCTGTCCCTCGAAGCGGAAAATCGAGCCGTAAACGTTGGGCTTACCGAGAAGAATGCAAGCATCGTTAACGAGATAGCGCGTGGGGAAATTGTCCGTGCCATCGACGATGACATCGAAGTCCTTGAAGAGCTCGAGCGCGTTGTCGCTGGTGAGCTTGGTCTCGAACGTTTCGATCTGGATGTCCGGATTCAGATTGGAAAGACGCGCGCGCGCCGCTTCGGCTTTGGGCTTGCCCACGTCGTCGGAGCCAAACGTGACCTGTCGCTGAAGATTGGTGAAGTCCACGACATCGAAATCCACGAGGCCGAGCCTGCCAACGCCCGCGGCTGCCAGGTAAAGTCCGAGCGGCGCGCCCAGTCCGCCGGTGCCGATGAGCAGCACTTTCGCGTTCTTGAGCTTGAGCTGCCCCTCCATGCCAACCTCCGGCATGATGAGATGGCGGCTGTAGCGCAGGATCTCTTCATTCGTAAGGGTAGTGGCTACGTTGCCCGAGCCCGGTGTCGCGCCGGGCTGTCCGGTTTGCGGCTGAACTTTGGTGGCCATTGCGATTCCTCTGCTCCTTCGGGAGCGTAACCCCATTAGATGAACGACAACGAAGATGGATGCATCGCGCAAAAAACCCGCGCGCCGGCGAAGGTTCAACCCCCGGCGATCGACGGGACGATACTAATCGTGTCGCCGTCCTTAGTCGGCGTGTTCTCTTTCGCGAGATAGCGAATGTCTTCGTCATTGACGTAGACGTTCACGAAGCTGCGAAGTTTGCCGTCTTCGGTAAAAAGGTGCTTGCGCAGATCGGCGAATTGCGACGTCAGGTGGCCGAGCGCTTCCCCGACAGTGGCCGCGTTGAACTCCGCGGAATCGCGCTTCCCGGCGTATACCCGCAGCGGCGTTGGTATCATGACTTTCACTGCCATGTCGGTTCTCCTCACAAAACCAAAGCACGGTCGATCAAACCGCGGCGCGCTGGCGAATCTCCAGATCCTCTGGCGTGAATCCCGCGCGATCGTCGGTAAGACGCCAGGAGGTCATCCGCTGCGGCTCGCCGTTGGCGACGCTGACGATGATGTAACTGTACCAGGGCCAGGCGTGATCCCGGTCGTACTGGCTGGGCTCCGCCGGATGATCCGGATGCGAATGATACCAGCCCACGACATCGACGCCGAGGGCGCGTGCGGCCTTTTCCGCCGCCAGTACATCTTCCGAGGTCACAGAAAAACGATTGCGTGGTGAATCATCGCGGCGGTTCACCAGCGGGAACAACTCCAGAATCTCACGCGGCAGCGGCGATGGATCCGGTTCGGAGGAACTCGTGGCCGCAGCGTCGGCATCGCGCCCGAGCAGCGCGCCGCAGCATTCGTGCGGATAGGTTCCCGCGCCGTGCTTGCGAATTCTTTCCGCGATCTCCGGACTGAGCTTGAGAACGGTTGCCGCGGCCATCGCTAGGACTCTTCCCAAAAACGTTCGCTGAGATATTTTGCGCCGGAATCCGCGAAAACCGTCACGATGACCGCATGCTGCTCGCGCGGGATATTTCTTGCGACTTGGAAGCAGCCAAGCAGTGCAGCCGCCGCACTGGGACTGACCAGCAAACCCTCTTCGCGGGCCATGCGTTTCACCAGGCGATAGGCGTCTTCCGTCGCGACTTCAAGATTTTCATCGGCGAGCGTGTCGTCGTAGATCTTGGGCCGAATCACCGTCTCCATATGCTTCCAGCCTTCCAGTCCGTGGAAAGGCGCGTTGGGTTGCAGGCTGATGCAGCGAATCGCGGGGTTGAGCTCTTTCAACCGGCGCGTCGTGCCTATAAATGTGCCGCTGGTGCCGAGGCCCGCGACGAAATGCGTGATGCGCCCGGCGGTCTGCTCCCAGATTTCATTCGCGGTGGTGCGGTAGTGTGCTTGCCAGTTCGCCGGGTTGCTGTATTGATCGGGGTAGAAATATTTTTCCGGGTCGGCCGCGACAACTTCTTGCACCCGGCGAATCGCGCCGTCAGTGCCTTCATCGCCCGGAGTAATAATCAGCTCTGCGCCAAAGGCGCCGAGGATGCGCTTGCGTTCGTGCGAAGCGCTGTCCGGCAAGCACAGCGTGACGGAATAGCCCAGGGCGGCGCCGATCATGGCGTACGCGATGCCGGTGTTGCCGCTGGTGGCGTCGACGATCGTCTTTCCGGTCCGCAGCGCACCGCTGGCGAGACCAGCTTGAATCATGCTCAGCGCAGGCCGGTCTTTGACGGAGCCGCCGGGATTGAACCACTCAGCCTTGGCGCTGAATTCCACATTGGGAAATTCCCGCCCGATACGCTCCAGCCGCAGCAGGGGGGTATTCCCGATGCAATCGAGCACAGACCGGCCCGCCCGGCCGGAACCGACCGGCGTCTCAGCGCGAGCGGCGTACCAGGCGGAAGACATAGCTATCCCGGCAGCCCGCCTTCCTGGGAGCCAGGCCGACGACTAGTTAACAGGAGGGACCCCACCCCCCCTTTTTTTTGGAAGTGCGGATTATAAAGGACTTTAAGTCCTTTAGATTTGGAAGTGCGGATTCTAAAGGAGTTACGGGCGCGTTTTGTGGAAGTGCGGATTCTAAAGGGGTTAGGGGACTTTGTGGTCTGGCCGGACCGTGGCAGGTCTGTAGAAAGCGTTGCCCAAGAGACCTGTCTATCACCCACAACGACATTATAACGCATAAGTAACCATTTGTCAAGCACTTATCGGCGAAGCCGGGCGCTGCCCAGCAGCGCCGTCCGGCAGGGCCGGCAGCCCCCAAAAGGGAGCCCATTCTACCCTCATATTGGATGCGGGAGCCAGCGGACGATTTACAAGGGTTGGAGGTGCCAACGGCCTGGCCGACGCTTGCTCAAGTGTAAGAGAAGGCCGGAGCCATCCATAAGGGTGGCTCCGGCCGCCAGAAGCGATGAACCGCGTTTAGAAGGTCAGGTGCAGCGCCATCTGCATGAAGCGCGGACTGCCGATGGTGTGCTGGATGATGCCGAGCTGCCCGCCCGGCGGACAGACATAGGCAGATTGAAGGCCGACGCCCGTAATTTGCGAAAAGCACGGCGTTTTCCCTGTTCCCACATAGTCCGCTGGATTGGCGAAGAATGGATTGAATTCCACGTTGTTGTTCGGCGTGTCGAAGCTGGGGTGATTGAAAACGTTGAAGGCCTGCGCGTCGAAGCGCAGTTTGAAGCGCTCGGTAAGCTTAAAATTCTTGAACACCGCCATGTCGACGCGGGACTGGAACGAGCCGACGAAAATATTACGGCTGGCGGGGCCAAAACCCGTTTCGTAGATGTCGCAAGCACCCGTGGTGGGGTCGCAGGGCGGCACTCCACCTTGTCCCGGCGACAGCAAGGGAATCCCGAACGCTGCTGGGTTCAAGACCTGCTTTCCCGGATCGACGCCAAGCGAACCCTGCGCAACCGGTTTGACGCCCGGCGTACTGCCCACGCCTCCGATCGGCACCAGCGGATTGGTGATGAAGTCATTCCCTCCGCCAAAATACTGGCTGGCGATGCCGCCGCTGAAATCGATGACGCTGTAGGGCTGTCCGCTTTCCGCCGCGATGAGTCCACTGGTGCCCCAGCCGTTAACGGCCTGCGCTAGCCACCCATGGAGGCTTTTCGCCTTAGGCAACTCATATTGGTAGCTCACGATGAACACGTGGCGCCGGTCGAAATCCGAATTGCCGTAACCGGTCCGGAGATTCTGCGGGTTATTGCCGTTGTAGAAGAGTTGCTCGCCACTTTCCTCGTCCATGGCATGCGACCAAGTGTAGGAGCCGGAAAGGGTGAGGCCGTGGCTCGCGCGTTTGGTCACGTTGAATTGCAGGGCGTGGTAGTTGGATATCCCAGCAGCTTTGGCGTACTGCGAATTGGGGTCAAAGCCGATGAACGGAACGCGGAGGTCGACGTTACCCGAGCCGAAGCCTTCGACCAGGGTGGAGATGCTTTCCGCCGCGACGCCCGGTGTATTGTAACCATACGAATAGATCTGGCCGTTGATCGGATTGCTGGGTGTGGCGATGTTCGGCTGGTTAAACGGAACGGGAATGACTTCGTGAACGCCGTGATTGCCGACGTAGGACAGCGTTAGGACCACGTCGTTTCTCGGCTGCCATTGCAAATCCAGCACCCAGTTTTCCGAGTACGGCAGTTTGTTGGCGGGATCGTAACCGGCAAACTGAAGCGGACCGCAAATGAGTCCACTGGGAGCGCAGAACGACGTTGTATTCGCGATCAGCTGGGAGATATTGGGAATCAGCGATGCGACGCCCGAAAGATCCTTAGGAGGCGCCGGAGGCTGGGTGCTTCCGAAGGGAGCGGCGAAAGAGGCGCCGGGTTGCACAAACAGCGGCACGACGAAAGGCTGCTCGACGGTAACGCCGAACGGACCGTTGAAGCCGCCTCCGGCGCTGGGTGAAAGCTCGGTGAAGTATTCGCCCCGGTCGTAGTACATCCCGAAACCCGTGCGAATCACGAAGTTCTTGAGGAAGGAGGGCGTCCAGGCCACACCGATGCGTGGCGCGAAACCCCACTGGCGTCCCGTGAGGGTGGAATCGCTCACGCCCTTGGTCGGAAAGCTCTTATTGTTGCCGGCGACGACGATGCCGATGTTGTTGATGGTGTCGGTAGTCCCATCATAGCTGTAATTCTTCGGGTAGAAGTTGGTGAGCAAACCATTCTTCTCCACCAGCGGACCATCCCAGTCCCAGCGCACGCCCGCGGTGATGGTCAGATTGGATTTCAGCCGGAAAGTGTCCTGGGCGTAGGTGCCGACCTGGTTGGAGCGGAAGTATCGATTTGTCTCGCCGCTGACAAAGACGGAGGCGCCCGTTTCGCCGCAGAAGTTTGTGGGATTGCAGAGGTTGCCCGCCAAGAAATCCGCAAAGGTAGAAAAGTCCAGGAGCGCGGTTTGGTTGTTCTTGTTGATGATGTTCAACTGCGTGCGATCCCACTGAAATCCAAAAGCAAGAGTGTGGCGTCCCACGCTCCACGAATATTTCGTGGAGCCCTCAAATTCGTTCTGGAACATGCCGGCATTCGCGAAGTTACTGGCCGGACCCATGCTCATGGCTTTGCTGAAGTTTGGGTTGGGGGTGCCGATCGATATGCCGGGCACGTTGGACAAGCCAAAGATGTTCACTCCGTAGTCGCTATTGGTATATCCATCCGTGGTGTGGCCAAAAGCTCTTTCGCGGATGAAGCCAAAACGCTGCGTCCACACGGCGTTAGGCGAAATCGTAGTGGTATTTTCCACAGAAAACACTTGCGATCCGGCGCTCAATCGCTGCGGAAAGTTTCCCAGATCGCTCACCGCGAACGGCGCAAAGGTAGGATCATTCTGAAAGTAGTATTTGCCCGCGAGCCGGTCTTTGGCGCTAAAGTTGTAGTCGATATTCCCAGCCACCTGGTCGGCGTTGAATGTCGTTTTGGGCCCGAAGAGGAGGGCGTTGTAGCCAAGCGCGGGATTGATAGTGGGCTCTTCGGAAGGAATGAAGAACTGTCCGTTGGGCAGCTTCAGGTTCATGATTTTCAGCGCCACCGGACTGATGTCGCTGGCCGCAAGGGTGGTGCTGAACGCGCTATTTGCCAACGCCGCGAGGCTCGCGGCATCCCGATTGCTGTCGGTCAGCCCTGGAAGCGTCGCTACCTCCGAGATCGAGCTGTCCTGGTCCGTAACCCGCTGGCCTTGATAGGAAGCAAAAAAGAACAACTTGTCCTTGAAGATCGGCCCGCCGATGGTCACGCCGAAGCTGTTGCGTTTCAGGTGTGGAACGGTATTACCCCGGTCTCGGAGCGTCTGGTCCTGATTGTAGAAGAAAGGTGCGGCGTTCCACGCGTCCGTCTGGTGATATTCGTAGACTTGGCCGTGTAATTGGTTTGTGCCGCTGCGCGTTTGCATGGTAATGTGCGCGCCGCTATAACCACCCTCGGAGGCATCGTACATCGAGGTGTTCACGCGGACCTCTTCCAGAGTCTCCGGAGCAGGCGCAGGCATGGCCTGACCGATAGCGCTGTAAACCGATGTGCTGGTCTGAATTTCGCCGCCGACCGCCGAGAATTTCTCCCCAGTATTCAGCACCGCGCGGTTGTCCCCGACCCCGCTTGAGGACTTGCCGTTAAAGAGATTGTTGCTCTGCACGCCGTTGACGACGAAGCTGTTGCTGGTGTCGCGCTGCCCGTTGGCAAAGATGTTCTGATTGCCCAATCCGGCGTTGGTGCCGGAACCCGTGAGAAAGTCGGCATTCACACCCGGGCTGAGCAGCGCCAACTGCGTGAAGCTGCCGGTGCCCAGAGGTGTGTTTTCGATCAAATCTTCATTCAGGGTATAGCCGTTGGTGGTGTCCGTCTGGTTCAGCAAAGGCGTTCCGGAAACGGTGATCTGCGTGGTGACCTCGCCGGGCTGGAGTGAGCCATTCACCGTGGTGGTGACGCCGCCTTGCACGATAATCTGGGAGTGCACTTCGGTCTTAAACCCGTCGCGCGCAAAAGAAACCGTGTACTTGCCGATCGGCAGACCGGCGAGGAGAAAGGAGCCGTCATCCTTTGTCGTGGCCACCTGCTCCAGGTTGGTATCGACGCTGTGAACTTTTACCGTCACTTTAGCGAGCACACCACCGCTGCTATCCGCCACCGTGCCATTAATCGAGCCCAGCGTCTGCTGCGCATAAGAAGGCAGACAAAGCAAGGAAAAGCTACTGAGGATGACCATCAGCGAGCGAAGCGCTTTCAACATTTCGTACACCCCTATCTTTCCCTCGACTAAGTAAGAGTTAGCGGAGATATATCACAGACTCCTTGAGCAAAACGAGTATCTGCCTTGTCAATGTCGGTAGGCGGTGGACAACCCCGCACCTTGATAAGAGATGCGGATGAACAGAAGTATAAGCAATTGTTACATTTGCGTGAATCAAAGCAGGAAATGCCCTCAAAAATCTCCACTACGCGATTCAAAAAATTCATGATCGCCGCGGCGCTTTACAGACGCGCGCGCTTTCATTACCCTAAGCAGGCCATGTGGAATGTGGAAGACCGGTTTTCACCAACAGCAATCGAAGGGCTGGCGGCGCTGGGATTTAAGGTCGGCAGCACGCGCGGGGTCGTGCGCGTGGAAAAATACGGCTGCGGCGCGGAGTTCCGCAAAGGGTCGGATGACCACTATCAGATGACGATTTTGCCGACGATCATGGTGAAAGGGCAGTTCACGCGGCTGTGGGACGCCGGCTACCAGAAATTTCTGCTGACCGATGACGGGCTGAAGCTCCCCGCCCTGGCAATGCACCTTTCCAATTTGCGAAAGTTCAATGAAGAGCTGCGCACGGCGCTGGGCGTGCCGACCTTCTACAACGAAGCGCTCGGCTCGGTGAGCCAAGTGTCCGTGTACGACCGCGTGAAAGGCCGTAAGGGCGACGTGCCGGACAAAACCGTCGGTGCGCACAGCGGCGGAGACAGCCACTAAGCTCTGCACTCTTTCCGTGGAATGTAAATGGAAAACGCCGCCCTGAAGGGCAGCGATTACACCTCATTAAGCTGGCGGCGGAATTGGGCCGGATCCACGCGATGTTTGGCGGCTTTGCGAGCGCCAATGAAAATCACCGGAATATCCCACCCGTAGCGTTCCTTCAGCGCCGCATCTTCGTCGATGTTCACCTCGCGCAGTACAGCGCCAAACTCGGAGAGCAGCGGCGCAATGGCCGCCTTCGCCTCGTCGCAAAGATGACAGCCCGGGCGGGTGTAAAGAGTGACGTCGCGCGGGCCCGCAGCGGCGAGTCGCGCGTCTTCCGGATGTTCGCTCACGGGGGATGTTCGCTCACGGTTTCGGATTCGAGAACTTCTGGAACGGGCCGGAATAGGGGTGGAAGGCGTGCGCGCGGTAAAGCTCGGCGATCTGCCGTAAATGCCCAAGATCGTGCGAGGCCAGCTCGTTGAGCATTTGCGAAAGTGTGATGATGCCCAGTTCGGGATGCTTGCCAGTGCGTTCACCAACTGCGGTCGCCGCGCCTTTCAGCAGGGCCAAGGTGGCGCGCCGCCGCGCCGTGAAGCGCGCGAGATGTTCGGCGGCGGAGCCTGTCAAATAATCGCCGGCGGCCGACGCGGCGTTCTGGTCGTACCTCTTCAGCATCGGTGCCTCTTCCGTGAGGATGAGCCGCACGCGCTCCGAATAAAGCTGCTCGAGGTCCGAGACATGCGCGAGGATCTCGGCGATCGACCAGCGCTCCGGCGCGGGCTTCCACTGCAAAAGATCCCCAGGCACATCGCCAAGCAGCGTTTCCAGGAGAACTGGCGTCTTTTCTAACAGGGACATGGCGGGCCGAATGTCGCTGGCAGGAGCGGTTTGCACAAAACACCTCCGACGAAAGGTATTGTATCCGCGAATGAGGCGTGGAAAGAAGAACCCGCGCATAATGCAAAGGGAACAACAGCAAGAGAGGCGGAGTGCATGGGAAGAGTGGTGGCCCTGATGGATGATTTGTTTTTTCAGATGAAGCTGGCGGAAACCGCCAAGCACCTCGGCGTCGAACTGAAGGTGGCAACCAACGGCGACGCGCTGCTGACTCTGCTGGAGCCCCCGCCGAAGCTAGTGATTGTGGACTTGAACGCGCGAAGCCAGCCAATCCAGGCGATCGAGCGCGTCCGCGCCGGACAAAACGCCGTGCGCGTCGTGGCCTTTCTTTCTCACGTGCAGACCGAACTCGCGGCGCAGGCGCGCGCGGCGGGTTGCGACGAGGTGATGCCACGATCGAGCTTCACGCAGAATCTGGCGGCAATCCTGAGCGCTGCCAAGGACTAACGTGCAAGCGCTCAGCAGATCGATAAGTGCCCGGCTTCTTCTCTTCGCGGCCGTGATGCTGCCAGCCGCAAGCAGCGGCAGCGCCCAGGAGTCCAGCTCCAAACCGCCCGCCAACGCCGCGGACGCGCCAGCGACCGCCGTAAGCGGGCCGAGCGCGGCGATGCGGGACGCGCTGATCGCCGCATGTTCGCAGAGTCAAAAAGATTTTACGAAGTTTCTGACCGTGCGGAACGCAGAAACATTCGCGGGGCTGACTCCCACGGCGCGCGTGGCGCTGATGAAAAGGTTTGTGCTGCTGGCCGAGCCCGGCAAGGCATCCCTGGTGGCCAGTCCTTCGGGGCGCCCGCTGATACGCTGCGAAACCCCCGCGGGCGCCGCCGAGATGCAAGTCGGAGGCGCCGAAGTGACGGACAACCTGGCGTTCCTTCCGGTGGAAATACGCGATGCGACCGACTCGGTCGGCGCAAATGTCATGCACATCAAGATGGGCCTGGTCCGCGAAAATGGCGGATGGAAGCTGCTTTCGGTCGGACTCGTGCTGCTCGACCTCCCCTCGCTGGCCATCGAATGGGATGCCGCCGAGATGGAATCCACCGAGCGCGCAGCCCTCGGCGGCCTGAAGAAAATCGCCGACGCCGTCGAAATTTATCGCCGCACGTATTCGCGGCTACCCGATTCGCTGGAAAAGCTCGCACCGCCCGCGCGCGGCGCAGCCAACCCAGAGGCAGCAGGCCTCCTCGATGCGGACGCCGCCTCGGGCGCCAAAAACGGCTACAGGTTCCGCTACGTGATCGCCAGTGCCAACACCATCGGCGCGCCCGCAAAATTTGAGTTGGCCGCGACTCCCCAGACCTATGGACGCACCGGGCGGCGCTCTTTTTTCCGCGACGCCAGCGGCGGATTCCACGGGGCGGACCGCCGGGGATCTGTAGGCAGCGAAGCCGACCCCAAGGTCGAGTAAAGACCCCCTCCCGCGCGGTGATTGACGCATTAGCGTGGCAGGACTCGACTGGTACTTGCTCCACGCCGCCCCCGCTCACACAATAGCAATGGGGCCATCTCTCCTCCCGCGACACTCCGCCAAGCGGAGCGCTCGCGACCCACGGGTCTCTCAATGCAGAAGGAGACCTGCAATGCCCGATGTAATGGCTGATCGACGCGGCGCGGCGCGCTTTCCGCTGATCCTCGTTGCCGAAGTAAAGCAGCTAGCCGAATCCGTTGTGTTGAGCGCTCGTTCTTCCGACGTCAGCCGCTCTGGCTGCTACATCGACACGCTCAATCCCATACCCGTTGGCTCACAAGTGCAAGTACGCCTGAGCAGCGGCGACGAAGTTTTCGATTCACACGCGCGGGTGATGTACGTCTGCCCCGGGCTCGGCATGGGTGTGATGTTTCACAAGGACCTGCCCGAGACCCAGCTCGCGATTCTGGATCGCTGGCTGGCGGCAGCCGCCGCGAGCAACCGTTAATTTCCACTCCTTAAGCACGGTGTGCTGTCGGCAACCCAAAAAGCCAAGTCTTTGGAAGTTCCCCGCTCTTCCGCCACCCCGATGCCAACATGATTTGTACCTTGACGCACTTGGCGCTACCATCTGGCACTTCGCTCCATGCGCCGCCTGACTCTCGCACCACTCGCGTTTCTTCTTCTCCACACAGCTTTGCTGTGCCCGCTATCGGCATTGGCAGAGCCGCAAATCGATACACAATACGGCCCTCTCCCGGTCTTCGAATTGCACAGCGGTTTCTGGATCAACCTCCACCACACCCTCTATCAACAAGCGAAGCAACGCCGCGACACCAGAGCCACTCCTCCCCCCGCAGCAGCGCCAACCCGGCGCACTAAAAATGAACAGCTCGCCTGGGACGCCGCCGTCTCCTACTACGCCGCCAACTTCGCCGACAAAGATCTGCTCTTCAACACCGAGATGATCCTCCTCAAAAACCAGCTCGGCGATTTTGAAGGCTGCGACGAACTCTCCGGCACCAAGTTGAAAACCTGCGATGCCGGCCTGCCTGCCAAACTCACGCAGATGCTCGAAGCCGCCGCCCCCGTCTATCGCGCTCACGAATGGCCCGACCACGACCGCGCCAACCGCAAATGGATCGCCCAAGTCGCCCCGCTCGTCAGACAGAAGGGCCTCGGCCTGTCCGAGCGCCTCGCCGATATTTATCAAACCCGCTGGCCCAAAGAAAAAATTCGCGTGGACGTCTCCGCCTACGCGAATTCGCAGGGAGCCTACACCACGCTCGATCCCTTGCGCGTAGTGATCGCCAGCACCGATCCCAGAAACCAGGGCAGCGCCGCCCTGGAAATTCTCTTCCACGAAGCTTCCCACGGCATCGCCGAACCCGTGCAGCAAGCCATCCTGCGCGAATGCCGCCAGCGCGAAAAAGCCATCCCCCGCGACCTCTGGCACGCCCTGCTCTTCTACACCACCGGTGAAGTCATCAAGCCCGTGTTCACCGGGCAAACCGTCGGCGCCCCGGACCCCGAATACACGCCCTACGCCATCCGCGAGCGCCTCTATCAACGCGATTGGGACGACTACCTAAAACTCCTCACCAGGTTCTGGCAACCCTACCTCGACGGCCGCGTCACCTTCGACGACGCCATCGCCCACATGGTCTCCGCCCTGTAAATCACGAGCCGGCTCTCTGTAGGCGCCGGGTTTCAACCCGGCGCTCCGCGATTTTGTAGTGGCCGATCTTTAGATCGGCTCTTTTGGTGTTCGCTTTTTCCCGTCATTTCGAACGAATATGAGACCTCCGCCCCATCGCTCACGGTTTTTGTTAGCGATGAAATCTCTCTTCTCTCTCCTCTTCGCCTCTTCGCCTCTTCGCCTCTCCGCACCCTCCACTCTTCTTGACCGCCAACCCCCGTTGCGCTACCGTCCGCCGCGTGAGTTCGCCCGGCAAGCAAAAACCCGCAATCCTCACAGATTGCGGTTATCGCATGACACTCTTTCGCAAAGCCAAGGACTTGCCATATCGATCGCCATGCCTTCCGGCAGTTTTTTGGCTGCTGCTAGCCGCGCTGCTGCTAACCTTCGCAGCCAAAGCGCAGGACCAGACCCCCAGACTCGGGCGCGTGGCCGGCAAAATTACCGCTCTTCTTCCCAAGGACCATGTCTTGCGCGAAGAACGCTCCTTGACCGCCACCAAAGAGATGGTCTTGCTCTGGGGGGATGTGGTGAAGACGGAGACGCGCGGCCGCGTCCGCATTGCCCTGTCGGATGGCTCCATACTCAATGTCGGCTCGGATGCGCAGCTTCGGATTCTCCAGCACGACACCCGCAGCCAGCAAACTACCCTCGAACTCATCTATGGCCGGATGCTTGCCACGGCGGTACGCATCACCAGACCCGGTGGAAACTTCGAGGTGCGTACCCCCGCAGGAGTGGCTGGCGTCGTGGGCACGGCGTTTGGCGTGCGCGCAAGTCCCGCGTCCACCGATGTGCTGTGCCGCGAAGGCTTGGTCCATGTCCGCAGTGCGGATAGCCGCATCGCCGGCGAAGTTGTCCTCCGGCCCGGTGAGTTCACGCATGTGGTCCGCGGCATGCCGCCGTCAGCTCCCTCTCGTGCCTCCGCCGAACAACTCCGCGCAGGCGAAGACGCCACGCTAATCCC
>JBGOVR010000102.1:0-17298 GCA_041478205.1 Candidatus Acidiferrum sp.
AGGGCGTCGAGCTGAGTTGGATACTCTTGCTCACAAGCGTCACTTTCGGCCTAGGAGCTTCCACCGTTGTCGGCAGCTCCAGCACGCGCCCATCCTTGAGAGCTACGCGTGCCACGAGTCTCTCCTCGGGCTGCAAAGCAGTGGCCGGGGTAGTATCCGCGGCGGCCAAATGCAGCTCATCTTTCTCGTTCGCGCGCGCCAATTTGGCGGGCACAAAGTGAATTCCGTTCAGCTCAAAGCGAGCCACTTCATCCAACCGCGTGCCCTTCAGAACGCCCTGCCGGTCACCGGCGTTGATCGTGAAGCCTTCCAAGTGGGCAGCTTCGGAATACGCCTGCAACGGGAGTTCGTCGGGCTGGCTCAGCCCGAATTGCTGTAGCCTCATCTTCATCGCACCCGCCGGCTGGTCTTTCAGCGCGACTCTTATCTCCAGTTCGTCCGGCTTGGTGAGCTTCCAGATGGTCTTTACCTCTTTGGCCTGGCCGTCTTCGAGTCTGACGTTATCCACGCAGACGGCGCCTTCGGATTGCAGATGGATGGCGTCTTCCCTGCCTACGATGAGGGCGCTTTGTTCCACGGGAGGAATCGACCACTGCGCGGGCCGCGAAGTCCGCAAACGGAAATTTGGCCCTTCATACGCTTCGAAGCCCCAAGACCCGCGCAACATACCGGTGACTTCGGGATCGAGCTTGGCCGCCGCAACGGTGTGCGTATCGATTTGGAATCCGCCACTCGCGGCGTCGGGCCTTGCGGGAAGATTGATTGCGTTTCCATTCTTGCTCTGCACTCGAAGCACAAAGTCGTGAGCGATATCGCCAGAGAACACCAGCGGCGCACCCTCGACCGGCAAGACCAGCGAGGACTTTTGCAGACAGAACACCTGCTCGGGATTCACCGCACGAAGCGGTGGCAATTGCGCGGCTTCCACGGCAGGCAAACCCACCACGATCACGGACAGCGGCTTGCGAAACGATGGTGGATTGTTGAGCTTCAGGTTCATTTGCTGTTTTTGGGGCAGCGCGAGCGCAGGAATGTACTGGTAGGACGCGGTATGAACGCTGGCCATGACGCGCGCCAAATCGACGACCGCGCCCACATAAGCACTGTAAAACCCCCCGCCCGCAAGCGAGGTGGCGCTGACCGCTCCGATCAGGTCGGAGTTTGGACCTGACGTGAGCGCGGTTACCATCGACTGGCTATGTCCGTCGTCCAAGACCAGATTGTCGGTGTGCTGCGTCAGGCAGAATGCTTGCTCCTCGACGGGCCTATCGAAACATTGTTGCTCCAGACGGATGCCCAAGGTGCGCGCCAGCAGAACGGAGTGTTCGCGCAGGGCCTTGGGATCGGCATCCGAAATCGCTTTCACATCGCCGAGATATTTCTCGAGCCGCGAGCGGTCCAGGCCCGCCTGATTCAAGTCTTGCGACGCCCTTACAAAAACACCCGGTCTGCCACGCACGGTGGCCCGTAAAGTGCCGAAATCTCCGCCAGTTTCCGGAGCCAGAAAGAGCAACGCTTGCTGTGCATCCTGCGGAACCGTTACGACAATTCCCTCCTGGCGTACTTGCTTGTTCCAGCTTTCCGCGCGGGTGAACCAGTTCTCCGGGGGTGGGTTCGTCGATCCGCGGAGAAACGCCACGATCAGCAAGTAGCGCGCGGATTGATCTTCGGGAAAGTCGGGATGAATCCAAATGCGGTCTCCTGCTTGCAAGTTGGGAACATCGGAGATAGGCAACGGTTTGCCGTTGCGCGTGACCTTCATCTCGATGCGTGGCCCTTTCAAATCGAACGCGGTGCTGTCCGCCCAAGTGAGAGCGGGCCCAGCGAGCACCGCCGCGAAAAAGCATAGATGGCGGATCAACCTGCGCTTGGCCGAATAGCGGATGTCCCGAATGACCATTGCTGCTTCCACCCTTCAACAACGATAGTTGGCAGTAGCTTCAAAACCTTCGCACGGCGCAACTTCAAGCACTTCCGGTCTTGCAGCGGCTGTGCCGCCGATCGAACTCCATCTGTAAGACGGTTCACGACCTGCGTCAATTTCTTTGATGCGGTATGTTTCCCGCATGCCGCCGGGCCAGGCCGTATTTCTTGCGCTGGCTTTCGCTAGAGGGCGGGAAGCGAAACTTCCGGCTGCGGTCAGATGGAATGATAGCAATTCTCTGGCGTGGATGTGGACACTTCTTCTATACGTTGTGCTTACAGGCGCCAGGATTCTTCGTGCTCGACGCTCACCATGCAGAGCCCTTGCGGGGGCACCGTAGGTCCGGATTTCGAGCGGTCTTTGAGTTGATAGAGGCGCTGGATATCGTCGGGCGTGAGTTTGCCACGGCCGACGTCGAGGAGCGTGCCGGTCATTTTGCGGACCATATAGCGCAGGAAGGAACGGCCGCGCACGGTGAAGGTGAGTTCCTCGCCATCCGCTGAGTTGACGAGTTCACTGGCGTAGATTTCACGCACCGTCGAGCGCTCCCTGTCGTCATTCTCGGAGCCGGTGGAGGCGGCAAAGGAAGCGAAGTCGTGCGGGCCGACGTATCGGGACGCGGCCGCGCGCATGGCGTCTTCGTTGAGCGGGAAGGGATAGTGCAGCACGTAGCGCCACAGGGCCGGAGGAACGACTTTGCCGCGATAGAGGCGGTAGCGGTAGGTCTTGGCCCGCGAGGAATAGCGAGCATGGAACGTCGGGCCCACTTCTTCGGCGGCGACGATGCGAATCGCATGTGGCAGAAGCGCATTCAAGGCGCGCTGAAATTCGCCGGCCGCGAGAGCCGACAACGTTTGAAAGCTGGCAACCTGACCGAGGGCGTGGACGCCTGCGTCGGTGCGTCCGGCGCCGTGAAGAAGGATGCTTTCCTGCGTGATACGCCGCAGGACGCCGACGATCTCACCTTGAATGGTGGGCTTATTGGACTGGACCTGCCAGCCGTGGAAATCGGTGCCGTCGTAGGCGATCGTGAGCTTGAAATAGCGCATGCCGAAGGAAAGATAGTCCGTTACGGGGTGGAGCGCGCGAAGCGGCTTCCGGGCTTGACCGCGGCGCTGCCTTCGCGGCAGAGCGGGCAGTCTTCGGGCGCATAGCTCGCGATGGGCAGATCGAGCAGGGCTTGGGCCTCCACGGGGAACTCAACTTGGCCGCCGCTGCGATCGATCAGCGCGCCCGCAGCGACAACGCGGCCCCCGGCCTCTTCGATCACCTGGATGGTTTCCAGAGTGGAGCCCCCGGTGGTCCAGACGTCTTCGATCACCAGCACGTGTTGATCGGGGCGCAAGGAGAAGCCCCGGCGCAAGGTCAGCGTGCCGCTGGCGTCGCGCTCGACGAAGATGGCAGGAACTCCGCCACCGGCGCTACCCTTGGGCTCCGGCAGCGCGCGGGCAACTTCTTGTCCGATGATGACGCCGCCGAGCGCCGGTGACACCACCGCCCCGATGATCGCATCCGAAAAAAGCATCGCCAGCGCGTGACCCAACTTTTCAGCGAAACGCGGGTACTGCAATACCTGGGCGCACTGCACGTAGGTGCCGCTGTGCAGCCCGCTGCTCAACTCGAAATGCCCGTGGCGTATGGCGCCGACGCCCTCGAACAATCGTAATAGTTCTTCGCGTGACAGCATTTGTCCCCGGCTGGGCGCCTGGGCGATCACTTTCTGTTTGCTCGAAGCGGTTCGCGCTGCGACCCCAGCCTGGCCGGGGCCGACGCAGCCAACCGATTGGCGCCCATAAACGTCGAACCGTCAGCAGCCTAGCCGCGGCGTGTTGCGTTGTCAAGGAAACGAGCCCCTGCTAGAGTGGGAGCTTCATTTCGCCGGCTGTTTTCTCGCTGGCTACTGCCCTGCTTTCGACGATTTGATGAAACAAAGTGCCTCCCATGAACGTTGTACAGAGTTAAGCGTGAATGACCCACTTTCAGTGTGGATAAAACTCAAGGGGTGAAAAACACCATGAACTTGTCACGACTGGCCGCTGAGCGGTCAATGGCACGTGCGACCGCAAAGCGGTCAACGGCATTTGCGACCGCAAAGCGAGTGGCTCGGCCGCTGATCGCCGCCTTGCTGGCGGGCGTGCTCGCCGGGGGCCCCGTCTCGCCGGCTTTCGCGCAGGAACCAGCACAGAATCCTCCCGCGCCTGCGCCTGCGGCAGCACCAGCGCCCGCTTATGGGCCGGCGCCCACAAACCCGCCGATACCCGTCTCACTGGGCGTCTCGAAATACAATTACTCCAAGGCGCCGCGACCCTTTCCGCATCTGATTGCTCCCTACAAACCCATCCTGATTCCTGCGCCCACGCTGACGAACTCTCCGCGCATCGATCAGCTCGTCCATGACGGCAAGCTGGAACTCAGCCTGCAAGACGCCGTGGAACTTGCGCTCGAGAACAGCATGGACATCGTCGTGCAGCGGTACAACACCTGGTTCGGCGACACCGACATTCTGGCCGCAGAGTCCGGTGCGTTTCCGCAAGGAGTCACGGGCGCCGCGATTCGCTTTTCCAACGCCAACATTCCGCTTATCAACTACGATCCGACGCTCACGGCTACGGTTGCGCTCGATCACCGCTCGACGCCCGTGAACAACCCTTTTATCTCCGGTGTTGGCACGGCCGCCAGCGCCGCGGCCCTGCAAACGCACACGGCTACGTACAACACCCAGTTTTCGCAGGGATTCTCGACGGGCACAACCATGGCCGTAACCTGGGATAATTCGCGCTCTTCATCGAGCTCGGCCATCAACTTTTTCAATCCCGACGTGCAGTCTTTGCTGACCGTGTCGTTTTCACAGCAGCTTCTGAACGGTTTTGGCCGCTTCGCGAACAGGCGAAACATCGTAATCGCCAAAAACAACAAGAAACTCGCCGATCTGACCGTCGCGCAGCAAGCCATCACCACGGTCACCAATACCATCACCGCCTATTGGGAGTTGGCGTTTGCGCGTGAGAACGTCAACGTGCAGCAGCAAGCCGTCACGGTCGCCCAAAAGCTGTACAACGACAACCAGAAACAATTGCAAATCGGCACCATGGCGCCGCTCGATGTGACCCGCGCGGAGTCCGAGCTGGCTACGGACCGGCAGAACCTCATCGTTTCTCAGACGGTCAAGCTCCAGGACGAACAAGTTTTGAAAAACGCCATCAGCAAAGATCCGCTGGCGGCGAATCTCATCAATGTCGAAATCATTCCGACGGATCGGCCGACGCCTCCGGAAGCCATCGAGGCCTCCTCGTTTGAAGAGGCCATCAAGGAGGCTTTTACCAAGCGCCCCGATCTTCTGGAGCAGGACATCAACGTGACGAACGCCGGAATCGATACGCGCGCAGCGGCCATCGCGCTGCGGCCCACCGCCACGCTGACGGCTCAGTATACGAGCCAAGGTCTCGCGGGCAATTCACCGATACTTGGAAGTACGGTAACCAGACCTGGTTCCGTCATCGTAGGCGACGACGGACTGCCGATAACGGTCATCGACGCGGTAGGTACCCCCGTACAACTTTTTGTACCGAACACGACGACACTCGTCACCGGGCTCTCAAAGCAAGGCTTGGGCACGGCGCAAAGCCAGATTTTTCATAATCAATTTCCGGACTATCTGGTCGCCCTCAACGTCCAACTCCCGATTCGCAATAGGGCGGCGCAGGCAACGCACCAGCGTGCCATCCTGCAGCAGCGCCAGATTGAGGCGCAAAGACAGCAGCTCAAGAACAGCGCCCTTCTGGATGTGCGCAACACCTACATTGCGCTCGAACAGGATCGCGCGCGCGTGCAGGCCGCCAGCAAGGCCCGCGAACTGCAAAAGCAAACCTTCGACGCCGAGCAGAAGAAATACCAGCTGGGGGCATCCACGGTCTATAACGTCATTCTCACGCAGCGCGACCTGATCACCGCGCAGGGCACCGAACTGCGCGCCCTGGCGGATCTGGTGGAAGCCAAGGCCAACTACGAGCGCGCCGTCGGACGTACTCTGGAGGTCAACCGCGTCACCGTCGCTGACGCCCAGCACGGCGAGGTCGAGCGCGACACGCTTATCCCCGGCACGCTCCACGGCCAGGTCGTCGGCACCGAGAAACTTTTCACCACCGGACAGCGATAAACGCCTCGCGCGCCAGCGAACGCCGGGCCGGCTCTTTCTTTTTATCTCGAGCGACGGCGCACTTCAGGTAGTAGCGATGCTTGCCCTGGTCCAGGCTTTCGCATAGCATAAAATGAGCGTCTGGCCTGTTCTGGTAATCGCGAGCGGCTTGCGCCCGGAGAGCACTGGACCATGAGTGAGCCGTCCAAGGGAACCAGTCACACCGTACTTCCCGCCGAAAGCGGTTCAACGCGGCGGAAACCCTCCGCAAAAGAAGAAGCCTGGGAAGAAAACACTCTGGGTCCAACACTCGAAAAAAGCCCCGAGCGCCAGGCTGAATTCACCACCATTTCCGGGTATCCGATCCAGCGGCTGTATACGCCAGCCGACCTGGCAGGCTGGGACCCGGATCGCGACCTCGGCTACCCCGGCGAGCCACCTTACACGCGCGGCATCCACTCCACCATGCATCGCGGGCGGCTTTGGACCATGCGCCAATTCGCGGGCTTCGGCACCGCCGAAGACACCAATCAGCGCTTTCGCTATCTCCTCGCACAGGGCCAAACGGGTCTTTCTACCGCGTTCGATTTGCCGACATTGATGGGCTACGACTCCGATCACCCGCTTTCCGAGGGTGAAGTCGGAAAATGCGGCGTAGCGATCAGCTCGCTCGCGGACATGGAAGTTCTGTTTGACAAGATTCCGCTGGCGAATGTCACGACTTCGATGACCATCAATTCCCCAGCGGCGATCATTTGGGCCATGTACCTGGCCGTTGCGGAAAAGCAAGGCGCCGATTGGAAAAAGATTTCCGGGACGCTGCAAAACGACATCCTGAAGGAATACATCGCGCAGAAGGAATACATCTATCCGCCGGAACCTTCGATGCGCCTGGTGATCGACACGTTTGAATTCGGCGTCAAGAACACGCCGAAGTTCAACACCATTTCCATCAGCGGCTACCACATCCGCGAAGCAGGCTCGACGGCCATTCAGGAATTGGCGTTCACCCTACGCGACGGCATGGAATACGTGGAATGGGGCATGCGGCGCGGCCTGGACGTGGATGAGTTCGTGCCGCAACTATCATTTTTCTTCAATGCGCACAACGACTTCTTCGAAGAAATCGCCAAGTATCGCGCCGCCCGGCGCATTTGGCACAAGGCCATGATCGAGCGCTACAAATCGAAGAACCCGCGCTCGTGGGCGTTGCGTTTCCATACGCAAACGGCCGGATGCTCGTTGACGGCGCAGCAGCCGTACAACAACGTGGTGCGCACGGCGATCCAGGCGCTTGCAGCGGTGCTCGGCGGAACGCAGTCGCTGCACACCAATTCGCTGGACGAGGCTTGGGCCCTGCCCACAGAATTCGCCGCGACCATCGCGTTGCGCACGCAGCAAATCATCGCACACGAGACCGGAGTCACCAACACCGTCGATCCGCTGGGCGGTTCGTATTTCCTGGAAACGCTGACCAACGAAATCGAGCGCGGCGCGTGGGATTATATCGACAAGATCGACGCCATCGGCGGCATGGTGGCGGCCATCGAGCGCGGCTACCCACAACGCGAAATTTCCGAAGCGTCGTATCGCTATCAGGTGGCCGTCGACAAAAAGGAAAAGATCATCGTCGGCGTCAACGACTACGTATCCCAGGAAAAGCCGCTAGAGACTCTGCAGATCGATGAGACGGTAGCGCACCGCCAGGCGGAGCGGCTGAGCAAGCTCCGCGCCGACCGCTCCAAGGACGAAGTCGCGCGCCGCCTCAACGCCCTTCGCAAAGCCACCGAAGGCAAAGACAATTTGATGCCCTACATCTTCGACGCGGTAAAGTCGTACGCCACCCTCGGCGAAATCTGCGACGCCATGCGCGAAACCTTCGGCACCTACGAAGAGATCGCCATCACTTGACCGAGCGCGAAAAAAAGCGGAAACAACTCCACGACTATGCCTGAAAAAAAAATCAGAGTGCTGATTGCGAAGCCGGGGCTGGATGGCCACGATCGCGGCGCGAAAATCATTGCGCGGGCACTGCGCGACGCTGGCATGGAAGTCATCTACACCGGGCTGCGGCAGACGCCGGAGATGATCGCTTCCGCCGCGGTGCAAGAAGACGTCGACGTCATCGGCCTTTCGATTCTCTCGGGCGCACACAATACGCTTTGTCCGCAGCTCATGGAGCTCCTTCGCGGTAAAGGCATGCATGACGTCATCGTGCTTCTTGGCGGCATCATTCCTGAAGCGGACATCGCGAGTCTCAAGAAAGCCGGTATCGCGGAAATATTTCTTCCTGGCACCTCAACGCAAACCATCGTCGACTTCATCCACAAACGCGTGGCGCACTAGCTCCCGCAGGAGCTAGTGCGCCAGACGCCGTTCTTTGCAGGAGCGCAGCTTTATCCTGAGCCTCGAGGGAATGCTGCGCCCCTACGAACAAGATGAGCATCTGCTATTGCCAGGCGCGCTCGAATTTGACGCGCGTGTACAGCACGGAGAAGTCCTGGCGCATGACGTTGCGCTGCGAGACGCTGCCAGGTTGCGCGAGGCACGCCGCTAGATCGCAGCGGGCAGCCACTGCGCCAGCCAGGCGCGTCTGGAGGAGCGCCGTTTGCACGCCGCGACCGCGAAATGCAGGCAACGTGCTGGCGCCAAATAGCCCCGCGACGCCGTCGTGAATCGTGAGCGTTCCCCCGCCGGCCACCGCCCCGTCAACGCGTGCCAGATAGCATTCCACATTTTGACCCAGCGCGAACATTCTCATGACCTCAAGAATTTCCTGCGTGACCGGGAAATTCTCCGAGAACCCCTGCGCTACCGTGAGCGTCCACAAATCGACCTGTTCTTTCGCGATTTTCTCGATGATTACGCCGGCCGGCGGTTCGGGCCAGGTCTTCGACGAATGCGAGTTACCCAGAGGGCGCGCCATGACGTTCGAGAACTCTGTCACATGGTAGCCTCGCCGGCCAAAGTGCTCGATCAAAGAACCGTCCGCGAGCGGACACGTTTCCACGCGCACGGGCTCTCCGCGGCTGCGATAAAACTCCTCCAGCCGGTCGAATTCTTCGTCGCTGACGGAGCCATCCAGTCCTAGCGCCACCGCCTGCGTGATCGGCGAATTTGCGCCGCAATACACGGCGAATCCCCCGGCGACACGCTCGACCGCAGCGCCGCTCTCGGGCCGTAGCCGCTCGAGCGCCTCCGCGCCGTCCACCGCCGCTTGCGCTTCCGCCAACTCTATTTTCCGCGCCAAAGCCAAATCGAGAAGCAACGCCGTCATCGCTTTCCCTCGTCTTCCCTCTGCCGGTATTTCTGCCGAACGCCTCGCATCATCACTTTGATCCTATGCTGTGCTTCTTCTCTGGCTTCGGGATCCATCTTGCGCCGCAGAAACTCTTGTTCGCGTTCCAGCTTGCGACGGTTTTCCAGGCGCGCCTCGTCCAGACTTCCCGCAAGCAGAGCGTCCTGGACCGCGCATCCTGGCTCGTTTTCGTGCCGGCAGTCGCGGAAGCGGCATTTTGCCGCAAGTTCGTCGATATCGGCGAAGGTCTGCGCTACGCCGTCCGTAGCATCCCATAGTTGCAGTTCGCGCAGCCCTGGCGTATCGATCACCAGCGCTCCACACGGCAAGAGAAAAACCTCCCGCGCGCTCGTGGTGTGCCGTCCGCGGCTGTCTTTTTCGCGTATGGATTGAACCGCCTGCAAATCCTGCCCCGACAAACGATTGACCAGGGTCGACTTTCCTACACCCGATGAGCCGAGAAGCACAACCGTCTGGCCCGGCACGAGAAAGGAATCGAGCGCCTCGATGCCTTGTCCCGTTCGCGCGCTCAGCACGAAGACCGGAGCATCCCTCGCGATGCGTCCCACCTCCGCGGCGCGCGCAGGCACATCGTTGCACTCGTCTGCCTTATTCAACACCACGACCGGCCACGCTCCCGATTCCCAGCACTGTGCCAGATAACGCTCTAGGCGCCGAAGGTTAAAATCACCGTCCAGCGCCGCCACGAGAAACGCGATGTCCACATTGGCGGCAATGACTTGCTGTTCGACGCGCTTGCCAGCGGCCTTTCGCACAAACTGGCTTCGCCGGGGCAGAACTGCGTGGAGGATCGCTGGTTGCTCTCCCGTGAAAACCTCAGCGGCCACCCAGTCCCCGACGGTGGGCCAGTCTCCACCTGCTTCGCCCGCGGCACGCATTTTGCCAGAAGCCGCCGACCAGCATTCACCGAAATCGGCGGCAATGCGCCAAAGACCGCGTTGCTGCGATACCACTCTCGCTGGCACCCATCCAGAGCCCTGATGCTGTTCCCACATCGCCTCAAAGTACGAATTCCAGCCTAGTTTCTTGAGAAACACTTGCGCACCCTCCTGCTGCCGTGGCAGCTTCGCGCGCTCGCGCCGGGGTAGACGCCACGCGGCCGTGCGTTCGGAAAGAAGACGGGCGTGCACAGACTCCGAACGCAGATCCGACTACCGGAATGGAGAATTACAAGGAGAGCGGGTTTACCTGAGGCAAGAAGAATTGTCGAAGGCACACCCGCCCGCTAGGGCTTTGATCGAGGTATTCACAGGCGCCTCCAACGTGAAGAATACGGTGCTCTAACAGCACCGACGCTCTGAATTGTACCGGGCCTGCCGGTTCGGGTCAATTGCCGTCACACCGGCGGGTGGCCTCGCGCTGTGGCGCGAGAGACCGTATACTGGGGCGTTTGAGATTCTTGTTATGGCGTGGTAGTTCCCAGCGCCGCGTGTGCCGTACGTTCCAGTGCGAGGTCTGCGAGTGTCCGCATCCGTTCTGAAGACTAGCGCCAACACCACGTCACCCGACTTCGCGAAAAACAACCGCAAGGTCATCGATCTCGTCACCCAGATCAAAAACGAGGAAGAACAGATTGGCCAGGGGGGCGGAGCGAAGGCGATCGAATCGCAGCACAAAAAGGGGCGGCTGACGGCTCGCGAGCGGATCAAGAAGCTCATCGATCCCGGCTCGCATTTCTTTGAGTTGGGCATTTTCGCCGCGTACGAAATGTATCAGGAGTGGGGTGGCGCGCCTTCGGCCGGCACCATAACGGGGCTCGCGCGCGTCTGCGGGCGGATGTTCATGGTTATCGCGAACGACGCCACGGTGAAGGCCGGGGCGTTTTTCCCCATGACCGCGAAGAAAGTGATTCGCGCGCAGAATATCGCCATCGAGAACCGTATCCCCACGATTTACCTGGTGGACTCGGCTGGCGTGTTTCTTCCGTTACAAGAGGACGTTTTTCCCGATACCGACGATTTCGGCCGCGTCTTCCGGAACAACGCGGTGATGAGCGCGATGGGCATTTCGCAACTCACCGCGATCATGGGGATGTGCGTGGCCGGCGGCGCGTATCTGCCGGTGATGTGCGACCACATCTTAATGACCGAAGGCTCGGGCTTGTTCCTTGCCGGACCAGCGCTGGTGCAGGCGGCGATTGGGCAGAAGACCTCCGCGGAGGATCTGGGCGGGGCCAAGATGCACGCGCAGATCAGCGGCACCGTCGACTTTCGCGAGCCGGACGATGATGCCTGTCTTGCGCGCATCCGCGCGCTGGTCGACAAAATGGGTGCGGCGAATCCTTCTCCGTTCAGTCACGTCGCAGCGCGCGAGCCGTTGTATCCCGGCGAGGAGATTTACGGGATTTTTTCCAGCGATCCAGCGAAGCAATACGACATGCGGGAAATCATCGCGCGAATCGTGGATGCCGGCGAATTTGAGGAGTATCGCGCGGAATACGGCGAAACGCTGCTGTGCGGGTACGCGCGCATCGGCGGATGGGCCGTGGGCATCGTCGCCAACCAGAAGAAACACGTGCAGACGCTGGCGCGCGGCTCGGACCAGAAGCGCATCGAGTTTGGCGGCGTCATTTACACGGAGTCCGCCGAGAAAGCCGCCAGGTTCATTCTCGACTGCAACCAGAACCGCATCCCACTGGTTTTCTTGCACGACGTGAACGGCTTCATGGTCGGCAAAGACGCCGAGTGGAGCGGAATCATTCGCGCCGGCGCGAAAATGGTCAACGCCGTCGCAAACAGCGTGGTGCCCAAGATTTCCGTAATTTGCGGCGGCAGTTTTGGCGCGGGCCACTACGCGATGTGCGGCAAGGCCTACGATCCGCGCTTCATGTTTGCGTGGCCCACGGCGCGCTACGCGGTGATGAGCGGTGACGCCGCCGCCAGCACGCTGGTCGAAATCAAGCTAAAGCAACTCGAACGCGAAGGCAAGAAGGTCGACGAAAAGCAGAAAAAAGAATTGTACGAATCTGTCCGCGCAACCTATGAACATCAAACCGATCCCCGCTACGCCGCCGCAAGACTCTGGGTGGACGCCATCATCGATCCCGCGCATACGCGCGACACGCTGATCTGGGCTCTCGAAGCCGCTGCGCTGAATCCCGAAATTCGCGAATTCAAGACCGGAGTGCTGCAAACTTGAGGACCAGAGCCCGCACGCGATACCTTTTTGGGGGGGTATTCTGCCTACCGTTTAGCATTGGCCTTGCGATAAGAACGTTTAGTCTGGCGCCAACCGCGGCTGAACCGCGCGTGGAGCAACTCGAGACGGTTCTTTTCTTCGTGGGGCTGATTTGTATTTTATTGTTGCCATTCTCTGTCATCCACGATCACAGCAGCAAACAAAAGAGGAAACTTTGGCCGAGCAAGTGAAGTTGATCGAATGCCCGCGAGATGCATGGCAAGGGCTACCGGATTTCATTCCTACGGAACTCAAGGCCGAGTATCTCAAGGAACTGATCGCCGCCGGATTCCGGCACATCGATGCGGTGAGCTTTGTTTCGCCGAAGCATGTGAAACAGATGGCGGACAGCGAAGAAGTCATGGCGAAACTGAACACTTCCCTTCCCGATGGCGCGGAGCCGCCCGAGATTATTGGGATCGTGGTGAACGAGCGCGGACTCGAACGCGCGTTGGCGACGCCAGGTGTCACAACCATTGGTTACCCGTATTCCATCTCGGCGTATTTTCGGCGGGCCAACGCAAATATGACGCGGGGCGAATCGCGGGTGCTGGTGGACAAATTGAAGAAAGAGACGGCGGCGGCGGACCGGGGACTGGTAATTTACATCTCCATGGCGTTCGGCAACCCGTATGATGAGCCGTGGGGACCGGAGCTGGTGCAGGAAACCCTCGACTGGCTGAAAGATATTCGCGTGCGTACGGTTTCGCTGGCGGACACCGTGGGGACAGCTTCGCCGGAACTTGTTGGCGATCTGTACCGGCAAGTGAAAGACCACGTTGCGGGGATCGAGTTGGGCGTCCATCTGCACAGCCGGCCGGAGAACGCGGAAGAGAAAATCCTGGCGGCGTATGAAGCCGGATGCCGGCGCTTTGACGGCGCGCTCACGGGCCTTGGGGGCTGCCCGTTCGCGGGAGACGATCTTGTCGGCAACATCGCTACTGAACAGGTGCTGGCAGCGCTCCGGAAAGCGGGGGGCGATCCCGGAATCGAACCCCAGCGCCTAACCAAAGTGCTCCAAATGGCCAATGAGATTCGGGCGAAATATGCCCACGCTCCACTCGTAAATTGAGGAGGCGCAGCCACCATGTATTCGACACTACTTCTGGAATTTAGCGGCGAAATAGCCACGATCACGCTGAATCGCCCCGATAAGCGCAACGCCATCACCACCACGATGATCGCGGAGATCCTGACCGCTCTCGACGTCATCGAGAAGAGCCACACGCGTGTGGTGATCCTGACGGGCGCGGGCAAGTGCTTTTGCGCCGGCATCGACCTGGAAATGCTGGCGGCCATCGCCAAGCAGTCACCCTCGGAGAATCAGGAAGACTCCCGCCGCATCGCGAAGATGTTGCGGCGCATCTGGAGCTTTCCGCGGCCGATGATCGCGGCGGTGAATGGAGCGGCCTATGCCGGAGGGTGCGGCATTGCCACGCTGTGCGATTTCACGATTGCGACGACGGAGGCGAAGTTCGGCTACACTGAGGTAAAGATCGGTTTTTTGCCGGCGATTGTCTCCGTTTTTCTGACGCGCCAGATTGGAGAAAAGCGCTCGCGCGATCTTCTGCTCACCGGCAGGATCATCACCGCGGCCGAAGCCAAAGAATTTGGCATGGTCAGCGAAGTCGTTCCCACCGAGCGCCTTCTCGACCGGGTACAGGAGCTTGCTGCGGAGTTAATCGCTGCAAGCCCCAGCAGCGTGACTCGCGCCAAGCATTTGCTTACATCGGCGGCTGCGACCGGGCTGGATCACGATCTCGAGCGCGCCATTCTGGAAAATGCCCGCATCCGCTGCACTCCCGACTTCAAGGAAGGGATCGCTTCGTTTCTGGAGAAACGCAAGCCGATGTGGCACGGCGAGCCGGAATAACCCACGACATGCGAACGATCGAACATCACGACACCACCGTACGAGTGCGTTACGCCGAGACCGACCAGATGGGCGTGGTGTATCACGCAAATTATCTCATTTGGTTTGAGGTTGGCCGTGTGGAGCTGATGCGCGCGCGCGGCGTGGAGTACAAAAAGATGGAAACCGAAGACGACTGCCACATCGTGGTGGCCGATGCGCATTGCCGCTACGAGCGATCGGCGCGCTACGACGAAGTGGTGCGCATCCGCACGCGCATCGCGGAGTCGCGCAATCGCATCGTGAAGTTTGCCTACGAAGTTTTTCGCGACACGGATGGCGAGTTGCTCGCGAGCGGCGACACGACGCACATCATCTGCGGCAGCAATGGGCGCCCAAAACTTTTGCCGCAGAAATATCGCGTTCTCCTGGCCGCCATGGGAGTGCCTAATCCAGACCGGAGCGAAGCATGACCGTGGTCCTGACCGGTAATGATTTGACGTTCGAGCAACTGTATGGCGTGGCGCTTCGCGGCGAAAAAGTATCGGTCGCACCAGCCGCGGCCGAGCGCATGCTTGCTTCGCGAGCGGTGGTCGATCGCCTGGTGGCTTCCGGCCAGACCGCCTACGGCATCAACACGGGATTCGGCAAGCTGGCGTCGGTGCGCATTTCGACGGAGCAGGTGCGCCAGCTTCAAGTGAATCTGGTGCGTTCCCACGCGTGCGGCGTCGGAGCGCCGCTGAGCGAGGCGGAAGCGCGGGCCATGATGCTGCTGCGCGCCAACGCGCTGGCCAAGGGACTTAGCGGCATTCGGCCGCAAGTCGTGGAAACTCTTTGCGCGATGCTGAATGCGAAAGTGCATCCGGTGATTCCATCGCAAGGGTCCGTGGGGGCTTCGGGTGACCTTGCGCCGCTGGCGCATCTTGCGCAGGTGGTGATTGGCGAGGGCCGCGCTTCGCACCAGGGCGAGATTCTCGCCGGCGGCGAAGCGATGCGCCGGGCTGGGATCGTCCCGGTCGCGTTGGAAGCGAAGGAAGGCCTGTCGCTGCTCAACGGCACGCAGGGCATGCTGGCGCTGCTGAGTTTGGCGCTTCGTGACGCGGACCTGTTTGTGGACACTGCGGATGTGGCCGCGGCGCTGTCGCTGGACGCGCTCCGCGGGAGCCCGGGGGCCTTTGATGCGCGGATCATGCACGCGCGGGCGTATGCCGGCGCGGCTACCACGGCGCGCAATGTGGCGCACTTGAATGAGGGCAGCCAGATCCGCGAATCGCACCGCTCGGCTGACAAAGATCCGCGCGTGCAGGACGCCTACAGCCTGCGGTGCACGCCGCAAGTGCATGGCGCGGTGCGCGACTCGCTGGCGTGGGCGCGCGAAATGGCGACGGTGGAGCTGAACAGCGCGACCGACAATCCGCTGGTGTTCGCGCGGGACGGTGCGGGCGACATCATCAGCGGCGGTAATTTTCACGGCCAGCCGCTGGCGATGGCGGCGGACCAGGTGGCCATTGCGCTGGCGACGCTCGGTGGAATCTCCGAGCGGCGCATCGAGCAGATGACCAATCCGCTGACGAGCATGCTGCCGGCGTTTCTGACGCCCGAGCCGGGGCTGAATTCGGGTTTCATGATCGCGCAGGTTACCGCAGCGGCGCTGACGAGCGAGAACAAGACGCTGGCGACGCCGCACTCGGTGGACTCGATTTCCACGTCGGGAAACCAAGAGGACTACGTCTCGATGGGCATGAGCGGTGCGCGGCGGCTGGAGCGGATGCTTACCAACCTGCGCTATACCCTTGCCATTGAGCTGCTTTGCGCGTGCCAAGGGATTGATTTGCTGGCGCCGCTGCAGACGGGGACCTTGGCGAAGAAGGCTCTCGAAGCGGTGCGGGCGAAGTCGGCGAAGGTCATCGAGGATCGACCCTTGGCGGCGGAGATAGATGCTGTTTCTGCTCTGGTCGCCAGTGGTATATTTTCAGCAATCCTGCGCTAAGACCACCGTTGCACGCTTGCAGCTAAAGAAACGCGGATAAGGCCAACGCCGAGATTCAGAGCGCGCTGAACCGCGCAGAGAATAGTTGCAGGACACCGCGACGAGCCGCTCGTCAACAATTCACTCCCCTCCCCCACCTTTTTTGTAAGAGTGTGATTCGATGGGACTTTAAATCCAATGATTTTGTAAGAGTGAGCTCTAAAGGACTTACGGGAGACCCTCGGCAAAAACTCTGTTCAATTCGGCCATCGCCGTTCTTCGGACCAATAGGGCTTCCGGCCAATCGGCAGCAAACATTTGAGTGGGATCAGACGTATTCCATTCAACGAAGAAGAAAACACGGAAAAGCTCCTCATATCGATGGTGCGGTTTCTCCTGAGGTACTCCGGCAATCTGAGCGATTTGCTTTTCGGCAGCTTTGCGCAGCGCCTCGGAGGTGGAGAATAATTCTGTCAGGTATGCGGGTTCCGGATAGCTGCGCCCGTGAAATACCCTATTTCTCGCTGTGTTCCAAATTTTGTTCTTAAACTCGGCGACCGAAGTTTCGGGATTTGCAGAACCAAATATCTCTGCCGCTCGATTTTTGCTGGACCCCCTATGCATCACTGCCTTTCCGCAGTGTTCAATCTCCTTCCTGCACCTGGGGCATTGAGAAGGAATGTCAGCATCCCCGGCTAGAACTTCGAAGGCCAGCCAATTAAACACGAATTGATCAAGCGCCAGCTGTCGATGCAGCGCATATCGGTGCCAGCAAAGGGGCAGCTTTAGAGTTTGTGAGGCAACTGAAGCTGGACAGTGGGTTTATACTGGCGCGCAGGAGGCTGCGCGATGCCGAATTTCTACGAGTACAACCCGGAGCAAGGATATCTGTTGCCGCCCAGTGTGCGGGACGTGTTGGGAG
>JBGOVR010000139.1:0-11552 GCA_041478205.1 Candidatus Acidiferrum sp.
ATGGCAAATCGGAAGAGCTCAGGAATTTTCAGTTCACCGAAGGCCAGCGCTTTGCTGCTGCTCCAAAAGTATTTGGAAACATCGATGGCATCAAGTTCCTGATGCATGAGGGCGGTTGCGGAGGTACTCGCGAGGATTCACGCAACCTGTGTGCCCTCCTCGCCGGCTACATCCACCATCCCAACGTGGCGGGCGCCACCATCCTCAGCCTCGGTTGCCAGCATGCTCAGGTGGCCATCCTGCTCGAGGAACTCAAGCGCCGCGATCCGAATCTGTCGAAGCCCTTGCTCGTTTTCGAACAGCAGCAAATGGGCTCGGAAACCGCAATGCTCTCGAAGGCTGTCCGCGATACCTTTCTCGCACTCATCGAAGCCGACAAATCCATCCGCGCTCCCGCACCTCTCTCTCGTCTCTGCCTCGGCTTGAAATGCGGAGGCTCCGACGGTTTCTCCGGCATTTCCGCCAATCCCTCCATTGGGCACGTAGCCGATCTCGTTGTTGCGCTGGGCGGCCGGGGCATCCTCTCGGAATTCCCGGAACTCTGTGGCGTGGAGCAGGAACTCATCAATCGTTGTACGCGCAAAGCAGTTTCCGATCGATTCATGCAACTGATGCGCGACTATGCCGCCCGAGCCAAGGCCGTGCGTTCCGGCTTCGAGATGAATCCTTCGCCCGGAAATATCCGCGACGGACTACTCACCGACGCCATGAAATCCGCCGGCGCGGCGAAGAAAGGCGGTACCTCTCCCGTGACCGCCGTGCTCGACTATCCCGAGTACTCCGTCGAGCCAGGCTTGAATCTTCAGTGCACTCCAGGCAATGACGTCGAATGCGTTACCGCTCAAGTCGGAGCCGGCGCCAACGTGGTTCTGTTTACCACCGGCCTCGGCACACCGACCGGCAATCCCATTGCCCCGGTTTTGAAGCTCTCCACAAACTCCGAACTCGTCCGCCGGATGCCGGACATCATTGATATCGATACCGGCGGCATCATCTCCGGCGAAAAGACCATCGAGCAAATGGGAGAAACGATTCTGGAACGCGTTATCCAGTTCGCGAGCGGCGAGGTTCACACCAAGGCCGAGCTTCTGGCGCAGGACGATTTTATTCCTTGGAAACGGGGAGTTTCTCTTTGAACCATCAGGACGTTCAACTTCCCTAGGTGCCGTTCAGTTTTAGGGCGTGACACGCATCGAGCGGTTTTTGTAGCCTGCAATGTTCAAACCGATAGTGGATCAGTTGTACGGTTTCGCCGGCGAAGTAACGGGAGTAACACCAGAGGTGGAGACCGAAGGTAAGCGCTGTGCCGCCACCCTCACCGCGTTCGCGGCTCGACGCGCCATGAGCGTGTGAGCGCCGTTCCAGACAAGCTGGAGGCCCGCGAAGATCGCTACGCCTGCCACCACCGCCTTCAGCCTCCTAGCAGGAACGATGCGAGCCAGCGCGCATCCAAAAAGCACGCCCGGTACCCCTCCCGCCAGAAGCTGGGTTAGCACCACTGTATTGATTACCCCAAATTTCCAATGGAATATGCCACCGATCGCCGCGAGAACGAGGCCGAACACGAGATCCGTGCCCACGACCTGCGGAGGCGTCAACTCGGAATAATTCAGCAGCAGCACGGTGCCCAAAGCACCGGCTCCCGCGGATGAGAAACCCGACTCCACGCCGATCGGCAAGGAAAGCCATGGCAACCACGAGGAGTTCTTTCGCGCGAACCCGGGATTTTGCACACGTGGTGCAAACGTCACGCTGGAAGATAACGACAGCACGACTCCTAGCACGATGACCACAATGGGATTTCCCGCTTCGCGCCCCAGCAGCCGCAGCACGAACGTCCCGATCAACAGGCCGGGTATCGCTCCTTTCAACAGCAGCCACAGATAGCGTGCGTGAAAGTGTTTCCCCAACAGATAAAACGGCGCTGCGATCAATCGAATCGCACCCGCGAACACGAACGCCGTTCCCACGGCTTCGCCGGCCGGCAGCCCGACGAGCAGCACCAGCGCGGGAACGGTGAAGCTGCCGCCGCCGATGCCCGTAAGCCCCACCGCCACAGCAATCAGGAATCCGATGAGGAAGTTCATCCCTCGGCTCGCTCTGAGAAAGTGTGGATTCCGCACTCAAGCTTTGTTCCGCCCCAGCGGCCGGATCGCGGGTTGTTCGGGTCCGCTGGCAGCGCCGTGCAGGGCTCGCACCCGATGCTGAGATATCCTTCGTCGTACTGCGGCAGGTGTGGGATTCCGTTTGCGTTCCCGTACTCCAACACGTGTTCCCACTTCCAGTCGGCCAGCAGGCTGACCTTCCACAGAGTTTTGCCCGTCGGCAGGCGGTGAAGTTCGACTTTCTTCAGATTCTTGCGCGTTGGCGACTGTTCGCGGCGCAATCCCGTAAACCACACGTCGAACGGTTCGAGCGCCCGCATCAGCGGTTCGACTTTCCGCAATTGGCAGCAGCGCGTCGGCTCGCTGACGTAAAGAATGCCAAACGCCGATTCCTGCTCCGCTACCGTATGCTCCGGAAGCACGTTGACCAGATTGAGCGACCATTCCTTGGTCATGCGATCCCGATACTCGTAAGTCGCGGCGAAGTGATACCCGGTTTCCAGGAACAGCACCGGCACATCCGGAATACGCTTGCGGAGAAGATGTGCCACGGCCATGTCCTCGGCTTGAAAGCTGCTGGTCAAGCAAGCCCGTGCGTTTGGGGTCTCGTCGAGCACGGCGTCAAGCGCCTGTTCCGCCGCCAGGCTTTCCACTGCATCCGCGATGCGCTCTACTTCCTTCAATTCACCCTCTTCTGATTTTCTTCGGGAGCTTCAAGCAACAAGGACTGCGCAAACGCCAGAACCTGGCGGAACAGTTCGTCGTCGGTGGACAAATCCGCTGCAGCAGCATCGAACACACGATCTCCTGTCTCCGACGCGAGGCCCCGCTTTGTTTCTGCGGCCAGCGCTTCCGCGGAATAGATCACGACGAATCCCGCAGCCTTAGCGACGCGAAGAACATCGGTAAACGCAGCGGGAACAATCCCCCCGGTGTTCAAATGCAGCACTTCGAAACCCTTCTCGAAAAGAACGCGCTCGACGCGCCCGGCCAGCGCCGCGCGACCCTCCAGCAGCAATACCCCGGGGTAATGTCCGTGGCGCTCGTACCGTTCTTGCGACGTCACCGGCGTTTGCGGTGCGTGCGCGAGGCTTCGTGAAGAGAATCCGTGTTCGCTCGTTTCCGAGGCAAACGTCGCCGCCGAATCCTCCTGAATCATTCCTGCTCCGACGGTCGCATTGGAAAGCGGGTCGATCAGGATGAAGCTGCCCGTCGTCCGATCGCGCGAATACGCATCGAAGAACAGGGAAACATTGGCCTCAAACTCGACCGAGGCAATGTCGTTCATCTCCAACCGCGTCGCTTGTTCCTGCGCAAACGTATTGACGTTGACGCGATGGCGGATCTTCACGGCGCGAACTTTCGTTTGGCGCGCGGTGTGTTTTACGAGATAGCTGCGTCCCAGTTCGAGCGGACTACTGTGCAGCCATACCACCATGGCCTGGAATTTTTTCGACACGCGCGGTGGATTCTCCGCCGACACCAGCATGTCGCCACGGCTCAGGTCGATCTCGTCTTCCAGCTGTAGCGTCACCGACATCGGCGCAAATGCCTCAGCCAAGTTCCCGTCGTAAGTGACGATCGCTTGCACCCGTGTCTTCTGCCCCGACGGCAGCGCCACGACTTCATTGCCAGGTCGAATCACTCCGCTCGCGATGCGGCCCGCGAATCCGCGAAACCCGGCATCTGGGCGAATCACCATTTGCACCGGGAATCGCAGCTTCTCCGCCGCATCGCTTGCCCGCAGAGGAACGCTTTCCAGATGTTCCAGCAACGTCGGCCCCGGATACCATCCCGTCCGCTCGCTGCGGTCGACGACGTTGTCGCCCTCCAGCGCGCTGATCGGCACGCACTGCACGTTGCCAATACCCAATTGCTCCGCCAGCCGCAGAAAAGCCTGCTCGACTCCCAGAAACACATCTTCCCGGTAATCGACCAAATCCATCTTGTTCACAGCGGCGAGTACATTTTTTATCCCGAGCAGGGAAGCGATAGACGCGTGCCGCCGCGTTTGCGGCAGAATTCCCTTGGTCGCATCAATCAGGATCACCGCCAGATCCGAGGTGGACGCCCCGGTAGCCATGTTCCGCGTGTATTGCTCGTGTCCCGGAGTGTCCGCGATGATGAATTTCCGCCGCGAGGTCGCGAAATACCGGTAGGCCACATCGATGGTGATGCCTTGCTCGCGTTCCGCGCGAAGGCCATCCGTCAACAGCGAAAAATCGACGGGCCCCGACGACCGGTTAATGCGGCTCTTCTTCACCGAGGCCATCTGGTCTTCGTACACCGCCTTCGAATCATGTAGCAGCCGCCCGATCAGCGTCGATTTCCCGTCATCCACGCTTCCGGCGGTGGTGAACCGCAAGAGTTCGGTGTTCAGGTCCTGCTCGAGAAATTCCGCAAAGTTTCTTCGCGGTCTATCGTGCGCGAGGGAGATCACTAGAAGTACCCCTCCCGCTTCTTGAGCTCCATCGATCCTTCTTCATCGTGATCGATCGCCCGGTTTTCGCGTTCCGAGCGGCGAAACCACACCATCTCCTCAATGATCTTCGCCACCGAGTCCGCCTCCGAACGAATCGCCCCGGTGCACGGCGCGCATCCCAAAGACCGCATCCGGCACTTAATCGTTTGCGTCTTCTCGCCCGGCAAAAGCTCCCGCGCGTCCTCCCGCGTGTCATGGATCAGCACGATCGATCCGTTTCGCACCACGGCTTCGCGCTCTCGCGCAAAATACAGCGGCACGATCGGAATATTTTCCATCTGGATGTACAGCCACACGTCCAGCTCCGTCCAGTTCGAAAGCGGAAACACGCGGATGCTCTCGCCCTTATCAATCCGCGAATTAAAAATATTCCACAGCTCCGGCCGCTGGTTTTTCGGGTCCCATTGCCCCAGCGAATCGCGGAACGAATAAATTCTTTCTTTTGCCCGCGACTTTTCCTCGTCGCGCCGCGCCCCGCCAAACGCCGCGTCGAATCCTCCTTCGGTGAGCGCATCGAGAAGCGACTTCGTCTTCAGCAGGCCGCAGCACTTTTGCGTTCCCAGCGCAAACGGGTTGGCCCCGGCGTCCAGCGCCTCCTGGTTTTTGTGCACGATCAGCTCCGCGCCGATTTGCCGCGCGTAAGTGTCGCGAAACTCGATCATCTCGGGGAATTTGTAACTCGTGTCGACATGCAGCAGCGGAAAGGGAATCTTCCCCGGGAAGAACGCTTTCTGCGCCAGCCGCAGCATCACCGACGAATCTTTCCCGATCGAATAGAGCATCGTCGGCCGCGCAAATTCCGCGGCCGCCTCGCGCAGGATGTGAATGCTCTCCGACTCCAGCACTCGCAGGTGATTGATACGTCGTGGCACTAGAGCTTCTCCGCCCTCCTTGAAAGCGGAAGGTGCGGTCGATTCGTCGAACGAAACTCCCGATGTATGCGTCATGACCCTCGGTTCTGAACGGGCATAAAAACAAAAAACCCACCTGCCAGGGCTTCCGGCGGTGGGTTGGCTACAATCTTGGAGTAAAGCGCTGTTACAAAACTGGCTTTGCACCCAAACAACACACCGCCGCCCTCGCCGTCAGCTTCAGGCGACAACAACAGGCAGCGTTCGTTGGGTTGCAGCTCATCTCGATAATCTTAGCCCAATTGGTTGGATGTTTCAATTCATCTTTCGTTGCAAGTAACTCACCCGTCCCCGGGTGCAATCATCGAAGAAGTGAATTCGTCCAAATCAAAAAAGAGCATTGACAGAAACACAGCAGTTTCGTAGCGTAATTGTTTGGCTCGAACATGAAACAAGAACCGCATACTCCAGCCGTCGCCTTCTCCCACAAGCGCACCCTGCGCTGTTGTTGATTCTTACCGCTAGTTTGTTTTCTTCACGCTAAATCTGTTTGTTTGTGCGCTCGGGCCGGAGCCTCAGCCGCACACAACCCTCTAAATACCCAAGAAGAGTCAACTTTTAGGAGATTTTTATGAACTTTCTCAGCGGTCTATGGCGGCAGCGAAGCGGCAGTTTTGGGAAACGAGTCGTGCTCCTTTCGTTGTGGCTTGCATTTGCCAACTCGTTATCGGCGCAAACAGGCGCCTCCCTTTCCGGAACGATCACCGATGCGACTGGCGGGTTCTTGGCCGGCGCCAGCGTCACGGTGCGAAATCTCGAGACCAACTCGCTGCGCATCGTGGCCGCCGACGAAGCCGGCCGCTACTTCGCCCCCTCGCTCGAAATCGGCCTCTACGAAATCCGCGCCGAAAAAACCGGCTTCCGCCCCGAGGTCAGGACTGGAATCACCCTCGTCGTTGGGCAGCACGCGGAGGTGGATCTAACGTTGATCGTCGGCCCGGTGCAGGAAGCTGTCATCGTCCAAGAAGACAGCCCCGCCGTAAGCGTCACCACTCAGGACATTTCCGGCCTCGTCGGCGAGCGCCAGGTGAAAGACTTGCCGCTGAACGGCCGCAGCTACGATCAGTTGCTCACCCTGAACCCCGGCATCGTGAACTACACCTCGCAGCGCGCCGGCGGCATCGCCACATCCAACTCCGTCGTCGGAAGCATGTTCTCCTCTTCAGGTCACCGGCCACAGGAAAATCTCTACCTCCTCAACGGAGTAGAATTCACCAGCGCGTCGGAGATCAACAACACCCCGGGAGGGGTGAGCGGGCAACTCCTAGGAGTGGACGCCGTTCGTGAATTTTCCGTCGTCAAGGATACTTACGGCGCTGAGTATGGAAAGCGCCCCGGAGCCCAGGTCAATATCGTGACCGCCTCCGGCACCAACCAGCTCCACGGCAACGTCTACGAATTCGTTCGCAACAGCGCGCTGGACGCCCGCAATTTCTTCGACCACGGCAGCATCCCCGACTTTCAGCGCAATGTCTTCGGTGGCGCGCTGGGCGGGCCGCTGCGAAGGGACAAAAGCTTTCTGTTCGGAAACTACGAAGGCTTCCGCCAGAATCTGGGACTCAGCGATCTCACCCTCGTGCCTGATGCTGCTTCGCGAGCGAGCGCCGTTGCAAGTGTCCGGCCGCTGCTGGCTCTATGGCCCGTGGCCAACGGGTCGGAGCTTCTCACCTCGACGGGAGCGCCTAGCGGAATCGCCGAAGCATTCACGAATCCAGTTCAGAACATTCGCGAGGACTTCGGCACCGCGCGCTTCGACCAGACCCTCTCGCGCAACGATTCCTTCGCTGGCGTATACACCGCGGATGACAGTGAAGCCCATTCGCCCACCAACAATCCTTTCAGCCGAGTCGATATTTTTTTGCGAGAACAAGTGGCCAGCCTCAGTGAAACCCACATCTTCTCCCCCAATCTTCTCAACAAGGCCACCTTCGGTTTCTCTCGCGGCGGATTCTATTTCAACGGCGGCACCACGGTGAATCTGCCGGGTTGGATCCACACCAGCCAGCCGGTCGGCGCCGTTGTCGTCGGCGGCGGCACCACGCTCAACGGCGCGTCGCAAATCACCAACGGCGGCACCAACGCCGGAAGCAATCTCACCGCGGTGCGCAATCTGTTCACCGCTACCGATGAGGTCACCTTCACCCACGGTATCCACTCGTTCAACTTCGGAGTATGGTTTCAGCGGCTGCGGGCCAACGACTCTCTCGTACAGGACCAGTACGGCCAGGTTTCCTTCACCAACTTGCAAACCTTTCTGCAAGGCAAAGTCAGCACGTACACCTATGCCCCAGCTCTTACTCCGTTGTCCTGGCGTTCCACGGAAGGCGCCCTGTATGCTGAAGACGCGATAAAACTGAACTCCTCGCTCGAGCTGCGCATCGGATTCCGCGGCGAACTCACCAACGGCTGGAACGAAGCTCACGGGCGCGCCTCGAACTACGCGTTCGATTCAAGCGGGGTGATTGTCACCCAGCCGGTCATCGGCAGCTCCGCCTTTTCCGCCAACAATGCCAAGTTCTTGCCGGCCCCGCGCGCAGCGCTCGCATGGTCTCCGTTCGCCTCAAAGAAAACCGTGATTCACGCGGGCTTCGGTCTGTATTACGCACTGCTTGACAATCTGAGTTATCGCCTGGACCAGAACGCTCCCTACAACACCGTCTTCGCTGTCAAGAACGTCACGTTTTCGAGTATCGCTCCGAACGCGGCGTATGCGGGTTCCAGAGTAATCCCCAGCGGCGTACAGCCAGACCTCAAGACGCCTGCAGTGGAATCCTGGACCTTGAAAATGGACCAGCAGCTCTCTGCCAACACCTCGCTGAGCGTTGGCTACGTCGGTTCGCATGGCTACCACGAACTACTTTCCGTGGACGCGAATCTACCGGGCCCCGCGATCTGCCCGGCTTCGCCATGCCCCGCAGGTTACCCAGCGGGAGCGTTCTACTATCCAACAAATGCTCCGCTCTCCAACAACGCCGTGTGGAATACCACCCATTGGTTCTCCGAAGGCATCAATTCGTATCACGGCCTGGAAGTCGATGTCAGCCGCCGCTTGGGCCGCGGTCTCCAGTTCCGCGGGGCCTATACCTTCGCGAAATCTCTCAACGATGGCGACAACATGAATACCAGCGTCGCCACCAACGCTCCCGCGTTCGCCGCCAATCCGCTCCAGCCCAAGACCGATTACGGCCGTGCTTCTTTCGACGTACGTCATGCCGCGGTCATCAACGCCACCTATGATCTGCCGTTCGGACGCGGTAAGGTGTCCCAAGGAAACCCCTGGCTGGAAAAGCTCATCGGCAACTGGCAGCTCAGCGGAATCGAAACGTTGTTGTCGGGTCTACCGTTCACGCCGCAGTTGTCTTACAACCCCTCCAACGACGGCGACACCCGCAATCCCGTCCGCCCATCCCTGAATCCCGCTTTTACCGGGCAAGTGATCCAGGGTGGACCCAATCGCTATTTCAATCCCAGCGCGTTCCTCCAGCCGCTCCCTGGCACCTACGGCAACGCCGGCCGCAACATTCTGCAAGGCCCCGGACTCGCGGAAACCGATCTGTCCGTGGCCAAGAAGCTCTCTCTTTCAGAACGCCTGAACCTGCAGTTCCGCGCCGAAGTCTTCAACGTCTTCAATCACACCAACTTCAACGCCCCAAATCCGGTGGTCTACGCCTCCGCGACCGGAGGACCATCGCCAACCGCTGGCGTCATTACCGCCACATCCACGATTTCGCGCCAAGTCCAGTTCGGCCTTAAGCTCTTGTGGTGACGCACCACAACTAGCTCCCGCACGACTCGCGTAGCGCACGGCCCGTAAGGGAGGGGCTTGCCCCTCTCGACCGAAACGTCTTGTCTTGATGTTTGCCAGGACCGCGCTGTGTAGGCGCTGGACTTCAGTCCGGCGTTTGTTTTCTTCTCTTCAGACCGGTTCTGTAGTGGCCAGTCTTTAGACTGGCCCGTGGGACTTTTTCCCCTGCCTGCTTCGGCCGTGCCACCACGCAGTCCCGCGACCCATTTCTAGAACCGCTCGGTCAAAACGATAATTTGCGTTTGACCCTTTCCAACCAGGCGCGTAGCTTGACGCCATGAACGAGGCCCTCTTGCGCCCGGAAGATCCGGCGATCGATTTCCTCCATCAAATCGGCAGTCGCATGGCCGCCGCCGATCCCCTGCACGAAGTCCTGGAGAGGATCGTTGACTTCGTCACCGCCGTCGTAAAGTGCGATTCCTGCTTTGTGTACGTCCTGGAGGCCAAGGAACTTGTCCTGCGGGCCTCCAAGAACCCCCATCCCGAAGTCGTCGACCGCCTAAAACTCCAAGTAGGGCAAGGAATCACCGGATGGGTAGCCGAACATCGCAAGCCCGTTGCCGTGGCCTCCAATGCTTCTCGTGACTCTCGTTTCCAATACTTCAACGAACTGCCGGAAGACCGCTACGAAGCCTTTCTCTCCGTGCCCGTCATTTGCCGCAATAAACTCGTCGGTGTCATCAACTTGCAGCACCGCCAGCCCCACGCTTACAGTCACGCCGAGATTCAGTTGATCTCCACCATCGGCTTTCTGGTCGGTGCCGAAATCGAAATGGCGCGCCTCGAAGACGAAAACTCGCACCTTTCCGAAGAACTCGAGTCTCGCAAAGTCATTGAACGCGGCAAGGGCATCCTCCAGCGCGACCTGCGCCTCAGCGAGGAAGAGGCCTACCTCATGCTTCAGAAGCAGAGCCGCCAGCGCCGCATGTCCATGCGCGCTGTCGCGGAGGCCATCGTCCTCAGCGAAGAAGTCAAACGCACCCAAAGCAAGCTCGGCGCTGCCTGAGCAGCCTTCCTCTTTCGCTTACCTTCACGCTTCGCTCATCTTTACTCCCCTGGCGTCTATTTTTCCAACAGTGTCCCAATCCAAATTAAAGCACCGCCGATTTTCGGCAATGGGTCAGTTTTAGCCGGGAGCCAGGGCCACCTCCAGCCGCCTTGCCATCTTCAAGGACAGCGCGTTTTTCGGGCGGTGCTCGGTTTAGGTAGTGGTAAGCCCTATTCGCAGCGGCTGGAAGCGCGAGTCGCTGCAGACAGCGAGGGGATCGCTTCCGAGTAGGCCGTAATCTAGGCGCGAACACAAGATATTACAGGGTGGGCTACACCTACGGTTAGCCGACTAGGGTCATGCCGAAAGAATGATTTCTGGGTGGCCGAGGGCCGCCTAAGTTGGAAGGCCGATGCGGCGCAACAGATCCTGGAAGCGCGGGTCGCTTCTCAGGGGATCGAGCCGCGGCTCCCATCGGCTGTAAATCAAAAAGCTCGAACGCTCCTCAAAGGCTTTCTGAAACCACTGCAGGGCTTTTTCTTTATCGCCCGCTCCCGTGTAGATGACTGCCATGTCGAAAGCGGAAACGTAACTATGCTTCTCAATGTCCTTCAATTTCGCTAGAACTTCTTCTGTCTGCTGCTTCTTGCCCCCCACTGCGTAGGCGTGTCCCAAGGCTGCCAGCGCGAACTCTTTGTCATCGAAAAGCTTTACCGCTGTCTGTAGCTCCGAGATCGCCTCTTCAAATCTGCCTTGTTGCTCGTAATCCCAGCCAAGAATGATGTGGGACCAGCTGTCATTTGGCTCCGCCTGAATGGCTTTCAATGCCTGAGCTACGGATTCGCCGTATTGACGGGCAGAGTAACGATGCCAGCAAAGGCAGGCTCTGAGGCTGGAGTCCACGGGGTCGAGTTGCAAGGCACGGTCGCTTTCCGTCGCGGATTCCTCGAGCCTGCCCATAGCGATCAAATAATGAGAGTAGTCGTGGCGGATGTCGGCATTGTTGGGATTTAGCTCCAGAGCACGTTTGAATTCTTTTTCGGCTCCCGGAAAGTCCCAGTCATAATGAAGCTTCACCAGAGCCAGCGCGCCGTGGGCAGCTGCAAGGTTTTCGTCTCTTTCCAGTGCTTTCAGAGCCGCGTCCTTCATTCTTGGAAATGCGACATTGGGCGCCATCAAATTGAAGAACCCCAGGAAGTAATAAGCCTCGGCCATCTTGGCGTACGCCGGCGCGTAGGTCGGGTCCAACTTGATTGCCTGA
>JBGOVR010000014.1:0-51947 GCA_041478205.1 Candidatus Acidiferrum sp.
CGTGACGCGAACCCCCTTGGTAATCGAGTCATACACAGGTGAATACATGGGACCGAGAGAACTCAGTTCCCGAAGCTGTTCGTCCGTAACGTTGGCCTTGATGCGCAGCTTCAGGCGGATGTCTTGATATCCTTTCCTGACCTTCGGGGAGAGATCGAGAAACCCGCGGAGGTCGAGGTCACCTTCGAGACTAGATTCAACCTGCTCGATGGCGATGCCGCGCGCTGCGGCGTGATACACCATTGACGTGGTGACGCAGGAGGCCAGTGCGTGCAGCAAGTGCTCGACAGGATTTGCTCCTCTGTCGCTGCCGAGCAGAACATCCGGCTCGTCGGCCTCCAGAGTGAGGTCGGTCTTATGTTGGGTCTCTTTTCCACCCGCGGAGAACTGCTGTACTTCCGATCGGTTCTGTCCGCAGTCGATCCAGCGGTTCTGAATGCGGAATCTGAAGCTGGCAAGTTCCGGGTCGGCCTTGACGGCTTCGATCGTATCCGTCAGCCGGGTCAGGTCCACGCCATTCACCGCCGTGGCGAGCTTACTTTGCATTGTCGTTGTTTCTCCTTTGCTTGATCTGGGAACCTTCGTTCCGTGGCCATACAAGAGGCAACCAACGTGCCAACGCCACGAATGTGCTTAGTCCTTGCTGCTCAGCGAGTTCGGCCCGGCAGAGCTTCCGCAATCACTCACGACTTTTCGCTACTCTCGAATTCTCGTGAGCCGGACTCTTGATTCATCGTGAGAGGTGGCAACCCCGAAGGCGATTCTTCGCCGTACTCACTTTTCTCGAATGGAAATGTCCGCGGGACGAGCCAGATACTTTTGTGGCGATCTCGTTACGCGCTGAGGCCACTGAAATTCGATCTTCTAGTTGCTGCCTCTGGGACTGTTATGTGCAGCCGCGCGAGTCTCGGTCTTGCAATACCGCAACACTTCGGAAGTGTTGCGGGAAGATCGCCCGTCCCAGGAATCCCCGTCCTCAGGAAGAAGCCCGATGATGTGTCCCAGTTCGTGAAGCAATATCGTAATTTGTGCCTCCGGAGTGTTCCCGTTGTAGGAAGAAATCACCAGCGAACGATAGCCACCCGGCCGAGCAAGCATTCCTCCTCGGTCCATTTGCATGACTCTCGAAGTACGGTTGAAAAATGGTCCGTTGGCATTCAATTGGATGATGGAGTTTCGGCCCCCATTCTCAAACGATCTGGCTCCCCATGGGTGTTTGAAGAGCTGCCCACCTTCACCGTCTCTCTTGCCGTAAACATACGAAGGGTCTCTCTCATCCAACTCGAATTGCAACGACCGGAACACTTCGGCGGGGTCAGGATCAGCTTCCTGGAACCAGGCGGTGCACGCATTTCCGTTTTGCAAGATCTCCAAAACCTGCTCGCGCGCCCGAGCGATCGTGTCGCCCTGTTTACCCAAGGCCGACAACTCCAGCACAACGCGATCGTCGTTGTTTGAGGTACGCTCCGCATAAGAAAGACTCGGAGCAAACAATACGCACGAGAGCGCGACAGCAGCGATCACTCGTTGGCGCAGCACAAATAGCTGGTGTCTCTTCCGCCAGCCAGTCACAAAATTTCCCGAGGCCTTGGTGCCGCCGTGTGCCCCCATGGACCGTGCGACGTCCATGCCGGTCGTCCGTCTGCATTTGCATCTCATTCTAGTTCCATTCCTCTGCTCATCTGATCTAGGAGCTTTTGTTCCTAACAAGGAATGGGAATGCAACCAGGATGCCAATGCACGACCGTGTTTTGAGCAGATCTTCTTGTAATCTCTGGGGGAATATCGGGGAACAGCTTACGATTTTTCGCTACTCACGATTTTTCGCAGCCGTTTGGTTGGCTAGCTGGCGGCGGAATCCGACTTCGGGCGCTCAATGCGCAGGGCTTTAATCCGCGACGAGAGTGTGGAGGGGGGAATCCCGAGCTTGCGAGCAGCTCCCTGAGCGCCGGCAACCTTCCAGTTGGCCTGCTCCAAGGCACGAATCAGCGTCTCCCTTTCCAGCCTGCGGAGTTCGTCTTTGGTGTGCAATACAGGCTCGGCGGCTGCATGCGTTCCCTGGCGAACAGCATGGAAGCCGTGAACCGGCAGAATTTCCCGCAAGGGCAATCGGGCGTCGCGCGCAATGATAACCGCGCGCTCGATCACATTCTCCAGTTCCCGGACGTTGCCCGGCCAGTGATAGGAACGCAGGCGCCTCAGACAGTCGGCGGTCAGTTCGAGGGGAGCTTTCCCGCTCCTTGCACAATAACGCTCGATAAATCGCCGCGCGAGAAGCTCCACATCGCCTCCGCGCTCGCGCAGCGGGGGAACGGCAATGGGGAAGACGTGCAGGCGGTAGAACAAATCCTCACGGAACTTCCCGGCTTTCACGTCCGCGGATAAATCTCGATTTGTGGCTGCGATCACACGCACGTCCACCTTGCGTGTTTGCGAGCTGCCGACGGGTTCGTATTCGCCTTCTTGAAGAACACGCAGAAGCTTGGGTTGGAGCTCGAGCGGAAGTTCGCCCACTTCGTCGAGGAAGATGGTTCCTTTGTGCGCCAGCTCGAATCTTCCGGCCCTGCGGGTCGCGGCGCCAGTGAAGGCGCCTCGCTCGTGGCCGAAGAACTCGCTCTCGCACAGTGCCGCGGGAATGGCCGCACAATTAACCCGGACAAAGGGCCGCGCTGCCCGTTCGCTAACTTGATGAATGGCCCGCGCAACGAGTTCCTTGCCCGTACCGGTTTCACCGGTGATGAGCACCGTCGCCAGCGTTGGCGCAACCTGGCAAACTGCGTTAACGACGGCACGGATAGGCTGGCTGTTCCCGATGATCTCCCCGCCATTCTGGGTCTCCGCGATTTCACTGAGCAGGTACGCAGTTTCTTGCTCGAGCTCGCGCAGGCGGTTTTCTGCTGCAAGCTGGTCCTGTACATTGCGCAGAATCAGGCTATACCGGCAGCCTCCCTGCATATCAAAACGGGAAACGCTCGCTTCGGCTGCGAACGTCGAGGCATTCGAGCGGACGGCGTCGAGCCCCCCAGGCACCCACGCGAATTGCCGGCTCTGCGGATCCAACTCGTCCGCAACTTTGCACAGCTTCTGAGCGCTCGCCGGCGTGAGCAGTGCCGTCAATTTCCGATTCACCAGGTCCACGGCTGTAAAACCGAACAGCGAAGCGGCGGATGAGTTCGCGCGCAGGATCCGGAATCGATCGTCCGTCTCAATGATGGAGTCCATGGCACTCTCGAAGAGTCCGCTGAAGCGCAGCTCGCTTTCCCGAATCGCAGACTCGGCGCGAAGCCGGTTGAACTCCGCCGCAGCGCGGTCCGCGAAGATGCGAAATACCGCCTCGAGATGCGCCGGCAGTTCGAGAGTTTTGGTATCCAGGGCAGAAAGGTGTCCGAGAACCGTGCCATCCGATCTGAAGAAGGGAACGCCTACATAGCTGACAGCATTGAATGTTGTCAGTTCCAGGTCGTTTGGGAAGAGTTCGATGATTCGGTCCGGGTAATGAACAAGTCGCCCCTCCTCGATCACCACTTCGCAAGGCGTCCCCTCCATGTTGTATTCGTACTCGTGAATGAATTGGCCGTTCATCCAGAAGGCCAGCGAGCGCAGAACCTTGCGCTCCGGCAGATATTCGGTGACCCAGACGCCGGTGACATCCATGGCCAGTGCGACGGAACGCACCAAGGCGCGGAAGAATTCCTGACCCGTCTGAGAGGAGGTGCCCTCGAGAAGGTAGCGGATAAGTGCTTCTGGCCGGCTTTGTACGGAGGTTGTCATCATCCTTAGAGCTTTTTGACGCGCTTCCGAAACGTCAGTGAGCCGGTGGGCTCGTAAACAACGGCGAAACTTGATTCCTTGGGTTGCCTGTGCGCGAACGTTCATAGTACCTCAGATCGCACTAGCCTCATTGCCGAAAGACGGCCCGCCGGGAGCCATTGAGGCCTGGAGGCTAAGCTATCTAAACCGAGATGGTCGCCATCTCGCGTCTTACTGCCCGATAGGCCGGTTCTCGTCGAAGTGACCTCGCCACAGCCGCTTAACAACGCGTCTCCGGATTGCCGCCGCACTCGGAAATAATCCACTTGGCCGTTTGACGCCTATTTGAATGACCCATCACTCAACCAGCCATTAACAATCTGTTTCCACCATCTTCCATAACTGCTTCACGCCTTCATTTCTCGCGTATTCTTTCCTCCTGCGTTGCGCTTGATCGCTCCGCAGCTACAAAAACGATCGCACGGGACACGCATCGCCACTTCTCCGGCAACCCGACTACACATCCAAGTGAAATTCTTAGGCCCACCATATTTCCCAGATCGGGACTTCTGGACCACTTCGCAGAACTGGCAGATTAGTGCCGAGCGAGCGCGCCCAACGGCAGAATAGCTTCCGAGTGGCCCGTCATCCGCCCGCAATCGGTGGCAAGCTCGAAATGGAACTTCGCACTTCCCACAACGGGACTTCTGGGGAGTCAGAAAGATTTCACTCGTCCGAGTACAAGCGATATGTGCTCCTTTCCGATGGTGGAGGTGCCTTGATACCCGAAAAAGATCACCAGTGGTTGCAACACGTGGTATTAAGCTTCTTTGACTGTCCCCGGCCGTGATTCCCCGCCAGTTTCATCACGATTTGGCGGCCCCAAATGTCCAGTGCACCGGGTCCGCGACTTGCGGCGTTCCAAAAATCTCGCCCCCTAGCGGCAGAAAATGCCTGCGTGATATGCGTCACAGCGAACTGTGACTTGAGTCACTGCCCCAGTGCTTTGTCTCCTACAACATGCAGCTATCGGTCACTGATACCGAAAATCGTTAACGGCTGCAGATATCAAGCGGCAAAAAGAGTAAATACATGACCCGCGCCGGTCCCAACCAAACAAGACGGCAGGCTCAGGTTGTACGTGCCAATTATGAATTCTTGCACAACGCAAGAGTGGTTTGAATAAGGAGGAGTGTCCATGTTAAAGCGACTTGTTTTTTCTCTACTCGGGATCGTGATGCTCGTGTGCCTGGCCGGTATCAAGTCAAACCCGTTGGCCGTCGTGGTGGGAGGCTCGAACGCATATGCGATGCCGATGTTTTCTCGCAAGCTCGGCGTCCCATGTGAAACCTGCCATACCACCATCCCGCGCCTGAATGAAACCGGATACAAGTTCCGCGCCGCTGGCTTCCGCTTCCCGGAACAGATCGGCAAAGAGGATGAAAAGAAATTCGAACTCGGTGATTTTTTCTCCGCCCGCGTCCAGGCACGCTACGACACCCAGCTTACCAACCAACCCAATGGTGCCGCCGTCGCTAATGTCATCGGCGGTGTTCCCGGTCCTCGCACGCGCACGAATACGTTCAGTTATATGGAGACCACTCTCTATCCCTTGACCGGCTCTTGGGGAAAATACTTCGGCTCCTTGTCCGAGCTATCGTTCTCGCCGGAAGATGTCTTCGAAGTCGAAAACGCCTACGTCCGGTTTGCGAAGGGCAACGCGGATAGATTCTTCTCAGCGCGCGCTGGCATTTTCCATCCTTGGGAAGGCTTCGGAGCATCGGACCGTCCCTTCTCCAATGGGCGCCCGTTGTTCCAGACGAGTCCGATTTCAGCTGGAGGCAGGGCCGTCCCTTACGTGTTCCAGCCCTGGGGCCTGGATGAAGTGGGTCTTGAAGTTGGTGGCGAATTCAAGAAACTCTCGGTGCGGGCCGCTATTTTAGGCGGCACTCTCATGCGCTGGAACAGTGAAGCTAACGCCTTCCTTCCATTTCCGGCGCAGACCGGACCATGGAAGGGCGCAAACCAGGCTGTATCCGCGCTAAGCAAGCCCTTCAATTCAGTCGCGCATAACACACCCGACTTCTCGGCCATTGCTACCTACATTCTAAATCCCAACGGCGGCGGTATTTCACTCCTCTATTACCGCGGTAACATTGCAACGCCTACGGCATGCACGGACGGCACCAAGATCGGCAAGACGGACGAGAGCGGCCTAGTCTGTGGCGTTACGGCTGCCTCCGTTTCTTCACCTTTCGGCACGGTTGGCAATACGGACTTTGACTTCTCCGCGCCCACCGCGTTCCGCAACAATTTTGACCGCTTTGGGGCATATGCTTCCTATCCAATCGGCAAGCACTTCCTCCCTCAGGCTGGCTTCGACTACGGGCGCGACACCAATCCAAATGGCACTAAGTTTGACAGTAAGGGTGCCTTTGCCGAAGGCGCCTACTCGTTCAATCAATACGTCACCGCCGGGCTCCGGTATGACTGGTTCCGCCCGAAGTATCCGGCGCTCAACTCGCAGTGGGCCATCACTCCCTACGTGAACATCCCAATGCAAAACGGCCTTCAGTTTATCGCCGAATACCAACGCCGGGATTTCCAACTTAACGCCACCAATCATCGGCAAAACGATACGTTCCAGATTAGGTTTATCTTCATAAAGTAGACCTCTGGGCGAGGATCCCCCTCCTCGCAAGGACTCACGGGCAGGGCAGACAGCCCTGCCCGTGAGTCGTTCGTCCTGCGATTTGGTTCCAACGCCGGGAAGGGACCGATATGGCAATAAAAAGATTGCTCACAACGGTTACGATTTTCTTCACTTTCGCACCAGGCAGTACCTTCAGCCAGACGGGTGGAAGAGATCTCTATATCGCCAAGTGTTCTGCCTGCCATGCTCCCGACGGCAGTGGCAACAACACCATCGGGCGAAGCCTGAAGCTCGGTGACATTCGCCCTTCGATCAAGGGCATGACGGATGACCAATTGCGGGAGATCGTTCTTCAGGGCAAAGGCAAGATGCCTCCCACGAGGAAGTTCGACAACGGGAAGATCCGCAACCTGACGCTATTCCTGCGTGACGTCGCGGCGGGCAACCCCGACACAGGACGAGCGGTTGCCCAAGCTCAGGCGCAACCGCTGCCACACGTTGAGGACGTTTTTCGAAACAAATGCTCGGCGTGTCACGCTCAGGACGGTACCGGTCGGACGACCGTCGGTAAAAGCCTGAAGATTCCCGACTTGACTTCTGCTTCCGTGCAGACCCAAACCATAGAAGAACTGGCAGAGGTAATCAGTAGTGGCAAAGGCAGAATGCCTGGTTACGGGAAGACTTTCAATCCCGTGCAAGTCGGCCAATTCGCTTCGTACCTACGCGCATTAACCAAGACCGGCAGCGCAAAAGAGCTAGTCGAGGGCGCAAAAGCGCCCGTATCAACTCCACCACCATCGGCTCCGCCGCCCGCACAACTAACGGCGCGGCCCGAACCGAATGCCTCTCCATCTGCCAAGTCAGCGGCCAGCACGGTGATGCTGAAGTCGCCGGCATCCGAGGAAATGAAGACAGCGGAACCAGCCCCGGCTATTGCGCCGAAGGGCACGAAAGCTCCCAAGAGCGGGCAGCAGATTTACGTTGCCAAATGTTCCGCTTGCCACTCGAGTGATGGCTCGGGCACCGGCACTATAGGCAAGAGCATGCGAATTCCCAGCCTCACCTCGATGCAAGTTCAAGGACAGAGCGATGAAGACCTGGCAAGTGTGATCAGCAACGGCGTTGGCAAAATGCCTGCGTACCAGAAGAAGTATAGCCCGGATCAGATTCAGCTATTGGTTGCCTACATTCGCGAGCTGGGCAAGAAACACTGATCTGCACCGAAGTTTTGTGTTAGGAAAAGCATCGCGGTCAAGTTGCTGAAAGGTGGCATGAAGATGCCGCAAGACCGCCGAGTCAAACGATGAAGGAGGAAGAGCCCATGAAACACACGATGAACCTTGGATGGAATCTGGTGCTGGCAACCCTGATGTTGTTGGCTGTTTGTTTTGCAACTCCTCGATCCGTCGCTCAAACAAGCCCTGCGGAAGATCTCTTTAAATCGAAATGCGCCGCTTGTCATGGCCCGGACGGTGCTGGAAAGACCGCCATGGGAACAGCGCTTAAGATTCGCGATCTACAGTCCGAGGATGTGCAAAAGCAGGCCGATGCTGACCTGAACCGCATCATCACCAAGGGCAAGAATAAGATGCCGGCTTTTGACGGCAAATTGAAGAAGGAACAGATCGAACAGTTAGTCGCTTTCACTCGCGAACTGGGAAAGAAGAAATGAGTCTTCCCAGCGCTCGTCAGGATTGGACTGTATAGCGTAAGGCGGCCACGCATTGCAGCACGAGTCGGATCTCGGCCTTGTTCATTACATGTCTGCACCTGCGGCTCGCAGCCGAGTGTGGTTGGTTTGTGACTCAGCCTGTCGAGAACGGACTACGACAATGCATCTGACCGACGAAAGGTATTGGGAAGGAAGGGAACTATATTCAGGACTGATCCGACTCCATATTCTCGCCCATGCTAAGAAAGACGGTGTTTTCGGTCTTGGGATGATCGAAGAACTCGCTCGGCACGGCTACAAACTTAGCCCTGGTACGCTGTACCCTTTGCTGCATAGTATGGAAAAGAAAGGGCTCCTCCGTTCACATAAACGGCTCAAAACGGGCAAGATTCGACGCGTCTACAAGGCCACTGCCAGCGGCCGTCATGCTTTATCGATGGCAAAGGAAAAGGTGCACGAGCTTTTTGGCGTTCTCTTTGAAGACGGACCGTAGCAAAAACGCCAAAAAACGAACTTGACCTCTGGGAAGGCTGGCAGGCCCCTGTTGAGTGTTGTTTGGCTAGCTGCGGTGATCGACAAAGGAATCAAAGCGCTTGAGCCTACCAACTTGAGAGTGGCCTTTGTGACCCATTTGCACTCGGACCATACCGTCGGGTATCCCGATTTGATTTTCACGCCCTGGACGATAGGGCGAAAGTTACCTTTAGAGGTTTACGGCCCGAAGGGAATCAAGGCGATGACCGAGCACATCCTTGCGGCGTATGAGGAGGACATCAAGGTCCGGACGGTAAGCGGCCTCGCGATATCCCCGGAGGGATACAAGGTAAACGCCCACGAAATAAGCCAGGGAGTGGTTTACAAGGACGCGAACGTAACGGTGACAGCGTCTCCTACGAAGCACGAATTTCCGGAAACCTACGGCTACCGATTTGACACTGCCGATCGCAGTGTTGTGATCTCGGGCGACACCAACCCTGCCCGGGCCACCATTGATGCGTGCCACGGATGTGACGTCCTGATCCACCCGCACACTATTCGGGACATATTGTCATTGGGCGTGACCTCGACGTTTATTGATTGATGCAATACTTCCGTTCAAGTTCAACCGATGCTCCGCGACTTCTATGAAAGTCATCGATACATTGGGCGGATGGTCGGCTACTCGGAAGTTGGCCGGAAACGAGGTTCTGTGAAGTTGAGATTGCAACAGCCCGGCGGCACTTGGCCGTTTAACGCACTTATCGGAAACTGACCACCACTCAACCAGCCATTAGCAACCTGTTTCCGCCCTCTTCCATAACTGCTTCACGGCTTCATTTCTCGCGTATTCTTTCCTTATGCGTTGCGTCTTGGGATTCGACGGCGGCGGCACGAAGACCGAATGCGTCCTCATGGACGAGGCCCAGCACATCCTCGCGCGCAGCCGCTCCGGCCCGTCAAACCCCCTTCGCGTCGGAATCCCCGCCGCAGTTGCGGCCCTGGAGGAAGCAGCGCTCCGCGCTCTGGCAGCAGCCGGTGCCGAACGCCACTCCCTCACCGCCCTTTGCGCTGGACTCGCCGGCGCGGCGCAGCCTGAAATAGCGGATCGCGTCGCCGCCACGCTGGCCTCCTTATTCCCGGCAATCCCCGTGAAGGTTTGCACGGACCTTGATACCTCGCTGGCTGCAACCGGCGACGGATCGGCGATTGTCCTCGTCGCCGGCACGGGTTCCGCAGCCATCGGACGCGACGCCATCGGACGGGTCGCCCGCGCGGGCGGCAACGGCCCTCTTCTCGGTGACGAAGGCAGCGCCTACGACATCGGGCGCCGAGCCATTCTTGCCGTCCTTCGCGACCTGGACCGCACCGGCGATGACTCCTCACTTGGTAAGCAAATCCTCCGCCAGCTCGGATGTTCCGGCTGGCCGGAGGTCCAGCAACGCGCGTCCACTGCCGGCGGCGAAATATTCCCTCGCGTGTTTCCCGTCGTCGCTGTGGCCGCGGAAGCAAGCGACAAAACCGCGCGAATGCTTCTAACGGATGCCGCGCGCGATCTCGCGGCGCTGGTGAAAATAGTTGTCGTCCGCCTGGACCTCGGTAGAGTGGATTTTCTTCTCGCAAAAACCGGCGGCACACTCGGCCGCTCGGCATTTTTCGATGCCCAGCTCGACGAGCTCTTGCGGGAAACCGCGCCCAAAGCGCGCATCGGGCCCTTGCCCATGCCGCCCGCGGAAGCGGCCGCGCATCTCGCCCTTCGCCTGGTCTCATCCGCGGAGTTGGCAGGCAAATAGCATGGCGGGTACGGACCACGACCGCGAACGCGCCGGCATCGCCACCGGCAATGAATTCGCCGCGCTCCTGCACCATCCCGCCGCCGGCGTTCTCCTCGCGCTCCTGGATAATCCGGCACTGGATGAAAACCAACTCTGCCTTCTGCTCGAACGCAAAGATCTTCCCACCGAAATTCTCGAAGAGGTCGTCCACCGCAAGCCGCTGCTCAAAAACTATCGCGTGAAGCGCGCCCTCGCCTTTCATCCCCGTGCCCCGCGACTCGCCACCCTGCGCCTCATCCGCGAGCTTTATTTGATGGACCTCGTCCAGCTTGCTCTTCTGACCGGTACGCCCGCGGAACTCAAGCGCAACGCCGAGGATCAATTGGCCGCGCGCCTTCCGCAACTTCCGCTCGGGCAGAAAGTCACGCTCGCTCGCCGCGGACCAGCGCGCATCGCCGGTGCGCTCCTCGCCGAAGGCCATAAACAAATCGTCGCAGTCGTCCTCGACAATGCCCATCTCACGGAAGCGCAAATCCTGAAGGTGCTCTCCCGTGAAAAACTCCCGGCCAATGTGATTCGCGCCATCGCCCAGCACCGCAAATGGTCCTGCACCTACAACGTGCGCCTCGCCCTCGTCCGCCATCCCGGCTCAACGCTCTCCACCGTCCTCGCTTACCTTCCCGAGCTTACCGTCTCCGATCTGCGCGAGTTGGCCGCGCCCGGCATCGTCCCCGAAAGTCTTCGCAAGTATTTGCAGGCTGAGATCCTGCGCAGAACCCATGCCTCCGAAACATCGCCTCAAGCAAGCAAGACCCCTAGCAATCCCGGCGCGTCTAAACAAGACTAAAGGGCCTGCGTGGCAACTTCCGTTTTCGTCAGGGCATGGCTTGAAGCCGTGCCGTAAGTGCTTGCGTAGCAACCCTGCTTCAACCGCTGGCGGCTTGGTTGGGAACAAAACCACGCCCCGCTGCGTTATAGGAAAGTGTTGACAGCGGGCGTATGCTGGGTCCGCATAAGCGGCGAGAACGCCCCAGCGCCGCGGATTGGGATCCTTGGCACGGGGGTTCGACGGTTGCATGGGCACTGGGGATCATCCTCGTCGACTGGAACGCCGCTGGGCGCCGCGCTACTCGTTTCGCGCCAACCTCGAGATCGAGTGGGGTTCGGCACTCCTGCGCGGAAGCACTCGCGACATCAGCTCCAACGGCATGTTTATCGAATCCACCGACACGCTCTGGGTGGGCGCGGGCTTTACCGCGCGTCTGGCGCTCGATCGGCCGGTAAAGGTGGATTGCTTCGTCAAGCGCGTGGAGCCCGGCCACGGCATGGGTGTTACCGTGACCCTTGCCGAGGAGCCCTATCAGCAGCGCTACCAGGATCTCCTCGCTTCCCTTTCCAGCACTCTTCCTTGACCTCGTTTTATACTAAGAGGGCTGGCCGTTTCCCGGCCGGCTGTATCCGCTATATCATTGACCGCTTCCCGGTCACTTGGGGCCATGACACGTTGCCTTGATTGCGGTTCGCAACGCATCACAGACCAATGTCCTTCGTGTGGCCTGACCTCCGCCGCGGCTGAGGTGTTGTTCCGGCGCAGGCTGGTGCGACGCACGGCGACGTTCCTTCTGGGTTCGCTGGCGTTTCCTTACGTCAGCCAGATTTATCCGCCGCTGGACATTGACGCGATGCTGGTTTTCTTCGGCGTGATTTTCTTCGGAGTGTTATTTCTAGCCGTGATCCTCGAGCGCCGCGCGCGCAACCGCCAGGAAATTGAAGTATTCAAACGCATCTACGCCGGATTCATCCCACTGCCGTGGATCTTGGCCGCCACGCTGTTCATCAATGGACGCCTGGATGCGCAGAAAAACGTAGTGTATTACCCGACCGCGGTCGAAAGCCGCTTCAACATGAAAGGCATCGTGCGCGGCAGCCGGCGGCTGCTGGTGCGCTCCTGGCGCGACGGCCAGCACATCGAGCGCCTGGCCGTGGACGCCGATGATTTTGACCGCTTCCGCGAAGGAGATTCCGTCGCGGTCGGCGTGGAACCCGGCGCGCTGGGCATCCCGTGGTACTACGGCGTTTATCGGCGGTGACCTTCTTTGCGCCCTTACTTCGTTACTTCTTTCCCGCTTTAATATGCCGGCTTGCCATTCACCAGCAACGGTATTTGAATATCCAGGAAATTGCCGGACTTGCCGAAGCGGAACTTCACCCGCTGCATCGATCCGATGTCGCGCACTTTCCACTCCGAAGTTTCGATGGGCTGCTCCGGAAGATCGGACGGCGACCATTCCACGTTGTCGCCCTGGGCCTTCACTTTCTCCGGATCGACTTCGTAAGCCTCTTGGTCCTGCACGTTCACCAGCAGGTATCGCTTCCACAGGCGCACGAGAAGGACGCCCCGCTTTTCGCCGTGGTAGATGTTCCAGGACGCTGGGGCGTCGTCGTTGTAACGTAGGATCGCGAACTGCACCGGCTTCCAGACGGATTTTTCGGCGGCAATCGCGAGCGAAGACCACAGCGTGATTCCGAGCAGCAGGCCCACGAAGGCGTAGCGGCCTGAGAGATTTATTCGTCGGTGGCCGCAAATAACCATAGAAGTGTCATGAGGGTCGAAAGGCCGCAAGCGGGCCATTTTAGTTTTCCCGTGCCGCCGAAGCCCGCCACGATGCCCGCGAGACCGGTCACGGAGCCCCAGCGGTAGAAACGCATGAGAACCGGATCGTAATACCCAAATCCCCCGACCTTGCGCGCCAACACGAAGGAAAAGACCCACAGCATTACCGAGATGCCCGCGAAAGTTGCGGCGCCGATGGCGAAGTAGCCGCGCCACACCGGCTCGGCGATTCTCGGCGAACTGCGCATCCAGTGCCAGAGGATCAAAACCAATACCGCCGGGGGCAGTCCTACCCATAGGGCACCGAATAGGTAGCTGAGAAAGGTGTCCGCCATAGCGCTGTTCTACCTCGCTTCGCTGAAGGATATATCGAGCAGGCGCACGCCCTCATCGGCGTCTGCTTTGGAGATGTTCAGCATCGGGGACAGACGCAGCACATTACCATAAAGACCGTCTTTTCCGATAAGGAGACCATTGTCGCGGGCGCGCTCCATGGGCCCTGCAGAGGGTGGAAAAGTGGAAAAGGCAGGAAGTAGAATTCGACCGCTTGCCTGCCTCGAAGCTCCTTCCCAGGCTCGGAGTAAGCCCGGCGCGCGGGACATACAGCCTTCGTCCGGTGTCTAGTTAACAATTTAGCCCCCTCCCCCCGCCTTTTTTGTAAGTGCGGATTCTAAAGGACTTTAAGTCCTTTAGATTTGGAAGTGCGGATTCTAAAAGAGTTACGCGCGTATTCTGCGGAAGTGCAGATTCCAAAGGACTTAAGCGAAGAGGGGAACCCTTCGACGGGCTCAGGGCGGGCATTCCTTCTCGGATGCCCGGCGCGGATTCTTCGCGCAAAGGGCGCGCGAAGGCGCAGAGTTCTTCGCGCAAAAAGCGCGCGAAGGCGCACAGCTCTAAAGAGGCTTGTGAAGCGTGGGTGGTGAACAACGGGTAGTGAAGAGGTCGAGCGAGCATGGCGTCACTTGCCTTGCGGCACGGCGGGTTCAATCATGGGCCAGGAATCTGAAGGAGGGATGGCCTCGTGGATCATGCTCCGCCACGTCTCGTAGTCATAGACGAACTTGGTCTCGCTCTTGACGGTGGGGATAGAGTGGAGCATGAGTTGGGCGATATAGGCGAGGGTGGCAGCGCTGCGCTGAGAGATGCGGTTTTGGGCGTGGGCGGTAAAGAGTTTGCCGAGGACGAAATTGATGTCGGCGGCGGTGAGGAACTTGCCGGTGAGGGAGGCGGCGATTTCGGCGCCGAGGAGGTGGGATTCCAGAAGTTGCTCTTCCTCGTGGGCGTGGAAGAGGCAGAGGGAGGGGTGGTCTTTGCGGCGGAGCATGCGGCAGAAGCGTCCATCAGAGAAGGGGAATTGGCAGAAATCAGGGGTGAAGGTTTCTGAGCGTTTCGTTGTCATTTGTATGTCCTTGAAAAGAGAAGAGTTTCACCACAGAGCGCACCGAGTACGCAGAGAGAAGCGTTGTCGAAGCAGAAAGGTAAAGAAGTAACGAGGTAACGAGAAAACCTACAGAAGCGGGCCTTGGTGGAGTGAAATGCGAGTTTCATGACACATGATAGCACAGTATTGACCGCATGTCAAATACTATCTTACTAGTACTCTATGGTACTCGGCTCGATGGACGTGGAATTCGCTCAAGCTTAGGCGTTTCAATGATTTAGGGGAGGTTGGGAGCCGGACAATTTGCTGGGAAGCGTTCGAACGATTGGGAGGAAAAGTTACCGTTGTCGGGGTGAGTCAAAAACCCGCACGCAAAACCGGCGAACGGGGCACCCGGCAAGGAGAAGAAAAAGAAAGGCTTAACGCAGAGACACAGAGGACGCAGAGAAAACCCACCCTTAAACAGGTTGCTGAAAAAGAATTCTCCAACGGTACGGAATGAAAATCGAGCGGTTGAAAACACAGGAGATGCCGGTCTAAGACCGGCCACTACAGATGCGTCGCGGAGTTTTTCAGCAGCCTGATATCGGGTGCTATCGAGTGGGAATGAGTCTCGTACTCCTCTCACCGGACGTTGCTGATTATTTCCCTGACGAGCAATCCGTCCATACGGCCTTACGTACCTTGGCGCCACCCAACTCAAAACCTGGCCCACTCGCGCGAGAAAACGTCAATTTGACCAGTGTGTTAAAAGTGTGTATTATTCGCCATGAGCAGCCGTGAGGTCATCCGGCGTCTCCGAGAAGACGGCTGGTATGAAGTTGCGCACGAGGGGAGTCACAAGCAGTTTAAGCACAGTACGAAAAAAGGGAGAGTTACCGTGCCGCATCCGGTCCGTGACATCCCAATCGGCACGCTTAGAAGCATTGAAAAACAAGCAAACATCAGGCTGAGGTAAAATGGACTACATCGCCTATCTGCATAAAGACAGCAAATCTGATTTTGGCGTCAGCTTCCCTGATTTTCCCGGCTGCGTAACAGCGGGAAAGTCGCTCGACGAGGCTAGCCGCAAGGCTCCCGAAGCGTTGGCGTTTCATATAGCGGGCATGATCGAAGACGGAGAAACGATTCCGAAGCCGTCCAAGATCGATGATCTGGTTAGCGACCCCGACAGGCAAAATGCGGTAGCTTTTCTTGTCACCGCAGACTTTCACAAGTCGAAAACGGTTCGCGTCAATGTTACCGCGCGTGAGAATCAGATAGCGGCGATCGACCGTCTCGCTAGGCAAGCGGGAATGACGCGCTCGGCGTATATGGTGCAATCAGCAACGTCAGGAATGGCCTATAAGAAACGAGCTGGGTCCACACACCGACGAATCAATGCGCACGCGAAGCGGGAGGAGTCGCCCAAGACGAAAGGAAAGTAGGGAAAATTAGCGGTAGACACGTGGAAAGACCGCACTCTTTTGAAAAACGAAATCCAATGGATGCGCCACCCAATCCAAAAGCCTGGCCCACCCGCCCGGCAGCCCGCAAACTCGGGAACCACAAGATGCCGGGTACTATGGCGGGGAACAGGTCAAAGCACCCCGGCGGTCTCTAGCCCACCCGCCTAGCTGAACTCTGCCCGATTTTCTCCTTGGCGGCGGGCTGGCTCGTCCGATCCGGATGGAAGAGAAAACTACGAAGTCAGAACTTCTCCTCGGCGCCTTGCTCCCGGTGCACCTGTCCAGAACGGTATCGAAACCCAATCGATATTCCTGTATCCATACTTAAACTCATGGTTAGATGTGCTACCTTCCCCAGGGCAGAGGACGAGCCGATGACGGAAGATCAAGAACGACTCTTTAAGTCACTTAATACGCTTAGGCAAGCTGCTTGGGACAGCTTCGATCATCGCAGAACCTACGAATGGAAGTTTGCCTTCGGTGTTTGGACACCGCTAGTAGTCTTGACTGGTACACTCCTGACACACACTGCGAGCGAATCGTATCCCCTGAGAGGCCCTTGGGCCGTCGGGATGACCGGCCTATTTGGACTTATGGTCATCGGCCTACATGCTTACTGGAGTAGGGGCATTAACAGAGCGAATGATATCGATAGAGCGCTCTCTTACGCCTATGAAGAAAACATGTGTCCGCTGGTGTCGGTGTCTCGTCAGAAGTTGATTTCGCCTATTATTGAAAGATTCCATGGAAGAGAAAAACGCACGCAGAGCATTAATTTCTCACATTTGGCTCAAGTCGCTACAACAGTGCTTCTTGTATTGGCTGCGATATGCGCTGTGTGGGCTCGAACACATTCGCCGGACCCGCCGGAGGTCGTTCCCCAGAAGACTGCTACTTCATCCCATATATGCCTTAGTTCTACCGGCAACAGCGATTCGTGGGTATTGCCTCGAAGACAGCCCCTCTGACTAAAATGGCGCGTTTGAGATCAGCTTTGTCCGCAGTGAAGCGTCGCGGCAGAGGCTTTTTGCGATTTCTGGTTCCTGGCCCGTCGGCCAAGTACGTGGTTCGCGTACTGTCCTCTGTGGTCAGCAGTATTGGGGTCTCCCGAAGCGAAGAGAGATTCCTCGACTGCGCAGGCCGACCCATCGCGGGAGCGACGGGAAGAGAAAGCGTCGGCCTGCTTCGCTCGGAATGACAATTGTGGGGTGGGCGCGAGGGAGGGAAGATGGCGAGATGCCCTTCAGAGACCATCCTTCGAGACTCAGCGCAAGCAGGGTAAAACTTGGCGCTGCAAGAGGCGAAGAACAACGAGGGTGCGCCACCCGTCCAAACAAGCAAAGTCAAAACCCCCCACGTGTAAAACCGACACGTGGGGCACCCAACTTCGCATTAGCACATTGCGGCTGGGCCAGCCGCCCTCTAGAGCGTCATTTGGTCGTAGGAATACGAGTAGGTGCCGACCTGGGTGGTCAGCACAACGCTGACCTGCTCGGGCCAGGGATCCAGGATGGCGTCGGCACCGGAAAGGACCGGCTCCTGTCCCGGATGAGCCTTGGCCCAAATCGCCCAGAGGCGATCGATTTCCGCGTGGTGCATCCAGAACATGGGGTCTGCGGGCGCGACCGGCACGTTGCTCATGGTTCCGTTGAACCACACGTGAACCAGGTTATGGGCACCGAAGGGTCTCGCACCTTCCAGGGCGAGCGTGAAGGAGCGATAGTCGGTCTGATTCATGATGGTGTTTTGGACCGTGCTCGTCGTCGGGAGGGTCCGCGCCTGCGGATTTGTACCCGGAGCACGCGTGATGCGAATTGGCTTTGCGTTTTGGTCCACGACGCCAGACGGCTTGAATGCGGTCATCCAGGACGGCAGGCTGGATTGGTCCATCCAGCGCCAGTGAGGTATGAAAAACTGCGGCTCGAAGGCACGCAATGCCTGCTCAAAATTGACCAGATATAGCCGATGCCAGGGCGCGAATCGAAATGTCCCCGCCGGCATGCCCGACATGGTGTGCATGTCGTGCATCATGTTCGCATGGATGTCCACCAGGCGCGAATACGTGCCATCCGCGATCGCCTTGGTGACCGCGCTCTTGAAAACCTGCTGCTCCTGCGCCGTCAAAGCGTCCGCGCTCTTGCGCACGAGGCTTGTGGCAGGCGGCCCTTCCAAGTGGGAAGAAAAAAGTCTTGCATGGGCCGGGAACACCACGGGCTTCTTTGCAGGGGCGTTGGAACGCCTGGCCCGAGTCTTTGCAGCTTTCTTGGTCATGTCTCCTCCTGTTTTGATGCAGAGATGGACTACATAAAGTGTGCGGTAACTGGAGCGGCACGATATCACAGAATAGATGGTTGTGCACAACGCCGCTGGCACAGACAAGCGCGGCAAGAATGTTGCGAGGTGAGATGGCGGTGGAATACTCCTAGTGCAAAGCAAAGAGAGACTGCCCACATCCGTTGGCATTTTCTGGTCCTGCGACCCGCGCTTGCAGCACATTTTGTGTGGTCTTACGCCTTATTAACTTTTACGCTCGCGCTGGTACTAACAGCCTATTTAGGCGCGCAGGGCGCTCGGCTATCGTGCCTGACAGAGGGAAGAACCATGAAACGTGCCTCGATCGCGTTCGCGGCCATCCTGCTGCTGGGCTCCAGTGCTTCGGCGCAGTTGTTTGGCAAGAAGAGAGCAAAACAACAAGCGGCAGCATGCACCACCGCGGTGCAACCGATCCGGTACAACGCCTTAAAGATGATGTACCGCATCAATTTCACGTACACGCCGAAAGACCTTTCCGGCGCGCATGAGCTCACGCCAGAGTTGCTGAACAGCCGCTTTAACACGGACGGCGCGGCGGAGGGCAACACGTTCTCGGAAGCCAATGGTGTTGCGCCCAATTTTTATTTCACGGTGACGTTGAGCGACACGGACGGCAACAACCACTTCACGGCGTACGCGGAGTTCTCCGGCTGGGGCCAGGGGCATATCACCAACGTGAGTAGCGGCCAATATCCCTTCACCAATCCGATCGATGCGATTAATGCGGTCGTCGATCAGGCGTATGCCTTTATTCACGGGGGCTGGCACGACAGCCGTCCTTCCTGCCCGCAGAGTTGAGGGCTGTCGGCAGCCGGGCGACCCGGTGCGGATGGCGGGGCAAAGGCACCTCTACAAGATACAGAGGAAAAAGCCGCAGGGCTTCGCGGACGTCGCCCTGCGCTACAGGTGCGCTTTACTGAGTGGGGTTCGCGAGTTGTGGCCTCACTCCGTGTCGCGGTTGGTGACGGAGATGCGGAACGGAGGCTTGGACTTTTCGGAGGGTTCCATTTCGAAGGTTTGCGAGGTTTTGGAGGCGTCGTAGTCGCGCCAGAGCCAGAGCATTTCCGCGGGGAACTCGGCGGCGCCGTGGGCGGTGTTGTGGGTGCCCTTGCCGAGGCTGAAGTGAACGTCGTAGTCCTTTAGCTTGAGGGCGTTGGCCATACGGAGATTGTTGAGTGGCCAACTGCCCCAGCGATTGTTCTCCTGATCTTCGGAGCCGTCCTGCAGCCATACGCGGAGGTTGCGCTTTTCTTCGCGCAAGACCTTGTCCGGAAAGTCTTGGCCCCCGTCGGAAATCGCGGGATCTTCCCGCCACTGGATGCTGGAGTAGCTGCCGATCCAGGAGATGACGCGAGCGAAACGATCGGGCATCTGCCAGGCGGCGTTGAAGGAGCAGATGGCGCCGGAGGAAAGGCCGGTGATCGCGCGGCTGTAAGCGTCTTTACGAATATTGTATTTGGACTGGACGTCGGCGAGGAGTTCGTCGCGGAGAAAGCGCGCGTAGCGATCGCTTACGGTGTCGTACTGGGTGCTGCGCATGGAATCCTTGAGGCTACGCTGCCATTTGTCGGAATAGGCCTTCACAAAATTGTACGTGGGCGTATCCGGGGAGTCGCTGATGTCGCCCGGACTAATGAAGACGGCGATCATCACCGGAATTTTCTTTTGCGCGATCAGATTGTCGATGACGTTGAGGGCGGGATTCCTGCCATTGCGATCGATATATTGCTGGCCATCCTGGAAAACCATGAGCGCGGCGGGAGTTTGCGGATCGTATTGCGCGGGGACGTAAATCCAGTATTCGCTTTTCATGCCGTCGTAGATTTTGCTGGTGTGGATGATTTTGGGGGACAGCGTGCCGGAGGGCACTCCGGGCTGCAGGTAGGAAGTGGCGGTGAATGCGGGCACGTCCAGACTGCCGCCGAACTTCGCTCCATTGAGGAGATAGTGGAAGGAGTGCAGCGCGCCGAGTTGCTCGATGCGCGCGGCGGCGTACCACACGGCAGAATCCGCCAGATGGCGCATCGGCGGGCCGGGCGCGCCATCGATAACGAGGGCTGGTTCGGCGGGCGCTTCGACGGCAAAGAAGAAGTCTGGACCGCGACTGGCCCAAGCCTTGCCGTCTTTTAGATCCTTGGCGTCGAGGGAGGCGGCGATGGCGGCGCGCAGGGCGGGGCTGTTGGACTTGGCGAGCTCGATGAGTTGTGTGGCCGTTGATTTTTGCGCGGCTGGCGTTTGGGCGGCGGTGTTTTTGGGTGCGGCAAGACTCGGAACAACCGCGGCGCAGGCGAAAATCCATGACACCGCGATCCGAAGCGCCAGCGACGTGGCTGGGGGAACTGTTTTCTGCAGACGGACCTTAAGCATGGATGGTCATCTCCCTTGCGCCGGAATAGATCGCCGGATTTGCGCGCTCCGCCGCGACCCGGATTTCCGCCGCGGCTTGCAAGCGAATGGGGTGAATTGTACACCGACCTGGTTCCTGGCCCCTCGCTCTGGGTGGGCAGGCATGGCGGTGTTGGAGGAATGGAGTGGCGGCAGAAATCTTGCGCCGAGCGGGAAAAATTGGCGCTGAGCCGCCGCACTCCATGCAGGATTGGATTTACGTAGCTTCTTGGGCAATATAAGGCATGTACTTTTACAATGAGGTTTATGGCACAATGCGGCGTTTTTTTTCCCACACTTTATCGAAGAAGGATGGCCTCTGATGCTGCCGATCAACTGGAACACCGCTATTCAATACGCCAAGCTAGTGGCCATCGCCGAATCCGTTGCACCCACGGGGAGCTACGACCTGGCGACACAACAGAAAATCAGCGCGCTGGGTTACAAGTATTTGCAGACGCTTTATGCCGACGACCTGGCGACCGACGTTGACCCGCACCTGGGCGACATCGTGTCGTTCGGATTTCTGGCGGTTTCTCCGGGAAAGGAATTGGTGGCTTCCATCCGGGGCACGGACACCATCCTGGAATGGCTGCATGACGCGTCGTACTTGATGGTTCCGTCACCCATTGCGGGTATTCATGGATTCACGGAGGACGGCTTCACGGCAGTGTACCGCTCGCTAAGAGTCGGGCAACTGAATGGGTCTGACCGGGCGGTGGCGGCGATCAAGAACTGTCTCGACTCTGGCGCGGCTGCCAGCGTGACGGTGTGCGGGCACAGCCTAGGCGGGGCGCTGGCTACCTTGCTGACGGCCGATGTGGCGGTGAATACTTCCTGCAGGAGTCCGTTGTCCTACACGTACGCGAGCCCGCGGGTGGGCGATCATTTCTTCGCTGGCGCGTACAACGCCTCGGTATCCTTCAGCTACCGAGTGGCCAACCGGCACGACCTGGTGCCCAAATTGCCGCCGATTCTGCCGCTGCCGTACGAACACGTGAACACTTTGTACGAATTGAACCCGGCGCCGGGGGCGATCAATCCGACGATCCCGTGCATGCACCACTTGACTACCTATCTGTGGCTGATGGGCCAATTGGCTGGGTCGAATGCCGGGCCGCTCGATTCCGACTGCGTGTTTCAGGCTACGAGTTCACACGTCTAGGCTGTGGCTTCCGGGCGAGGATAAGAGGGGTTGGAGGATGATGCTTCTCCGGATTTTTGGGGAATGCTGGTTAGAAATGCTGGAAGAAAGAAATCAGAGAGAGGACAGAAGGAACGCGCGTCTCGCGCTCAGGGCATTAGGGGAGTTTCGTTGGCGGCTGTGGCACTCCGCCGCCGCTGCCGCCGGAACCACCGCCGCTACCGCTACCCCCGCCGCTACCACCACTGCCGCCGCTACCACCACTGCCGCCAGAACCGCCGCCGCCGCTACCTTGGCCACTGCCGCCGCCCGAGCCGCCACTGCCGCTACTACCGCTACCGCCGCCCTGACCGCCACCGCCGCCAGAACCGCCGGAAGCTCCAACGCTCACGGCGCTGCTGGCGCCGTCAAAAGGCTTCTTGTTGGCGGAACCGAAGGCATAGAGTGCGGCCACGATAACGAGCGCCAGCATGACGACCAGAAGGGCGTACTCTGCGGTGTCTTGTCCCGACTCTTGTTTCCACAGGCGCTTGAGGGTGGTCAACACGGGAACACCTTCGATTCAGTAGGCGGGGTAGCTATCCAATCAAACATAAAAGTCAAGTGACAGTATATCGTATTTTGCCCGAAGATACAACGGCGATAGTTCCAGGCGGGACTTGGAAGTCCGGCCCCGACATGGCAGTATCGCTCGGCGGAAGATGGGGAATCATCGCTGAAGAGCAAACTACTGGGAGAAAATTCAACATGAACAAGAACATTTCGATTTGTATGGGATTCCTTATGTGTTTGGCGAGTTGGGTGGCATCGAGCGCATGCGCGCAGGACAAGAGTGCGCGTCCGAGCCCCCCGGCTAAAGCGGAATGCAAGTTGGCTGGTGGGAAGACGATCGCGGTGGATTACTCGAGCCCGCGCGCGAAGGGGCGCAAGATTTACGGGGAGTTGGTTCCTTACGGCGAAGTCTGGCGCGCCGGAGCAAATGAAGCGACGAAGTTTGTGACCGACACAGACTTGAGCGTCGGCGGCACCACCGTGCCTGCCGGGAGCTACACGATTTTTACGATTCCGAACGCAGACAAATGGACGCTGGTGATCAGCAAGAAAAGCGGCGAGTGGGGAACGGCGTATCCGGGGGCAAAGGAAGATCTCGCGCGAGTAGACATGAAAGTCTCGAAGCTGCCTTCGGCTGCGGAGAACTTCACGATTGCGTTCGACCAGAGTGGCGGGGGTTGCACGCTGCGCATGGATTGGGAGACGACGCGGGCTTCGGTGGACATCGCCAAGAAATAGTCATCGCGAAGCGAGAGGTTCGATGGAGGGCGGCTTGAAGCGCCGCAGGTCTTGGCCGCCACCTTCCTCGTTGGCACGACAGCCGCTTCACGCTAAAGATTTAGCTTTGAGATTTCACTTCCGCTGAGCAGATGCGCTTGTTCTTCGTTGTCCGGCCGCATGCCCGCTCCCGCGACATAGAGCACGGACTCCGATATGCCATCGACGCCGAGGGCTTTCTCGATCTTCGAGTCTGCAAAGGCGAGCGTGCAAAACGGGGCTAAATTTAGCCACGTCGCGGTGAGGCAAAACGTCTGGCAGAGGTGCCCGGCTTCCATCAACACCGCGCGGTAAGCCCGGGCGTAATCGTATTTCCATCGCGTGCGAGCGAACACCGCGGTCATGAAGACGACGAAGGAGGCGCCGCCATACCACCACTGGTTGGCGAGACAGCGAGTGATGTGGTGGGAGGTGGCTCCGCGGCGAAGCAGTTCCAGACGATGATCGGCACCGTTGTAATGGTAGATCCCCGAGTGTAATCCCTTCACGTTGCGCGCCAGGACGTAGGCTTCTACCGGGTGCAGAGCCCCACCGGAAGGCGAAGTTTTCAGCGCCGCCGAGCCGATCTTCGGAGTTTTGACCCAGGCTTGCACTCCCCACGTCAGACCGAGCAAATTGCCGAGGGCCGAAAGAGCGACGGGACGCGCCGAGAATTTCCGCCAAGTGCGGCGAGCGAGCAGTACGCGCGGAAATTCAGAATCGGCCTTCGGGACCGGCAGGCGCACGTGTCGTGCTTTCGGGTAGTGCTTGACGGGCCGAGGCATGGGGTTTGACTTGGCCAGTTGAAGCAATTCGCGGTATTCCTCCTCGCTATCCGGCTGGAACTCGACATCTTTGGTGGCGAGGTGGAAGAAACTTGCAGCGGGATTCCATTCGCTCCAGGCCAGCAATTCCTTTTCGCCGACGGCAGGGTTGCGGCCGCGTTTCTGCAAGAACGAATGTTGCGCGAGCGAGCGCGCCGCCTTGCGCAGGGATGCGGGAGTGTATTCCTTCAGGGCGGCGAAAAGCTCGCGGAGAGGGCGCCAGCGATCGAAGAAATGGAGAACGGTGGAGGTAAGCGGGTTGGCGGTGATGCGCCGGCGCGCGAGAAAGTTTTCAAAGACGAGCCGATCACCGCGCCAGTAAGAGACTACAAAAGGCGCGCGGCGATAGAGGACCGCGTCCCAGTGCTGCTTTTTCGCGCGCGCCCGAGGAGGCAAGCGCGCTTGAGTCCCGCGGCTCGCCCGCATGGTATGCGCAAATGCTACCGTTCATCCGCAGGTCTGGGCTTAAATACGTGGGTCATTTTCCTGCAAAAGACGCCCAGCGCCTTCCTGCAGCTTGCGAGTGCTTTGATTTCCAGATCGATCTTTTTCCGATCGGCCGCTGAAACGCGCGGCCGGACTTTCTTTAGGTTCTTGGCCGTCCTGTCAATCTGAGTGGAGATCGATGAGGGAACCACTATCTTGCGTGCCGCCATGTTTGCCTCCAAGCTAGCGATGTGTTCCACAGCGAAAAACGATGGTAAGCAGCTTTTGTTTCGTTCGGTTTTCGTGCAGCGGGGCGAGTGTAGCGAAGGAGTTACTCGGCGTCAAGAATTACCGCGGGCTTCCGCCGCCACGGCCGGGTCGAGAATCCACGGGATGCCTAAGATTTACGGGCACATTCATGCGCACCAGGAGATTTTCGAACGCGGGGTCTCCACGCAGGAATGCGAAGTGCGGATGGACCGCGAGATTCACCATTCTGGCGTTTCGTTCTTCAAACGCTTTTTCCAGCCAGGCCAGGGTTTCCTGCTTATTGCCCATGCCCGCATAGAGCATGGCCCAGTCGTACGGAGAAATGTATTTCCCTGTGGGGGCGTGCAGGAACTCTTGCAGGATTTCCTGCGCCTGCTCCTTCTTCCCTGCCTTGGCGTAAACGCTGCCAAGATCGGCCTTGCGGGCGGGATCACCGGGGGAGAGGGACACGGTCTTGCGAAATTCTTCGATGGCCGGCTCGTAAAGTTTTTTCTCGAGGTAGGCCTGACCGAGATATCCGTGCGCCACCACGAAGCCGGGTTCAAGCTGTAGCGTATTCTTTTCTTCCGCAATGGCGCGGTCATTGTCGCCCGCCAGGTAGTAGCACCAGCCGACGTTGGCGTTGATGATCAGCGAGCGCGGATCGATCTCTCGCGCCAGCTTGATCTCCGTGATGGACTCTTCCTTGCGGCCCAGGGCCGCAAGACTCAGCGCGTACCAGTGCATCGCCGTGGCGTAGCCCGGATTCAGCGCAATCGCGCGCAGAAATTCGCTTTCCACGCCGTCCCATTCCAGATGATAGAAACGGATGGCGGCAAGGGATGCGTGCGCCTCGGCAAGACGCTCATCAAGCTGCAAGGCCTTCTGCGCGGCCGCTTGCGCTTGCGGGATCACTTCCGCGGGAGGGCGAATCTGATAGGTACTTAGATTGAGTAAGCTATCCGCGAGTCCGGCGTACGCGGCGGCATAGGTGGGGTCCTTCGCGATGGCATCTTGGAAATAGCCCGCGGAACTCGTAATTCCCTCCGGGGTGCGTTTTGCGGCTTCAAAGCGGCCTTTCAGAAAGGCTTCGTACGCTTCGGGCACCACGGCCCGGCTGCTGGCCAGTTGCGACGCTTCCGGTGCGGAGAGCTCGACTTGAATTCCTCGGGCAATAGCCGTGGCCACGTCGCTTTGCAGCGCGAGCACGTCGGTAAAATCGCGCTCGTAACTGTCGGTCCACAAACTCTGTTCGATGGACGTCTGCATCAGCTTGGCGGAAATCCGCACGCGGCCGTTCGCGCGCACCACGGACCCTTCCACAACGGCATCCACGTTCAAGTCTCGCGCGATTTCCCCGAGGGATTTTTGGGTGCGCTTGTACTGCATGACGGACGTTCGCGAAATTACCCGCAGCTTTCGGATGTGCGACAACTCGGTGATCAGCGCGTCGGTCATGCCATCGGCGAAATAATCCTGCGCGGGATCGCCGGAAAGATTATCGAGCGGTAGGACGGCGAGCGATTGAATCGCGCCCGGCACAGCGCGAGGGACTGGGTGCGGTCTGCTTGCCTTCCACAAGAACCCGGCGAGGACCAGCACGATCATCGTGAAAGTGCCCGCTCCGTACCATAGCTGCCGCTGAGATTGCGCCGATCGCTGGGCCGCCTCGTGCACGGCCAGTGCCGCGACGGGTATGCGCTCCGAACGGGAAGCGGTGTCCGCTGTTTCCAGGGCGGCGCGCACCTCGCCGCCGGAGTGGTATCTCTGGCTGGGATCCTTGTTCAGGCACTTGTCAACAACAGACTGCAGCACCGGAGGCAGGGCCGGAGAAATAGGGGCAGGAGTCTCCCGCAAAATCGCGGCGCTTAGTTCAAAGGCGGTACCCCCGCGAAAAGGACGCCGCCCCGCGGCTATCTCATAGAGCATGACCCCGAGCGCCCAGATATCGCTGCGCGCGCTGGCCTCTTGCCCCCTGAGCAACTCCGGAGCGATGTAAGCCAGCGTGCCTATGAGGGAATGCTGCTCGTCCCAGGACTGGTCGAATTGCGTGGTGTCTTCGCTGGCCTTTTCTTCCACGCGTCGCGACAATCCAAAATCTAGCACCTTCAAACGTCCCGATGGCGTGACGATCACATTCCCGGACTTCAGGTCGCGGTGAACGATTCCCCGCTCATGCGCGTGCGCGAGCGCATCCGCGAGTTGAATTCCATAGCGAACCAGGACTTCCGTGGCCATGCCGCCCGAAATGACTTCGTGGCTCAACGGGTGCCCCTCGATATATTCCATGGCCAGGTAGGGCCGGCCTTCGACCTCGCCCACTTCATAGATGGTGCAGATATTCGGATGGTTGAGCGCGGAAATCGTGCGGGCTTCCTGCAAGACTCGCTCACGCGCCTGGAGGTCATCGAGAGCGCCGACCGTCAGGAACTTCAGAGCCACCTCGCGGTGCAGAGTGAGGTCGCGGGCGCGATATACCACGCCCATGCCGCCTTCGCCTAATTTTTCAGTGATGGAGTAATGAGAGATCGACTGACCAATCATGGGACATGACCGCGTCCGAGTTGAACACAGGCGGTGTTTTCAGGCAAGTAGGCGTAAACGCCGGATTTCGGCGGGATGGGGAGGTCGATTGGCTTGCTTGTCCGCCGCTCGTGTCAGCTCTGCTTGTTGCGCACGAGCGACAGGAACTCGTCGCGGGTTTGCTTGTTGTTGCGGAACTCGCCGAGCATAGCGCTGGTCACCGCTTGACCGTGCTGCTTTTCTACGCCACGCATTTGCATGCACAGGTGCCGGGCCTCGATGATAACGCCAACGCCTTCGGGAGCGATTTTTTCCTGGATGGCCTTGGCGATCTGGCTGGTCATGCGCTCCTGAATCTGCAGGCGGCGGGCAAACATGTTGACCAGGCGCGCGACCTTGCTGAGACCGATGACCCGCTTGCTCGGCAGATACGCGACGTGAGCTTTGCCGAAAAACGGCAGGAGGTGATGCTCGCAGAGGCTGAAGAATTCGATGTCCTTCACCACCACCATTTCGTCGTAGCAGACGCTGAACGTGGCCCCGTTCAGGAGGTGGTCGACGTTCTGGTGATAGCCGCTGGTTAAGAACTTCAACGCCTTTTCATAACGCTCGGGCGTCTTCCGTAATCCTTCGCGCTCGGGATCTTCGCCGATTAGCTTGATGATTTCGCGTACGTGGCAGGCGATCGTGCGTGCGTCGATGGCCTTGCCGTCGTGGAGCAGGATTTCTTCCGTTGGCTTGGTCACAGCGTGTTCCCTTCCGAGTGGGCTCCGACTCCTGTTGGATCCATAAGATCGTCCGCGGTGTACTCGAAGCTGTTGTTAGAGGTTTCTTCGACGCGCACGCGCTCGAGTTTCGCATGGGAGAAAAACTTCAAGCGTTGAAATATCTCGATGCACAAATTCTCGGTCGTCGGCACTTTGTCGCGAAAGGCCGGGACCTCTTCGTTGAGCGAGCGGTGGTCGAAGGGTTCGAGAATTTCTCGTTCGACGAAGCCGTCGAGGTCCGTCAGGTTAGCGATCATGCCGGTAGCCGGGTCAACGTCCCCCGAGACGCTGATTTCGACCACGTAGTTGTGCCCGTGTCCGTGCGGGTTGTTGCACTTTCCGTACAGGCGATGATTCTCTTCTTCGCTGAGCTGCGCGCTGTGCAGACGATGCGATGCCGCAAAACGATACCGCCGCCCCAGCTCGATCTTAAGTGCGCCGGTGTTTGCTCCTGGACGCATCACGGCGTCGCCTTCTTTGCGCCGTTACGGTAGCAATCCGCGAACAGGTCCGGCGACTCGTAGAGCCGCACGCGGTGCAAGCGTCCTTGCGTGATTTTTGGCTCGAGCAACTGCCAGATGACCTGCGCGACGTTTTCGCACGTGGGAATGCGGCCAGCCAGCTCCGGCACTTCGTAATTCAAATGCCGGTGGTCCATGCGCTGCATCACTTCGCGCTCGAGGATTTTCTTCAACTCGCTCAAATCGAGGACCATGCCGGTCACGGGGTCAGGCTCGCCCTCCACGGTGACTTCCAGCGTGTAGTTGTGGCCGTGACCATGGGGGTTGTTGCACTTCCCAAAAATGCGGCGATTCTCCTCCGGCGAAAGAGCTGGATTGTCGTAGCGGTGCGAGGCGGAAAACTCGACTTTGCGCGTAAGCAGAATCATTGGGTCTAGTTTATCTGAGTGCGCCGGGAACACCGACGGAAACCTGGCGGCCTTTCCACTCCACTTTGCCTTTGACGTGGGCGCGGTAGGAGGCCCAGAGAACGCCTGCATACAACACGACTGCCGGCACGTAATAAAGGATGTAAGAGGGCCGAAATTGGTTACTTGTCAGCTCCCGGCCGTAGGAGGCGTGGCGCGCCATCAGCAACCCTAGGGCGGCTATCAAGGCGAGCGGCAGTTTTATTCCAATCACCAAGAGGAGGAATGGAATCCACGGCACGACGGAAAGCAGTTCACGGTAAACCGCCTTGGGAGTTCCTCCCGACAGCAGATACAGATTTTTCTTCCACCCTTCCCACATGGAGTCAAAGGATCGATACATCCGCGCGCGAACGATGCCCTTGCCGGAGCCAAACCACAGCCGATAGCCAGCGGCCTTGGCGCGCTTGGCCAGGGCCACGTCTTCCAGAACTTCGCCCGCAACACTGGCGTGCCCGCCAATCGCATCGTAGGCATCGCGGCGGATCATCAGGAATTGCCCGTTCGCTGCGGCGGCGGGCGAGGACGGATCGTTCACCGCTTCGAATGAAAAATGCTTTGCCAGACGGCAATAGACAAACGGGATCAAGGATTTTTCGTACCACGTCCGGGTCACCTGCTCCGGAGAGAATGAGACCAGCGCGGCACCGGTTTCGTGCGCGACTTGAAGAGCGCGCGTCACGGCTTCTGACGCAAGTTCAGCGTCGGCATCCGTAAAGAGCAGCCACGGACTCTTGGCTTGTGAAGCGCCGATCCACACGGCGTTGTTTTTTCCCACCCAGCCGAGCGGCACTTCGTGAGTCTCCAGGACCCGCAGGTGGGGAACCTCGGCCGTCAACTGATGAAGAATATCGGCGGTGCCATCCGTCGATTGGTCATTGACCACCAGAATTTCGGCAATTTCCGGTTGGCGCGCCAGAGACCTCACGCACGCCGCGATGACTTGCTCTTCGTTGCGAGCCGGAACGATGGCGGTAATGCCAACCGCGGCGGGTACTGAGATAGAGCCGTCTGTTAGAGGTTTGGCCGAGGGTGTTTCCATAAGCATGGCAGGGTCGGGAGGGACCGTTTTCCGATCCAGCGCGGATACGCTAGTATAGCACTCGATGGGAATCGGTCGAAAACTAGTGGTTTGGGGAGCGCTTGCGGTGGCGGCGGGGATTATTTTGGTTTTCGCCTTGCCGAGCTACCGCCAAGGCGAGGCTTCTATTGCCGGAAAGACGGCGGAAGATTTTTCCTTTGAATTGGGCGGTAAACCCAGTCGTCTGTCCGATCTGAAGGGCAAGGTCGTCGTCCTCAACTTTTGGGGATCTTGGTGCGGGCCCTGCGTGGAGGAAATACCCTCCCTGGATCGTCTCCAGCGGCGCATTGCCTCGCGGAACGGTGTTGTCCTGGGCGTCGCCGCAGACGAGGACCCAGCCGCCTTCCAAAAATTTCTTCGCGACCAAGCCGTGACCTTCCCCACGTATCGCGATCCCGCTACCAAAGACAATCGTTCGCCCATCGCCATGTCCTACGGTACGTCTATGGTTCCTGAAACCTACATCATCGATCGCCACGGCAAAATCGCCCGCAAAGTCATTGGCCCGCAGCAGTGGGATTCACCCGATTTGCTGGCCTACTTCGACGCTATTCTCGGGCAGAACTAACAGCCTGTAGTCCCGGAGTTAGAACCCCTCGAACAAATGGCAGTGGATCGGCTTCATTCGTAGCGGAGGGCTTCGACCGGATCGAGTTTGGCAGCTTGCATGGCGGGTAGCCAGCCGCTCAAAACGCCGACGACGACTAGAATTCCTGTCGAGAGCATCATGGTGAGGAACGATAGCGTGAGGTGGATGTCCACTTTCCCGGAATCGTCTTCGTAGGCCGGCCCCAAGAAGGGCAATGTACCTATCGCGGAAGTAAGGGCCATCGAAAGCAGCATGCCGATCGCGCCGGCGGCCAAGGTCATCACCAGCGCTTCCAGCAAGAATTGCCAGCGGATATGGGATTTCTTCGCGCCGAGCGCGCGACGCAGACCAATCTCGCGCACACGCTCTTCGACCGACACCAGCATGATGTTCATCACGCCGACGCCGCCGATTCCGAGCGTCATGGCTCCAATCAAAAAGAGCAGAACTTCGATGCCGATGGTTATGCCGTCGTAGATGGGCTTGAACTCTTGCCGGCCGAACATAGTGATGGCGCGCTTGTCGTTTGCGGAAAAGTGCTGGCGGCTGGCCACGGCGGTGCGCACCTGCTGCATGGCGGCGGATTCAAAAGTGGGCGCGACCGGCTCGAACAGCATCACGCTGGCATAGCGGGCGTCCCACACATCGGCCGCCGCGGTATACGGGATGAACGCCGATTCGTCGTCGCTCGTGAAATAATTGCTGTCGGAGAATTTCGTGTCCATCGAGCCGATGACCGTAAAAGGCACGCCGTTGACGCGAACCAGCTCACCGATGGCCGGAGTGCCGCTGAAGAGTTTTTTCCTCAAGAGCGCGCCGAGGAATGCCACACGCCTCCGTTCGGCGATGTCTTCGGGAGAAATCCAGCGCCCTTCGATGGGTATTTCATTGCGCATGTCGCCGTATTCGGGATAGACGCCGCGGATGGCGGTATCGGAGAGGCGCTGCTCGTGAGAAATTCCCTTGAACTGCACGGTTTCGAGGGTGACCCGCTTCACGAGCGGCGATTGCGCCTTGACCCAGTCCGCGTCTTCTTGTTCGAAGCGCACCTGCTTGCCGGCGCGCTCGCCGCCAGCCTGTTCGCTGGTCGTGCCGGGCCAGCAGACCACCGCGCCCTTGCCAAAGGCTTCAAAGGTGTACATCAACACGCCGCGAAAGCCGGCACCGTAACTGAGCAGCAGCGTTACCGCCACGATGCCCCAGGCAATCCCAGTCATCGTCAAAAGGCTGCGCACGGGATTGCGTCCCAAGGCAGCCCAGGCTTCGCGAAAAATCTCGAAGAACATCTAGCCTCCCGCCTCGAAACGCAGCGCTTCGATGGGGTCAACGGAGGCGGCGCGATTCGCCGGGTACAATGCGGACAAGACCGCGATCACGCTCAACAAAGAGATGGAAAGCGCTCCCAGCTTCCAGCTCGCCAGCAAGCCCGCAAAAAACGGAGGCATGGGCAGAAGATTCACGAGACCGCAGAAGCCATAGGCCAAGAGCAAGCCAGTGCCGCCGCTGAGAAACACGACGAAGATCGTTTCCATGAAGAATTGCCGCAGGATCGATTCGCGCGTGGCGCCTAGCGCCATGCGTACGCCGATTTCGCGCGTTCTTTCGCGCACCGACACCAGCATCACGTTCATTACGCCCAGACCGCCGAGAAATAGAGTGGCTATGCCGACGGCGCCCATGAATATTTCCATGCCCACGATGATCATGCGGTTGGCTTCGGCGTTTTTGACGGTGTCCCACATGCCGGCGGCTTCTTTGTCGCGAGGATCGAAATTGTGCAAGCGTGCGAGCGTGCGCCGCACCTGCCTTACACAATCCGGGTGAGTTTCGAGCGACCAGGGTGCGACCAGGAGGCGATCGACGGTGTGCTCCACCGCGGGCGGCTTGGTCGGAAAATCGCGGCGCATGGCGTTAAACGGAACGAAAATCTTGCGGGTATCGAAACCGTCGTAACTTGAATTTTGGTCTTTCGACTTCATCACACCGATCACTCTATAGGGAATGCCGTTCAAGGAGATGGTCGCGCCGATGGCTTCGCGCTCGGCGAAGAGCTGTTTCTTCGTTTCGGTTCCTAGGAACGCCACGTGGCGAGCTTCGGCATTGTCCTTGTCGTTGTAAAAACGGCCTTCCGCAACGCCGACGCTGCGAATCTCAGAAAAAGGAGGCAGCGATCCCACGGTCGAGATCGTCCCGCTGTTGAACGCGCTGTGCACCTGCACCTCATTGCCCATCTCGGGCATGACGTATTTGCAGGCGGGGGACTCTTTCGCCACTTGCAGATAGTCGTCCTCCATCCAGTGAACCACGCGGCCGGCGCGCGACCCGCCTGCCTGCATGCTGGTGCGGCCAGAGAAGACGATCATCACGTCCTTGCCGAAAGTTTCTTGATTTCTTTGGATACCTACGCCGAGGCCCTCTCCGGCGGCTACCATCACAGTGATGGAGATAATTCCCCAGGCGATGCCAAACATGGTCAGCAGCGTGCGCCGCTTATGAGCCCACAGTGTGGCCAGCGTGTCTTTGAGCAGATCGCGAAAGGACATGGCGTTTTTCGCCTCGGAAGTCGGCAGCAACCGCAGAGTGTTTATTGCAGGATGACTTGCTGCTTCTCGTTCAGACCTTGAAGAATCTCGGTCTTTACGCCGTTCGAGATGCCCAGTTTCACCTGGATCTTTTTCTTTCCGTTGTCGCCCTTGGGATCGGGCGTCTCGACCGATGCGTTGCGCTCTTTGTCGTAGATCAGCGCCGCTTCCGGCGCCATCAGCACGTTTTTCTTTTCTTCCAGCAGAATCTCGGCGTTGGCGCTCATGTTCGCTTTCAGTTCCAGCGTAGGATTCGCGATGGAAACGCGCACTTCGAAGGTGGTTACGTTGTCTTTTTCTTTTCCAAGTGGCGAAATCTTGGTCACCTTGCCGACAAATTTCTTGTCTTTGAACGATTCCACGACAATGCGCGCTGGCTGATTCAGATAAACTTTGCCGATGTCCGCTTCGTCGACCTTGCCCTGTACGTAGACTTCGCTTACATCGCCAAGCGTCATGATCGGCGTCGCTTGCGACCCCAGCACCAGGATCGAGCTGACCGCGTCGCCCACGTTGACGTCGCGCGACAACACCAGCCCGTCGATGGGGCTCACAATCGTGGAATTCCGCAGATCCTCCTGTGCATTCTCGAGCGCCGCCTTGGCCTGCGCCACCTGCGCCTCGGCCTTGGCGATGTCGGCCTTGGAAACCATCAGGTTGGTCTGCGCGCTCAGCTGCCTGTTCAGCGCCAGCTGATAATTCTTTTGCGTGTCTTCGACTACGGACTTGGACACCACACCTTCCCTATATTCGTGTTCCGCGCGATCCATGCCGAGCTTCAGGAAAGGCACATCCGGCCCTTCCGCGTCCACCTTGTTGCGCTCGAGGGTAGCCTTTGCGGAATCTCGCGCAGCCTCCGCGGCTTGCATGTTCGCTTGCGACTCGCGCACGATCGCTTCCAACTGAATCTTGTCCAGTTCGGCGAGGATTTGGCCCTGCTTGACGCGATCGCCGTAATCCACGTAAATCTTCTTCACGATACCGCTAGCTTTGGATTTGATCTCGGCTTTAGAGAGCGGCTGGATTTTTCCCGTGGCCACGACTACACGAGCCAAGTCACCTCGCTCGACCGCGGCTAGCTTGGACGGATCGATGGTGCGGTTCGGCCGCAGCGCCGCCATTACTCCGTAGCCGCCGCCTCCAAGCACCACAACTGCAATACTGATCCAGGTGATCCGCTTTGTGCGCTTTTTGCGGTCTTTTCCGTTGCCGAATCCATTGCCGTTACTCGACATAGCGGACTCCCACTCCTTCAGCCTCGCTTGCTATAAACCTATACGCCCGGAGAGCACAAAATGTTCCGTTTACACCGGATATAGACGAGGAAAAGCAGCTTTGGTCTGTAGGGAAAGAGCTTGGCTAGATACATCCCATGGCGATCTTCACCATATCGGCGAGTTCGCAGATGCGACGGTCGCTTAGAGCTCGCAATCGGGAACGAGGCTCGACCAACTGTGTTTTCCGAATAGTGGTGATATCTCCGGCTCGCGCAATCGAATCCGCATCAAGACCGGTCTCACCGGCAAACAACAACAAATGCGCCGGATTGTCTGCCTTATGGACGGAAGTGGACAGGGGTATCACCAAAACCGAGTCCGCAGAGTCACGACGATTGCGGGCCTCACTGGATACGACAATAACTGGCCGCCTTCCCTTTTCAGGTGGGTCGGTTGGCAAGTGCACGAACCAAATTTCCCCTCGGCTCGGGCGGCGCAGCGGCACATTCACTCTCCCGCTTTATTCAGCTCGACGGCCGCAAATTCTGCCATCGCGAACTTGCCCCATTCGATTTCTTCCCGGCGCTCCGCTTCGGAGCGCCCGTCGTAGTATTTTCCGATCTTGTCTTCCATGTCTTGGCGTGTTTTCTCCCGGCGCATGGCGAGCAGCAGATCGTCCAAGACAGCCGAGACGGATTCCGGCCCGCGCGGATTGCGCTGCGCGGAAAGTTCCTCAAGCAGAGCGACCGATTCGGGCGAAAGCGTGAAAGTCTTGCGCTGCTTAACTTGCCTACGCGACCGCGCCCGGCTCTCGGCTTTGTGGACGGTCATATGTTTCATCATACCTATACTCATACCATACTCGCAGGCCAGGATGCAACGCCGGACACTCGACTCGTTTTTCTAGAGCGGCGTCTTACGAAGGCGCAGGGCGTTGGCGATCACCGACACCGAACTGAAGCTCATCGCCGCGCTCGCCAGCATCGGGCTGAGCAGCCAGCCGAATAGGGGGTAGAAAACACCGGCGGCAATGGGTATGCCGAGTGCGTTGTAGAGAAAAGCGAAGGCGAGGTTTTGACGGATATTGCGGATGGTCGCACGGCTGAGCAGCCGCGCCCGCACGATGCCGCGCAGGTCGCCTTTGAGCAGCGTGATCCCGGCGCTCTCCATAGCCACGTCCGTACCGGTGCCCATGGCAATTCCTACGTGCGCGGCAGCCAGGGAGGGAGCGTCGTTGATCCCGTCGCCCGCCATGGCTACGATGCGCCCTTGTTCGCGCAGACGCTTCACGGTTTCAACCTTTTGTTGAGGCTGGATTTCGGCTTCCACCTCGTCTATTCCTAGCTCGCGGGCCACTTTCATTGCCGTTCCGCGCCGGTCGCCCGTGAGCATGACGATGCGCACACCATCGGCGCGCAATGCGCGGATCGCTTCCGGCGTGGAATGCTTGATCTGGTCACTTAGAAAAAAAGCTCCGGCGGCACGGCCGTCGACAGCTACGTAGACGGGTGTCATCGCCGAGGATTCGGGCACGAGGGCCGCCATTTCCTGCCCTGCCGGTATCAGAATTCCCAGGTTGCGTAGAAAGCTCGCCGTTCCCGCGACAACCCTTTTTCCCGATACGCGGCCTTCCACACCGCCACCGGGAGTCGCGCGAAACTCACTGACGGCCGCCAGCGGTGCGTGCTTCTCTCCCGCGGCAAACACAATTGCGCGTGCCAGAGGGTGCTCGCTGGAGGCTTCAAGGCTCGCGGTGAGGGAAAGCAACGAATCGCTCGTGACGCCAGCGTCCTCAAACACTGTGACACTTGCCACGCGCGGCTTCCCTTCCGTCAGCGTGCCGGTCTTATCGACGACCAGGGTATCGACCTTGGCGAGCGTCTCGAGTGCCTCCGCATTGCGCACCAACACTCCTGCTGCGGCACCACGGCCCACCGCGACCATCACCGACATCGGGGTCGCGAGGCCCAGCGCGCACGGGCAAGCGATGATCAGCACCGCGACCGCGGCCACCAAGGCGTGCGCGAATCGAGGCTCCGGACCGATGAGCGCCCAAGCGAGGAACGTCAACACCGCCGCCGCTACGACCGCGGGAACAAAATATCCCGCGACCTTATCTGCCAGCCGCTGCATGGGCGCGCGGCTACGCTGCGCTTGGCTCACGAGATTGACGATCTGCGCCAGCATCGTTTCGCTGCCCACGCGCTCCGCTTCCATAACGAAGCTCCCGCTGGCGTTCAGCGTTCCGCCGGTGACCTTGTCGCCCGCGGCTTTCTCGACGGGCATCGGTTCGCCCGTCACCATCGCTTCATCGACGGCGCTCGCCCCTTCCCGAATAACGCCATCCACGGGCACACGCTCGCCGGGCCTCACGCGCAACTTGTCACCGCGCTCCACCTGATCGAGCAGTACGTCCTTCTCACCGCCACCCAACGCCAGCAAGTGTGCCTGCTGAGGCGCCAAGTTCAGGAGCGCTCGGATCGCCCCGGACGTCCGCTGGCGCGCCCGCAGCTCCAGCACCTGGCCAAGCAGCACGAGCGTGGTGATCACCGCCGCTGCTTCGAAATAAACGGGCGGTGTTCCGTCCATCCCTCTCAGCGAGATTGGAAAAATCTGCGGGAACAAGGTCGCGGTCACACTGTCCAGATACGCCGCTCCCGTACCAAGCCCTATGAGCGTGAACATGTTCGGGCTGCGGTTGACAAGAGACGCCCAAAAGCGTTCAAAAAACGGCCAGCCGCCCCAAAGCACTACGGGCGTGGCTAGCAGGAACTCGATCCAGTTCCGCAATCCTGGCGCAAGGTTCAACCCAAGATACTCACCAGACATGGAAAGCAGCAGCACTGGCAGCGAGAGGGCGGCGCTCACCCAGAACCTGCGCCGCATGGAGTCGTACTCCGGGTCGGCTTCGACTTCCGCGGATACGTCCATCGGTTCGAGGGCCATACCGCAGATCGGGCAGCTACCCGGACCCAGCTGCACAATTTGTGGATGCATGGGGCAGGTGTAACGCACTTTGGCGCTTGGCGGCGCTCCTGCATGCCCGGGCTTCCCGTGGCGGTGTGCTTCAGCGGATGGCAGCGTCGCGGCCGGCGTGATCGTCATCAACTGTCCATGACTCGCAGCCGAAGGACCGATTTGTGCCCGCCCAGCTGCGTCGGCGTATTTTTCAGGTGCCTGCTCGAATCGCCGCGCGCATCCTTTGGAGCAAAAATAGTAGGTCTTCCCGGCGTGCTCGATCTTTGCCGCTGCTTTTTCCGGCTCGACGTTCATTCCGCAAATCGGATCTCGCTCCACGCGATTTCTCCTTACCTCATTACTCCCTTACTTCGTCTCTTCTCGTCATCTCAAGTGCGCGTAGATCATCTCCAACAATTCGTCATACATCGCTTCGGTCTCTTCCCTTTTGCCGCTGCGCAGCGCCTTGGCGGCGCAATGGTGCAAGTGGTTGCGCATCAGGTTTCGCGCCACGCCACGCAACGCTTCCTGCACGCTGGCCACTTGCGTGATGATATCCGCGCAATAGCGATCCTCTTCCACCATCTTTTGGAGTCCGCGGATCTGCCCTTCGATCCTGCGCAGGCGTTTCCGGTTCGTTTCCTTGAGTTCCGGGTCCACGCCGACAGCTTGGCGTCCTCCGCTCTTGGCCTCGCAGGCGCAATCGGCCCCGGTCTTGTGGCTACGGAGATTTAGGCTTGCAGGATTCGTCTTTTTTGCCGCCACCGTTATATACCCCCTGCCCCTATATATACCCCTGGACCATATAGAAGTCAAGAAAGGGGAGAAATGGTTCTGAGCTGGCGCCAGGCGCCGGGCGCTTGCCGTGCCTTACGCCCAGCGGAGTCAGGCGCGCCCCCAGGAGCAAGGGTGCCCGCGCCGCTTGAGCAGCCTGCTATAATGCCGCCATGACACTCGTTGAGGTTACCTACGAACTGCAATCCCCGCTCAGCCAGGATCAACTCCGCAGCCTCGGCTCGTTTGCGAACACCTATGGCCTGCGGCGCTTCCGCGTCGATGATGCCAAGAATCAGTTGTCGTTCGAATACGACGCGTCGCGGCTAAGGGAGAGCGAGGTAGCGCACGTGTTGCGACAGGCACGCATCACGGTGACCCACAAGGTCAACTAAGTTTGGATTCGGGAGTAGAGGTTCAGGAAGTAGACGGCTCGCAAGCAGACGTACAGGATCACCGGCAAAAAAATGGGGCTCCCGCTTGGGATCGGGAGCCCCTTAAGGCGCGTTTCGTTGCCAGTGTCGTTTTCACACTGGCGCGTGGGGTCATCCATCCTAGCTTCCCTCTCAGAGGCAGGTGGGAACGAATTGCAGAAAAGCGACGAGCAAGCCCCTTCCCCCTCGCTTCGTCACTCTCATACAATCCGTCATTTGAAACGCGCCCACGCAGGACCTGTTGCAAGCTTGCCGCCACAAGCCTCCGGTCTTTTTGTTGGCCTTTACGCCTATTATTATCAATAACTTAGCTCTCGCTGCTTCGCAAGATCACCGCTCCAAATTCGGCCCCGAAATTCACTTTGGAACCCCTCCAAGCCTGAATCGGGAACGGGCCCATTTTCTCCTGCTATCGCTAACCGCCCGACCCAGTTCTATTACCCTGGTAATGATTTTTTCAGGCGTCCGGCTCTATCGGTTTTTCTCCTGGGTGGCCAGCACAATGGCTCCATGCCCTCGACCCTCGCGGCCCATGCCCGACGCGGCCTGTTCCTCCGGCGATTGCTGCTTTTGGCAGGAGTTTTACTAACATGGTCACAACTCCTGCACGCGAATACCTCGAGCCGGATTCAGCCGGTGCCAGACGATGGGTGTTATTGCCATTGTGCGGAGTCGCGCGCACGCGGCGGGTGCGCGAAAATGTGTGAATTGCCGAAGTATGCTTCCCGCTGGTGGGCCACCACTTGCGTCAAGCCTCGCCGGCAGTCATCCGTGCCGAACCCTGGCGCCAGCCCGCGTTTGCCGCATCCCGACCGCGCCGAACACGCCCGCCTCTAAGCGGCCTTCCCCCTCAACTATGACGTGACTTGCTCGGAAGGCGCATGGTTGCGATCGAGCGGCTCATTCGCTGGCGGTTCACCGAGCAACTTGGCTAAAATCTCGGGAATCTCGAAAATAGCGCGGTTGTCCAAGGCAGCGACGTTTTTGCGAAACTCAGCCAGCGTCACAGGCTCCAGCATCTGCCGCACTCCCGCAACGACCTTTCGAAAGCTTTTCAGGACGATGCCGACGCGCTTCTCCACAACCCACTCGGCATTGTACCGCTCCTGCGGCAGGGTCCAGGTGTTGCACTCGATCAGCACCGGCAGCTTACGCACCATGGCCTCGGCGATACTTCCCGGTCCGGGCTTGCCGATCAGGAAGTCCGCCGCGCGCATCAATTTGTGCACTTCTTTCGTAAATCCAATCACATTCACCGGCATCCGCCACTTCCAAGAGCGCAGCTTCGCGGCCAGCTCTTCGTTGCGCCCGCAGATCAGGATCAATTGGAGCGGCAACTCCGCCGCATCGAGCCGCTCCGTGATGTCGTACATCACTTTCGAGCCGTGTCCGCCGAAGAGCACGATCGCCGTCGGCAAATCGGGCTTCAGCCTAAGCTCCGCGCGCAGCGCGACTTGATCGGAGTTGTCCAGCACATAGAAATCCGGCCGCAAAATCATGCCCGACGTTTGAAAGATATGCGCGTCGTCATGCCCAAGCTCTTTCGCCTGCTGGACGGCCCGCTCGGTTCCGCCAATCACGTACTGCTCCTGGATGGGCTCAATCCAGAATCGCGGTGGAAAATCAGCTAAGTCGGTGATGAGGGTGACGAACGGCCGCCCCGGATAAACCTTGTTCCAACTCTCGCAGATCTCGCGATTGAAGTGCGGTATCACCGAAACCAGCAGGTCGGCTGGCTTCGTGCGCCAAAAGCCTTCCAGCAGGCGCAACAACGGCCCATGAAATAGCCGGATTGTCCCTTGCAGCACCCGCAGAAGGTACACGCTGCCCAGCGTCCAGCCATTCTGTAGCAAGACGTTGTATTGCTCCTGGATGCGGATGCCGGTCAACTTTCGCAGAACGTCGAGTTTGTCTGTTAACTCCTGAAATTGCACCAGCTCGACCTGCCAGGGCCGCTGTTGTTGCACCAGAATCGTCTGCAACGCGACGGCTGCGTTCCGATGTCCCCCACCGGCATCATGAAAAAGAATGTGTAGTTTTTTCATGTTTGGATTGTCACATACGCCTGTTGTTCGCCAAGAAGAGCAAACCCCATGCCATGTGGATAACCACGGAAGTCACGTGTGCTCAATAAGTTCCATAGGCACATTCACGTAGATTTCGCGACCTCTTCATGGACTGTTCATATCCATGCTTAACAATAGTTTCATGCGCTGCGACCTTCACGTTCACTCGACCGCCTCAGGGATGTGTAACACTCCCGGCCTGACCCGTGTTTGCCGCGAGTCCTACAACGACCCCGAGGAAGTCTACGACCGGCTGAAACGTCTCGGTATGTCCATCGTCACCGTGACCGACCACGACTCCATTGACGCCGCCGATGCCCTCCGGCGTCACCCCGACTTCTTCCTCAGCGAAGAGGTTACCGTCCGCATGCCCAGCGGCAGCGAGATGCACCTGGGAGTCTATGGCATCGCCGAACGCGATCATGCCGAAATTCAGCGCCGCCGGAACGATTTTATAGCGCTCCTGATGTACCTCACCGAGCGTAAGCTTTTCTTTAGCGTGAATCACGTGTTTTCCGGACTCACAGGCCGCCGCGACGAAGACGATTTCAACTGGTTTGCGTCCTACGTCCCGGCCTTCGAAGTTCGCAACGGTCAGATGTGGCCGGAAGCGAACGCTAGCGCCGAGCGCTTGGCCAAGCGCCTTGGCAAAATCGGCATCGCCGGCAGCGACGCCCACACGATTGCCGGCGTCGGCTTGACCTATACGGAAGTCCCGGGCGTCCGCACCGTTGACGAGTTTCTCGCTGGCCTGCGTGCTGGCCGCGGCATCATCCACGGCGTTCACGGGAGCTACGCGAAACTCACCGCGGACGTTTATCGCATTGTGAAATCTTTCTTCTGCGAGAAGCCCTGGACTCTTCCCATTTTGCCGATCACCGTTCTGGTCCCTGCGATCACCGCGGGACACTGGCTCAACGAAATGCGCTTCTGCCGCAAGTGGTCCGCCATGCTGGAGAGCGAAGCAAAGCGCCCGCGCATGCTGTGGAAGCTGGATTCGAGCCCGGAAGCGAATTTGGCGAGTTGACGTTTCTGGAAGTTTGGCGAATCTAAGTAAAGGGGTACCGCGATGGCTGTCGCACGCAACCTCTGGGGATACATCGAGCGCCGCGATCACCGGGTAATGCGGCGGATGAACCGTTGGCGCGCCCCGCGCTGGATTCGCTATTGGATGATCGCCGCCACGTGCATGGGTGATGGTTGGCTGTGGTACGGGCTTGGCGCGATGCTGCTGCTCTATGGCGGCCCCCAGCGCTTCGCCGCCGTGGGCGCTGCCGGCGCGGCAGGCATCATCGGCGTCTGCGTCTTCAAAACACTCAAGAGGCTCAGTCAGCGGCCCCGCCCTTGCCAGTTCGAGCCACACTGCTGGTCCAAGGTACTGCCACCCGACAAATTCTCGTTTCCCTCGGGCCACACCATGACGGCCTTCTCCATCGCGCTGGTCATCAGTTATTTTTATCCCTCGCTTGAAGGACCGCTATTTTTCCTCGCGCTGAGCATCGCCGTGTCTCGCATCGTCCTGGGCATGCATTTCCTCAGCGACGTATTGGCGGGCGCGGTGCTGGGCGTCGCGCTGGGCTGCGCCTCGATTACTGCCTTCGCCTCATTTGGTTTCGTTTAGCTGCGGTTGTTTACAAGGGCTTGGGGTGCGCCGCCAGGGCGTCGCGGAACGCGGCAAGGTTATTCTTGTCCACCACCGCCGTTCCGGTATCCACCCAGGCGGGCATCGGAGCCGTCGGGGCGGTCCGCCAGTCTTTGAATTGGTGAACTACGTTGTGGTGCAGGTCATCGGCAAACTTCAACCCGTAGTAAGCCATGATGTACGGCTTTTGTACGACCGTGGCGTTGATACCCCCGCGCTGAATCCAATCGAAGGTCCCCGGATCCCCGTCGAAGGAAACGATGGCGATCTTTCCGGTCATGTCCACGCGATGCAGCGCGTCCGCCGCGCCCGCGCCACCAGAAGCCTCCAAGCACAGGATGCCGTCTATCTTTTGTTTCTTGGCAAGCAGCGCGGAGATTCCGTCGTAAGCGTTCCGGGAATCACCTTTGTCGTCGATCGTCTGACCAATTTTGATGCCCGGGAATTTCGTCAGCGCGTCGAAGACGCCGCGCACTCGCTCGTCCAGATTGAGCTGGCCAGGGATGGTGATCAGGACAACCTGTCCTTGCCCTTTCAAGAGGCTCGCCATGCGCCTGGCGCTTTCCTGACCCGCACGGAAGTTGTCCGTCCCGAGAAAAAGGACCCTTTTGGAATCCGGGGCATCCGCATCGATCGCGATCACCGGTATGCCTTGCTGCACGGCCGCGTCGATCGCCCCTTTGAACAGATCTGGCCGACTGACGGAAATCAAAATTCCCGCCGGATGCAGAGCGACAGCCTTTTGAAATGAATCCAACTCTTCCTGTGGCGAGAGGCTCGTCGGACCGTCCATCTCCGCTTTGACGCCCATCTCCTTGGCGGCATCAAGCAAGCCGGCCTGCGCTTCCTGCCAATACGGAAGATTCAAATTGGCAGTGATGAAATAATATTGTTCCTCTTTCTGATGGTAGGGCTCTTGGCAAGCCGCCAGAATCACACTCGCAACAACAACCAACAACGCTGTTCGCTTGGAATGGAGTTTCATCGGAGGTCTCCTTTGCACGCGTCCGGTTCGGGAGTGAGAAAAGCAAAACCGAGAGAGACCCGGAATATCTGGTGGGCAAGCCTATCACAAGCTTGGGCGGGAAGAGCGTCCGTCGTTGTTCGCCACCGTGTTCGGTGTTGATCTCGAACGGGACTCGCGACGGTTTCTGACTCTTGTGAAAACAACGGGGGTATATCTCTTAACCAAAGGCAAAGCTCTTCCTGCCAAAAGGCAAAGGGCGCAGCAAGCTGCGCCCTCGCGGTAAAGAAAATTCAAGTGTGTTCGAGGCCGTCTACGCCTTTTGGGCTTGACGGCGAAGGAACGTCGGCACGTCCAGATCGTCCGCAGGAACTTCATGGCTCACTTCCCGGACGTTTTGCTGCACCTGGTGCACCACGTTGGGGGGTTGCGGCGGTGGCTCCTCCGCGACTTCGCGCCCAGCCTTCCACGTTTTGGGCAGGAACGACGGCCGCTGATGCGTCTGCTTCTTGTTCACGTCTTTGAAGCCGGCAGCGATGACCGTGATCTTGATGGTGTCCTTCATCGCGTCATCCTGCACGGCGCCAAAAATGATGTTCGCATTTTCATGCGCGGCCTTCTGGATGACCGAGGAAGCCTCATGCACTTCATGCAGCGTCAAGCTCGAGCTGCCGGAAATATTGATGAGGATACCCTGCGCGCCCTGAATGGAATTGTCTTCCAGCAAGGGGCTGGCAATCGCGCGATTTGCGGCATCGACCGCGCGGTTCGTTCCCGTCGCCACGGCCGTGCCCATCACCGCATAGCCCTGGCCGCTCATGATCGCTTTCACATCGGCAAAGTCCCGGTTAATGATGCCCGGCACGGTAATGATGTCTGAGATGCCCTGCACCGCCTGGCGCAAGATGTCGTCAGCGATGCGGAAAGCGTCGAAGAAGCTGGTTCCCCGCTCGACGGTCTCCATCAAGCGCTCGTTGGGGATGACGATGACGGTATCCACCGCGCCGATCAGTTCTTGCAGGGCCTGCTCGGCCTGCATCATGCGGCGCTTGCCCTCAAACGCAAATGGCTTGGTGACCACAGCCACGCTTAACGCGCCAAGCTCGCTCGCCAGCGAAGCTACTACCGGCGCGGCGCCGCTGCCTGTGCCTCCGCCGAGGCCGGCGGTGATGAAAATCATGTCCGAGCCTTCCAGCGCTTCGATAATTTTCTCGGTGTCTTCGAGCGCCGCCTTGCGGCCAACCTCGGGGTTGGCACCCGCGCCGAGTCCCTTCGTCAGTTTTCCGCCGAGCTGCAGCTTCACCGGCGCCTGCGACAACTTCAGCGCCTGCAGGTCGGTGTTCGCAGTGATGAATTCGACGCCTTCGACCTTCGCCCGAATCATGCGGTTGACGGCATTGCAACCGCCGCCGCCCACTCCGATGACTTTGATCTTCGCGGGCTGCAGCTCCTCGCTGAAGCTCATGCGGATTCCCATGTCTTTAACGATCATGCATTCCTCGACCTTCTCCTGTTTCGCTGGCCGATCGCTTCGCGGTCACACGCAAATGTGCCGCCCGGGCAGGGTCACGATGCGCCAGCGAACATGGACTTAAGTTTGGATACCAGATTCCCCGAGCGCTGCGGCGCCGACCGCCGCGCTTTCGCGCCGTACATCACTAGACCGACAACCGTTGCATATTCTGGCTGGGCCACCTGCTCCGGCAGATCGGCAAGGCCCTTGGGCTCCGCGATCCGCATCGGCAGATGGAAAGACTGTTCTGCAAGCTCGATCAAGCCATGCAATTTTGCGCCGCCGCCCGCCAACACGAATCCCGCGGGAATCTGTTTGTCGAGGCCGGCGCGCCGCAAATCGTCACGAATCAACGCGAGTAATTCCTGCGCTCTCGGTTCAATAATATCCGTGAGCATATGGGAAAAAATCGTTCTGGGAGGGCGGTCCCCCACGCTAGCGATTTCGATCGCGCCGTTTTCCTGCAGCATGGAGGACACCGCGCAGCCGTGATGGCGCTTGATCCTCTCCGCTTCTGGAATCGGCGTGCGCAGCCCGACGGCAAGATCGTTTGTAAAGTGGTCGCCGCCCACGGCCACCGCGCTGGTGTGCCGCACCACGCCACCACCGTACACGATCAATTCCGTGGTACCGCCGCCGATGTCCAACAGACAGCAACCCATTTCGCGTTCGTCTTGCGTCAGGCAAGACTCCGCCGAGGCCAGCGGCTCGAGCACGGTGTCGCTGATCAAGATTCCCGCGCGATTCGCCGCGGTTACCAGGTTCTGCGTCGCCGCGACAGACGAAGTTACCAGGTGGACGTTGGCTTCCAGCCGCTGTCCCACCATCCCCACGGGATCGCGAATGCCTTCTTGCGCGTCCACGAGGAATTCATGCGGCAATACGTGCAGCACTTCGCGGTCTTCCGGCAACGTGATGTTTCGCGCGGCGTCGATGGCCCGGCGGACGTCCTCGCGCTCGATGTCTCGCGAGCGATGTCCCAGCGTGACGCCGCCACGGCTGTTCACGCCGCGCACGTGGTTGCCCGCAACGCCGATCACGGCCGATTCCACCGGAACGTTCGCGACGCCTTCGGCTTCTTCGACAGCGCGGCGAATCGAGCTCACCGTGGAATCAAGATTGACGATCAATCCCTTGCGCAGCCCCTTGGATTCAGCGGCGCCCAAAGCGAGAAACCTCACTTGCTCGTCGTCGATCTCGGCAATGAGCACGCACGTCTTGGTGCTGCCGATGTCCAGCCCGATCAGGTATTTATCCTTCTTTGCCAAGCCCGCTCCTGCTCTAAATCTATTTCGTTCTCGCTGCCGTCGTGGTGGCGCTGGTGTCCGGATTCAAGATCACCTGGCGCGAATATTGCAAGTCGATGGAGCGCACGCGGCCGTTGCTGGCCTGCCATTGCGCGAAATTCTCGACAACCATCCGGTATTTGGCGGCGAAATCGCCTTGGCCGAACTGAATGGTCACCGCCTGGGCGTCGTTCGCGCCCGCAATGCCGGTCATCACCGCGCGCAAATCTTTGGAGTTCGCCAGGTCGATCTCGCTGACGCGGTCCGAGGAGCCGGCCCGCACCAGATCAATGTCCTTTAAGAATTCCTGATAGCTCTGCATGCGCTTGCCGCGTTCCTCGCGCGGCATGTTTTCCGGCAGACCTGTAACTATTGGAAATTGCAAATCTTCGCCGTGAGGGCGGTCGAGAATCACGCCATGTGCATCGATGAGAGCAAGTTCGGTGCCATTCCGAAGAAAGGCGATGGGGGTGCGCTCGGTTATCTCGACGCGAATGCGGTTCGGCAAGATCCGCTGTACGCTGGCGGACTCGATCCAGGACAGCTCTTCCAGCGCACTGCGCCGCTTATCGAGCGGGACGGCCAGGACGCTGTGGCCACGGTCGCGGGCAAACTGTTGCAGCACCGCATCCCGGCTCACGATGCGATTGCCGACCAGTTCGACTTGACTAGGCTTGAGCAGCAACACTTGCGGCGAAGACAAGAGGAACCGCGCGATCGCCGTGGCCACGGTGAGCCCGGCAATTCCAACGACGCCGCACACCAGCGCGCGGCGATAGAACGGCCAGCTCCGCCCGGTAAATTTCTTGCGGCGAATTTCGAGCGGCTTCTGGCGGCGCAGATAGCGCGGCTCGTCTTCTCCCAGCAGCTCCGGCCGGTAGGACTCCGCGTCCGCCGCCGACACGTTCCGTGGCATGGCCTTTACACGTTCCAAACAACCACCTCGTGCTCGAGTTCCACTCCAAACGCCGAATGCACCCGTTCGCGCACGTCGGCAATCAGCGTCAACATGTCGGTCGCCGACGCCTTGCCGGCGTTCACGAAAAAATTTGCATGGCGATCGCTGACTCGCGCGTCGCCGACGTTCAGGCCTTTCAGCCCCAGCTCATCGATCATGCGCCCCGCGGAAGCACCCGGAGGGTTCTTAAAAATGCAGCCGGCGCTTTTTTGGCCGAGCGGCTGGCTTGACCGCCGTTTTTCGTTGCAGATACGAATCCCTTGGAGAATTTCTTTGAACGGCTTGGAGGGAAGTTCCAGCTTCACCGCGAGCATCATATCATCAGGCGCAAATGAAGTGTGCCGGTATTCGAAGGAAATTTGATCGCCCCGGAGGGTTTCCAGCTTGCGATCGGCCGCGCGGTAGAGCTTTACTTCGCGAACGTAGGAGCCGATCTGCATCCCGTAGGCCCCGGCGTTCATCCGCAGCGCGCCCCCGACGGTGCCGGGCACGCCAATGAGCCCTTCCATGCCGCCCAGATCGTTCTTGGCGCAGAAGGTGACCATGCGCCCGAGGTCCGCCGCGGCATCCACCTGGGCAAAATTTCCATCGATTACCACGTCCGGCTCCGGCCGAACCAGTTGCAGCACCACCCAGGGCAGCTCGCCGTCGCTTACCAGTAGGTTCGACCCTCCGCCAACGAACCGGTGGGGAACGCCGCTGGAGTCCAGGAGATTGAGCAAGTCCGGAATGGCTTCGTGCTTTTTGATGCGAAGGAGATCGGTGGTGCCGCCGATACCGAGAGAGGTAAGGTCGGCAAGCGGGGAACCGCTGCGCAGCTCCACACCGAGCTCCGGCAACGCAGCGACGATCTTGGAGTCTTCAATGCGCATGATGGATAGGATGCTCCGTTCCGAGTAGAAGCATAAGCTCGTTGCTCGCACGACTGACGTTGCCCGCGCCGATGGTCATGATGGCATCGCCGGGGCGCGCCTCGTGCAATAAATGCTCGATGCTTTCCTGCATCGAGCGCAAGTAGAAGACATTTTTGTGCCCCGCCTCGCGAATCGCGTTCGCGAGAGCCTCACTGGTTACGCCGGCAATCGGCGGCTCGCTGGCTGCGTAGATGTCGGTCAAAACAAGCACGTCCGCCTGATTAAAAGCACGGCTGAAGTCGTCCCAGAGATGCTGCGTCCGGGTATAGCGATGCGGCTGGAAAAGAACCAGCAGACGATTGAACTTGCACCCGCGCGCGGCTTCCAGAGTCGCGCGAATCTCCGCCGGATGATGGCCGTAGTCGTCGATTACGGTGATTTCGTTCACCACGCCCTTGACGTCGAAGCGCCGGCCAACGCCCGCAAACTTGGCGAGACCTTCGCGGATCAGCTCCGCCGGAACGTTCAGATAGAGCGCCACGGCCGCGGCTGCAGCCGCGTTGCGCACATTGTGTAGGCCCGGAGGATGCGGCAGTTGAAACACGCCGAGGTCGTCACCTCTGTAGGTGAGATGAAACTCGCTGCCAAAGCCTTCGAGCTTGACATCGCTGATGACCAGGTCGGCCTGGCTGGAGATGCCGTAGGTAATGATCGGCCGCTTCACGCCGGGAATGATGGCCTGCACGTTCGGTTCGTCCAGGCACAGGATCGCTGCACCATAAAATGGGACGCGGTTTACGAATTGAATGAAGCAATCTTGAATGTCTTCGAGCGAACTGTACTGGTCGAGATGCTCGCGGTCGATGGTGGTAACCACCGCCACAACGGGAGCCAGCAGCAAGAAGCTGCGATCGCTTTCGTCGGCTTCCACGACGAAAAATTCACCTTTGCCGAGTCTGGCGGTTGTGCCCGCTTGGTTCACGCGGCCGCCAACTACGAATGTCGGATCGAGATGCGCCGCGGCAAGCACCGACGCGACGATAGAGGTCGTGGTGGTCTTCCCGTGCGCGCCGGCGACGGCAATGCCGTATTTCAGGCGCATGAGCTCCGCCAGCATCTCCGCGCGCGGGATCACCGGAATCTTGCGCTTGTGGGCCTCGACGACTTCCGGATTGTCGGCTTTGATCGCGGAGGAAATTACCAGAACGTGCGCGCCTTCGACGTTGCCGGCCTGGTGGCCTTCATGGATCGTGGCGCCAAGGTTCTGCAGCCGCTCGGTGATCGTCGAGGGCTTGGTGTCCGAGCCGGATACGGAGTAGCCCAGCGTCAACAGCACTTCGGCGATGCCGCTCATGCCGATGCCGCCGATGCCGACCAGATGAATCCGCTGAAAGTTCCGGAAAGAGACCATCGTCAGTGCACCCTCGGGTGCTTTGTCGTGTGCGACCGCGAAGCGGTCGACGCTACTTCTTCAATTAAATTGACGATGTCGCGAGCCGCGTTAGGCCGGGCAAGGCCTCGCGCCGCTGCGGACAGCCGTGCAATCTCCCGGGGCTGGTCGAGGAGGGAGAAAATTTCATTCGTTAGCCGCTCGGCCGTGAGTTCCATCTCTGGAATCACGCGGCCGGCGCCGGCACGCACCATCTCTTGTGCGTTGCGCAACTGATGGCTGTCGGTGGCGGCACCGAAGGGGATGAAGATGGCGGCGCGGCCCGCGGCAGCAATTTCCGATGCGGTGATGGCTCCTGCCCGGCAAACGATCATGTCCGTCCAGGCAAAGCGCTCCGCCATGTTCGTAAGGAAGGGCACGACCTCCGCTGCGTATTCGCGCCGCGCGTACGCGGTGCGTACAGCATTATAGTCACGTTCGCCGGTCTGGTGCACGATGGCCAGTTCATTTTTTCGCGTGGCGAGCCGGTCCATGGCATCGACGAAGGTGCGATTGATCGCCAGGGCGCCCTGGCTGCCGCCGGTGACCAGCAGGCGAATGGGTTTCTCTAGAGGACGCGGCGCGATGGCGAAAAACTCAGGCCGCACCGGGCAGCCGGTGACGACTCCCTTGGGTCCCAGCGCCCGCGCGGAGCGCTCGTAGCCCGTGACAATGCGCGTAGAAATCTTCGCTAGAACGCGATTCGTGAAGCCCGGCTCGGCGTTCGGCTCGAAGATTACGTTCGGCACGCCGTTCATCCACGTGGCTAACATCATGGGTCCAGCCGCGTAGCCGCCGACCCCAAATGCCGCGACCGGCTTGTGCTTGCGGAGGACTCGAATGGCGTCCAGCAGGCCCGGGCCCAGCATGGCCAGGTTCTTGACGAGCGTGAACCCGCCTTTGCCCTTTAGTCCCGCAACTCGCAGCGTTTCCAGCGGCAAGCCCGCTTGCGGCACCAGTTTCATTTCAAGTCCGCGTTGTGTTCCCACCAGCACGACTTCTCTTTCCTCGCCTCTCGACAACCACTCTCGCGCGATAGCAATCGCCGGAAAAACGTGACCGCCCGTGCCTCCACCTGCGATCAGAAGCTTCACGCCACTATGCTTCCGCCTGCTGGCTGATGTTGAGGAGCACACCAGTGGCCAGCAGCATTACAAGTAAGCTCGATCCTCCATAGCTGATAAACGGCAGCGGAATCCCTTTCGTCGGTACCATGCCGAGCACCACGGCAAAATTAATCAGCGCCTGGCTGAGCACCATGGCGGTAATGCCCAACGCGAGCAGGCGGCCAAATCCATCGGGGGCGGAAAACGCCGCGCGCAACCCGCGCCATCCGTATACCGCGAACAGCCCGATGATGAGAATCGCTCCAATGAAGCCGAGTTCCTCGCAGATCACGGCATAAATGAAATCGGTGTGAGCTTCGGGCAAGTAGAAGAGCTTCTGCTTGCTTTCCATCAGGCCGACGCCGGTTAAACCGCCGGAACCAACCGCGATCAGCGACTGGAGCAGCTGGAATCCGGCACCCAACGGATCGGAATCGGGATCGAGGAAGGCCATCAGTCTTGCCTGACGGTAAGAGACATGCGTGATAAGCAGATAGAGCATCGGCAGCGCTACCGCGGCCCCGACCGCAATCCACTTCCAAGAAAGACCCGCGACGAAAAGTATCGCCGTCGCAATTAATACGATGTCGACCGAAGTACCCAAATCCGGCTGCAAGAGAATCAGCAATACGAAGACGAGGATCGGCCCCACCGCCGGAAGAATGGTCTGCAGAAAATCTTCCTTGCAAAAATCCATGGCTGCGGAATTGCGGCGCTTCAAGTCCAGGAACCAGGCCAGATACAGGATCACCGCCAGCTTGGCCAGCTCCGATGGCTGAATGCCCACCGGCCCGAATTTGATCCAGCGATGCGTGGCGTGCGATTTGTCGAGGAAAAACGTTCCGACGAGCATGAGCAGTACGACGCAAACCGCCGTGTACACCACCGCGGGCTCGCGCAGCCGCCGGTAATCGGTGCGCATCAGCGCGAACATTCCAAACAGGCCGAGGATCAGCCAGGCCGACTGGCGGAGAAGAAAAATGTACGACCGGCCGTACTGCTGGTCCGCGGTTACGGCCGATGCGCTGTAGATCATCACCGCGCCCAGCAAACACAGCGACAGCGTTACGCCAAAGAGCCAGCGGTCATTTTCGAGTCGTCTCGGCACGCTTCCTCACCTTTCTACGGGCGCCCCGACGCGGTCGGGGTTGATTTTGCGACCGTTGCCGCCACGCCGTACTGCTCGAGCTGCCGCACCAGGTCCTTGAAAACTCGCCCCCGGTGCTCGTAATTCTCAAATTGATCGAAGCTCGCGCACGCCGGCGCGAGTAGCACCACGTCGCCGGGACGCGCAGCATGCGACGCGATCTCAACGGCATGTTCGAGCGTATCCGCACGCTCGATCGCCACACTGCCCGCGATCTGCTTCTCGATTTTACCGGCGGCTGCGCCGATCAGCAGCGCGAGAATCGCTTTTTCCCGCAGCGGTTCTTGCAGCACGGTGTAGTCGCTGTCCTTATCTTTGCCGCCAAGGATGATGAAAACGCGCCCGGGAAATGCGTCGAGGGCCTTTAGGGTGGCGTCGACGTTGGTGGCCTTCGAATCGTTGTAGTAGCGCACGCCGCTGATTTCCGCGACAAATTCCAGGCGGTGCTCGACCCCGGCAAACGAGCGCACGCCTTTGGCGATCGCGGCGGCGTCCGCGCCCGCGAGCCGCGCCGCGGCCACGGCCGCCAAAACATTCTCCAGATTGTGGGCGCCCACGAGAGGAATTTCGCGGCGCCTAAGGACCGCTTCTTCTTTGCCTTCTTGGCGAAACACGACGTCTTCGCCGCGGAGAAACGCTCCCTGGGCCGCGTGCTGTTTCCGGCTGAACCAGTACACGCGCGGGAGCGTGGGCGCGTAGGACACTGCGGC
>JBGOVR010000182.1:0-8434 GCA_041478205.1 Candidatus Acidiferrum sp.
GCCATCCAATGATTGCCGACGCGCAAGGCGCGCTCTTGCAAGCGCTCCTCCTCAACGACGTCAAGGACGGCGAGGCCCGCCGCACAGGCCACCGGATTTCCGCCAAAGGTGCTGAAAAATTCCATCCCGTTCGCAAACGATGCAGCGATCTGCTGCGTGGTGACGACCGCCGCAAGCGGAAACGCGTTGCCGATGGGCTTGCCGAGCACCACGATGTCCGGAACAACGCCTTGCGTCTCAAATCCCCAGAAGTGCGTGCCCAGCCGTCCGAATCCGACCTGGACCTCATCGGCGATGCACACGCCTCTGGCAGCGCGCACCAGGCGGTACACCTCGGCCAGATAACCCGGCGGAAAAACAATCTGCCCCGCCACGCTAGGCAGCGTCTCCGCAATAAATGCAGCAACGTCGCGCCCCTCGGCACGCACGCGATCCAGGATTTCCCCCACATGCCGCGCATACTTTGCCCCGGCGTCTGCTTCTCCCCGCCGATACGGGCCGCGGTAATCATCGGCAATCGGCGCGACGTGCACCCACGCCTTTCGCCCGCGGCCTCCAGGTCCATTGAACTTGTAAGGGCTGATGTCGATCAGCGTATTCGTATGCCCGTGGTAAGCATGTTCGAGAACGACGACATCTTCGCGGCCGGTGTGTGTGCGTGCGAGCCGAAGCGCCAGTTCATTCGCTTCGCTGCCGGAATTCAAGAAGTAGCACACGCGCAACGGCTCCGGCAGGAGCCGCGTGAGCCGGGCGGCATAACGGGTCACGTTGTCGTGAAGATAGCGGGTGTTGGTGTTCAGCAGCGCAAGCTGCTGCTGCGCCGCACGCACCACCCGCGGATGACTGTGCCCCACCAGGGGCACATTGTTGTACACGTCGAGAAATGCGCGGCCCGTCTCGTCGTAAAGATACTGCATCCATCCGCGAACGATCTTCAGCGGCCGGCGGTACGAAACGCTGAGATTTTGTCCCAGCAGCGTCCGCCGCGCGGCCAACGTCTCGGCCACACCAGTCTCTTCTGCCGGCAGGCGCTCGGCCGGTATGCGGAGCAACAGGTTTGGATCGGGCGACAGGCTCGTCCAGACGCCTCGCTCGGACGCGCGCGCAACTCCAGGAAAATCAGCATCCTTTTCCAGTAGGTCCAGGATGATTTGAAAATGGAGGTGCGGCGCCCAACCGCCGTTCTCCTGCATCGCGCCAACGCGAGCAAACCTTTCGCCGCGTGCCACGTGCTGCCCCGCGCGGAGTTGACTCAGCGTGCTCTTTGCCAAGTGCCCGTAAAGCGTAAAGAATTCCTGACCATCGCTGGTTTCATGTCGCAAGATAACCAGCGGCCCATAGTCCAGCGCACCGGTATTGTTCGCCAGCGTGTACACCACGCCTTCAATCGGGGCATACACAGCCGTGCTGGGCGCCACGAACAGATCGATCCCCAGATGAACGGTGCGCCGCTCGTCGGTAGGATTGCCACTCCCGCTGTTGCTGGGGGCTGCGACAAAGATCGCTGAGGTGTAGAGCAGCCGCGCCTCGTCATATCGCCCGATGCCCACGGAAACTCGCGCCTTCTTTAATTCTCCGAAAATCCTTTCCGTCAGCGCCTCCGTTTCGGCCGCACTAGGATTAGCGCCAAGAAAAGTACTGCCCACGCTCAAATCAAAGACCAGGCTCGACGCCGTGCACAAATTCACGTCCAACAAGGACGCCGCGGAGCCCGCATGGGCCCCCAGCCATTTCTGCACCGCGCCACTCCTGGGAACCGGCGGCAGTCCGCAAGCCTCGCGAAAAGTGTAGTACGCGAAACGTGGATGAATTTCCGCAATCCGCTCGAGAGCTTCCCAGGCAGGCGCTTCGCTGATGGTCACGTAGGAATCGTCCGGCTTCACCGCCGCGCGCTGTGCGGAATTCGTCACGCTGACGGCCAGCCGCGCTCCAATCAGCGCGAACAACGCCGCCAGCTCCTGTTCTTCCAATGGAAACGCGCCGTGATAGCCGGCGATTACCGCGGCTGCGGCCGCCAGCGGTTCCTTTTTGCCGAGCATCGCATAAGCAGCGCCAATGGCCACTTCCGCCGCCGTAAAGGTATGGTGCATGTCCCCAAAATCGATGACGCTGACAATTTTTCTCGGCAGCGGCAACGCAGCGCCCACCAGCACGTTGTAGTCGTTCGCGTCGCCGTAGATCACGCTCTGGCGAAGACGCCCCGCCACGGGAACAACCTCGGCCTCATACAGCGCCAGAAATTTCTCTACCAGCGCCCGCCGCGATCCATCCTTAATGTGCTCGAAATGCGGCCGGATCCAACCCGCCCCGGCGAGGTCCCACTTCAATTCCCGCTGCGCCGCGGGGTGCGCGAAATCCGCGAGCCCCGCATCCATCTCGCCCAGAAACCGGCCAAGGTCCATCAGGAGTTCCCGTGAGTGCGGCTGGGCCTCGGCCAGCACGCTTCCCGGCACGTAGGTAAGCAGCCACACAAGCCGCTCCAAACCGTCGCCGCCCTGAACACTCGCAAAAGCCTCGCCGCTTCCCAGCGGACAAACCCGCGGCAGACCGAGCTGCGGCGCGCGCTGCGCCAGATGCTGCAGCGCCCGGCACTGTAGATCGATCAACCCGCGCTCTCGCGCCGGGTGCATCACTTTCAACACAAACGCGGAGCCGCCCGGGCGCAGCCCGGCAATCTCCCCCGCCACGGACCGCGCCGCGTTAGCACTCTCAATTGTCGTCAGATGGAAATTGTCGTCGTACTCGCCGGGCAGCGCCTTCGCAGTTACCTCAAGCCCGTACAGCTCGCGCGCAAAGCGCACCGCTTCCGCTTCCGTGATCGCCTGGCCGACGCGCTCTTCCAGCAGCATGCGCAAATCTTATCCGCAAGAGCCGGAGCGCGTCCAATCCCAGCCGCTGCCCAGCTGTCGTGCAGGCTTGCAGGTTCGGGCCCGCCCGCGCACGCCTCACCAGAGCAGCTTCACTCCAAATTGCACCTGCCGTGAAGTGGTGGACGTGCTCGTGATCGCGCCGGCTGTCCCCGAAAGCCCCGTGGGCGTAAACACGATCAGGTTGGGAGTATTGAAATTCGCCCGGTCGAGCAGATTGAAAATCTCCGCGCGAAACTGCAAGCTCATCCGCTCGCGCAGACGCGTGTTTTTCATCGCGGAAAAATCCCACGTAGCCAGCCCAGGACCGATCAACGTGTCCCTGCCGAGATTGCCGTAGAATCCGCTGTTCGCAGGCGGTTGCAGAAACGCGTTCGGATTGAACCACTGCCCCGGCTGTCCCAGAATCACCGAACCCGTGAAGTTAGGATTCACAAACGGCCGCACTGGATTCCGCGTATCTCCGTTGTTCGACGGGTTGTAGCTCAACTGCGGCGTGAACGGAAAACCCGATTGCAGCGTCACGATGGTGTTCACCGACCAGCCGCTCACCAATCCGTTACGCCAGCCTTCCAATTCGTTCGCCAGCGCTCTCCCGTGTCCGAACGGCAACTCGTAGAGCGCGCTCATCACTCCCACGTTCTTCACGTCAAAAGTGGCCAGCCCTTTGTCCGCACCCAAGTTGAACGGATTCGACACCAACCCCGGCGCGTTCGCCGCCGCGGTCTGATTCAACGAATCTCCGTCGTCCAGCGTCTTCGACCAGGTGTAGACCCCGCGCACGGAAAGTCCTTGGCTGAAACGCCGGTTTACGTCCAGTTGCAGCGCGTTGTAGGAACTCACGCCACGCGAAAACCACGTCCAGGTATTCGCCAGCGCGGCACTCGGGTTGGCCTTCAGCGCTCCCACCGGAATGTAATACGTTCCCGCAGGCACGGGCGAACCGGCCAGCGGCGCCGGAAAACTCGCCGGGTATACCGCCGGGCAAGGCGCCGCCGGACAAGTCGTCGGAATCGGTTCGTTCGCGTCTACGCCCACGATTTCGTGGTACCCGTGAGATCCCACGTAGCCGACCGTCAAAGCGGTATTCGGCGACATTTGCCGCTGGACGCGCAGCGAATACGAAATCAGCGTCGGCGTCCTCATGTCCGGCTGCACTCCGCCGGGAACCAGTTTCGCTTTCGCGGGCACCGCCGCCGCCGGATCGATCGGAAGGCTCGACACCGGCAACGCCGCAAGGCTATACACCGGGTTGAACGGCGCATTCTGGTCCGTGCGGTACCCCAGCGCGTCTTGCAAGTCGTCATACATGCCGAATCCCGCGCGAATCACGGTTTTCTGGCGGAACGGGCTCCAAGCCACCGCGACTCGCGGCTGCGGCAGAAACTTTGCCTTGTTGTCCGTGAACAGCGCATTTCCAATGTGCGGCTGCGTCGAAATCGCTCCGTTGCTGAAGGTGTAGTTGGCCGCCCGGCCATGCGCCTCGTTCCATCCGTTCGAGGATTCGCCGCGAAACCCCAGCGACACCGTCAACTTCGGACTTACTCGAATCACATCCTCAGCGTAAAGAGCTCCGAACCACGACCGCCAGTTCATCTCCGTCGGCGCCGGATCGAACAAAAAGGTGCCGGCGGTTCCCTGCAAAAACGTCTGCAAGCTCGCGAACGTGGCCTGTCCGAATTGACTTAGCGCGATCGTCTCGTTCGATTGAAATTGTTGCAGCCATGCGCCCAGGCTAAGTTGATGGCGTCCCTGCGTCAGCGTTACGCGGTCTTCGTAGGTGTATAGATTTCGCGCGATTCGCAAATTGCTTCCGTTGTTGCTTCCGGCCAGGCCCAGCTGAGCTTGCGGGTTGGACGCTGCGCTCCCGCCGACAACCACGGCGCCAACCTGATGCCCAACCAGAAAGCCGGAAACGTTGGCCGCCGGCGTCCCAGGTGTAGGCTCCCCGGTGTAAAAATACCCGGCGCGCGAAAAACCGAATCGCGCCGTGCTCAGCAGCGTAGGCGAGAAGACATGCGTCTCCTCCAGGCTAACCACCTGCTCTCGCAAGGTCACCAGGTCCGTGCTGTACGGATCGAGCGGCGTGGCCGTCACATCGTCGCCGTCATCGACGGTGTAAATTGCCGCCAGCGAGTCTCGGTGTGAAAAAATGTGGTCCACTCGAGCAGTTCCAAAGTCCTCCCGGATCTTTTGCAGCGGACTGCTGAAGACCTCCGCGATTCCGTTGAAGTCAGGCGCGCCAGCCGCAGGCGTGGGCCACAAGTTAAGCAGTGGCCGGACGCTCGGCGCTGCGATCGCCCGCGAAGCCGCGTCCGGAACAAACGCCGCGGACGTCTGGTGCAGGTTTTGCCGGAATCCCTCGTAATTTCCAAACAGGAAGGTCTTCTCATGCTGGATCGGCCCGCCCATCGAGCCTCCAAATTGGTTGCGTTGAAAAGGTGGCGCCGAACCCTGATCGAAGAAATTGGGCGCATCCAGGGCGTTGTTTCGCAAAAATTCAAACGCCGTCCCGTGCCACCGGTTGGTTCCCGACTGCGTCGCGATGATCACTTGCCCGCCGGGATGTTTGCCGAATTCCGCGCCGTAGGAATCGCGCAGCACGTTGAATTCCCGAACGGCATCCACGCCCAAAAGCTGCTGGCTCGTGCCCCCCGGCTGCATGTTGTTCTCGGCCGCCCCCGTATACTCGACGCCATTCAGCAGAAACAGGTTTTGCTGGGGCCGGTTCCCAGAGACCGCGAAATTGTTCCCCGTCGTGGAGTTCGACACTCCGGTTCCACCGGTTTTCTCCCACGTAAAGTTGACGATTCCCGGATTCAGCGTGAGCAGTTCATCGTAGCTACGACCGTTCAGAGGCAGCTCCTTCACCTGCTGCTCTCCCACCAATCCGGAAATATCTCGCGTGGTTGTGCTGACCATCGGCGCTTCTTCCGTCACCATCACCGCCTGCTTCACCTCGCCCACTTGCAGCCGCAGATCGACGCTCGCCTCCTGCCCCACCACCAAATGGATCCCGCCGCGAACCCCTTCCTGGAACCCCGCTTTCGTCACCCTGACTTCGTACTCCCCCACTGCGAGCGCCAGCACCCGGTACCGCCCCGCATCGTCCGTGACCGTACTCCTCACCGCCCCGGTCTCCACATTCTTGGCCGCCACCGCCGCCGCCGGAACCGGCGCCCCGGAGGGATCCGTGATCATTCCCGTCAGGCTCGCCGACACCTGAGCGCACGCCGAAGGAACGCCTACAAGGTTCAGCGCAAGCGCCGCCAAGACGCAGCCGCGGAACCACCGCTCCAATCGCTTTGCCCCAAAGCGCAGAGTCCGGTGGGAATTTTCCTCGATCGACACCTCGTTCAGTCGCATATTGAAATCCCCCTGGGATTAAAGATGGAAGGCCCGCGGACCGTCCGGCGACCCCATGACCGGACTAGACCTCAATTGAACGAACACATCATTCAATACAAGTAGTATCGTTATGTCAAACCGACTTAATACGACTAGTCGATAGGCGAGTTAATGCGAATTGTCCGTCTCTGAAGTGGCACAGGCACTCTTGCCTATTCACGTCCGCAAGTTCGGCCGAGTGAAGTGTCTCGAGCAGGGGAACTGGGCGCGGGGTTTACGCAGGTCATTGGTTGGAAGCAGTACCAGCCTTCAGTGGGTTACCGCCGCAATGTTCGCATTCAGCAGCAGCGTCAAGTCCGCCACGATCGTCGAAGCCGTATCCTTAACCGTTTTCTCGGTCGCGTTCTTCTCCATCTCGAATTTCGCCACCGGGGCGTACGAGCTCACTGTGATCACCGCTCCCGGTTTGTTCTCGCTCTTCGGATCGGCCACGGCATAAAGCGCCTGCTCGGGACGTGCCAGGTTGCTCACCCCCACGAAAAGCTCCATCTTGCCTACGCTGGGGCCATCGCCAACCACCGCCCGCCGCAATCGGTTCTGTTCGTCAGGTTCCGCAAAAACCCCATGTATCCCAACGCCTTCCGGCGGGCGTGCCTCGCCGGGCCGCAGCCGCCGAGCCGTATACCCGGCCTTCTCCAATTCCTTTACCAGCGTGGTGGACATGAAATCCACGAGCTTGCTCGCTTGTTCCGCGGGACCGTCCTCTTTTTTTGCATCAGGCGCCGCGGCAGGCGTCGAGGTGCCAGCAGGTGGGCTCTTTTGCTCCTTGCCACCCATCGCGTCCAGCTCGAAATCGCTGACGTACACGATCCTTGATTTGGCGGTAGACGCGTCCGCAGTCTGTTGTGCTGCAGCCGCAGCCGGTTTGGTGTCTTCCTGGGCCGGAACGGCGCCAGGAAACGAAACGATCAGGAGGACCAGAGGAACGAAACGCAATACCCTCATGGGAGCACCTCAACACCGGTTGTCTTTGAGCTGAGGTAGACATCATAACCGCCAGCCCTAAAGCAAAAATGTTCCATTCGACACAACCGTGCCCCAAGCTGCACTGGTACTTTTCTTTGGATGCTTGAGGTGGCTCCTCCTCCGCCATTCTACCTAGAGAGCGCAGCACCATGCCCGTGTTCGACGCCTCTGAATTCGCCGGCTTTGAAAGGGTTGAAAGGTTCCCCAGCAAAAGCGGGCTTGCCCTGACCAAAATCCGGTCTGCTATACTTGAGCTTCCGCGAAAGAACTGAGAACTTGCCAAAACTCCGCATCTCGATCGTTCAATATCTGAACACCGCGCCATTGGTATGGGGCTTTACGAATGGCCCGCTGCGCGGCAAGTACGACCTTTCCTTCACCGTTCCCTCGCTATGCGCCGAGGCGCTACGCAGCGGAGCGGCGGATATTGCGATCATTCCGGCCATCGAGTATCAGCGCATGGACGATCTGGTGATTTTGCCGGACATGGCCATCGCCTCGCAGAACCAGGTGCGCAGCCTGCTGATTATTTCCAAGAAGCCGATCGAGGCGGCACGAAGTATCGCCTTGGACCGCGGCTCCCGCAGCACCCAGGCGCTTACGAAGATTTTGTGCGACCAGTGCTGGAAAATTGCGCCGGAATTCTTCGAGATGCCGCCGGACGCCGGCGCGATGCTGCAGCGCGCGGACGCCGCACTGCTGATAGGCGATCCGGCGCTTCGTCTGAGTATCGAGATCGCGGCCAGCGCGAAGCGTGGCGCATCCGGCGAGCAGGTCTGCTCGCCGGGCAGTGCGGGAATATCTGGCGCGGAAACGCTACATGTGTACGACGTCGTCGAAGAATGGCGCAAGATGACCAGCCTTCCAGCGGTCCTGGCAGTCTGGGCGGCGCGGCCGGAAGTCGTGAACGCTGGCGTTGTCGAAGACTTTCGGGCGTCGCGGGATTTCGGTTTGAAAAATGTCGACGAGATCAGCCGGCAAGCCGCCAAGGAGCTTGCGCTTCCAGCCGGAGAATTGCAGCGTTACCTGACGGAAAATATCGATTTCACGCTCGGCGAAGAGAATCTCCGAGGACTAACGGCCTACTTCGGTCTGGCCGCTGCACTGGGCCTGATCCGCAGCATGAGACCCATCGCGATCGCAGGCGAGGCGAGCGGACCCGTGCGGTATACGGATCTCGTGTTCGCCAAGAA
>JBGOVR010000058.1:0-26603 GCA_041478205.1 Candidatus Acidiferrum sp.
ACCGCGCTGCTCGAACCAGGCGTGAAAGCTGCCGTCCAGCTGCACCAGTTCTCCAAAGTGCTCTTTGCGCCCGCGCCTGCGGCTCCACAAACCGGCTTCCAGCATCCAGCGGCGTAAGGTCTCCGCGTCGATCGCCAGGCCTTCTTCGGCTAAGTGCTCGGCCGCCAAGGTCGGCCCGAAACGTTCCTGCAGGCTGCCGGAATACTTGGCGCGGATCAACTGCAGAACTTGTTCGCGAAAGGCGGCGGGCTTGGCATGGTGGGAAGGCCGTCCGGCGCTGCGATGCTGCAAACGGCCGGCTCCTTCCCGCCGGTAGCGTCTCCACAGACGCTTAATCTGCCGGTAGCTGAGCTGCAAAATCTCCGCAGCATCCACCAACCGCAACGATCGGCCGGCCACCTGCCCGAAAACTTCCACGCGTCGCAACTCCCTGGTGCTCATGGCGGTCCTCTTCACGGCACCCTCCTAACGGAAGGTGCAGTCTAGGGGACATTTTTATCGAGGCCCGAAGGGGACATTATCAAAGAGGTTCAACAGTACAGAATTGGTGAACTGGCCGTACCGAGTTGTGCGCGCCGGTCGTCGGCTTGTGGTGGTTCGCGCAGGGCTTTGATGGCCGCAAGTTGGCGCTGCACTATTGGCGGAGTGCCTGACGGACAACGAGATTGTTCCGCCAGCCAGGCAGCCGACGATGCGTGACAGGCTCAACGGATGGGAAGGAACCTCCCGACTTGAGATCGTGCTGCGGGGAGCCGTGTTGCACGTTGATTGGCCGGGCGGAGCGAGCCCCGCCCCTACAGGGAGTTCTTAGACCAGCGCTTCGATGCGAGGTAACAGAGGGTGATGAAGAGGAGCCAGGGTGGGCCGGCGAGCAGGGTGATGTGGAAGCTGGGGACCCACCAGGTGGAAATCAGGACGCCGAGGAGGCCGATCAGTCCGAAGAGGGAACTCCAGGGACCCGGCGGGGCGAAGCGAAGAATGTTTTTTTGGGCGCGGGAGTTGGCGCGGCGAAAGGCGAGATGGGTCAGCAGGATCGTGATCCAGATGAAGGGGCCGCCGAAGAAGGCGACGCCGATCATGAAGACGAAGGCGGTGTTCTGGAAGAAGTGAGAGAGAATCAGGGCGGCGGCCATGCCGACGCTGGAGACGAGGACGGCGGGAACGGGCATGCCACGTTTGTTGAGGCGGCCGAGGGCGGCGGGAGCGTAACCGTTGCGAGAGAGGGAAAAAAGCATGCGCGAGGTGAAGTAGACGTTGCAGGTAGCGGCGGAGAGCGCGGCGGTGAGCACCACAAAATTCATGATGTGGCCCGCGGCGGGAATGCCGGCGGTTTCGAAGACGCGGACGAAGGGGCTTTCACCGAGATCGATCTGGTTCCAGGGAACGATGCCCACGACGATGGCCAGGCCGCCGACGTAGAACAGAACGAGCGTGAACAGGGTGCGGCGAAGGGCGCGGGGAACGGCGAGTTGCGGATCGGCGGCTTCGCCGGCGGTGGTGCCGACGATTTCGAGGCCGAGATAGCTGAAGATGGCCATGGTGACACCGAGGAGGATGCCCGACCAGCCATGCGGGGCAAAGCCGCCGTGCGCGGTGTAGTTTGTAGCGCCGATGCGGGGAAATCCGAAGCCAAGGAGAAGGGCGGCGCCGAGAACGAGAAAAACGGCGATGGTCACAACCTTGATCATGGCGAACCAATATTCGATGGTGCCGAAGTTTTCGATGCTGAGGGTATTGATATAGATCATGGCGAGGGAAAAGCCGGCGATCCAGAGCCACGAGGGAACGTTGGGGAACCAATATTGGCAGTAGATGGCCGCGGCCACGACTTCACTGCCGATGATGACCACCAGACAGAGCCAGTAGGTATAGCGAATGGCGAAGCCGGCCCAGGGATGAAGGTACATCTGCGCATGGAGACCGAAAGCGCCCGCGGTGGGATGTTCGACGGACATCTCGGCAAGGGCCCACATGACGGTGAGGGCGATGAAAGCGCCGCCGAGGAAACTGAGGATGACGGCGGGTCCGGCAAGTTTTACGGCAATGGCGCTGCCGAGAAAGAGGCCGGTGCCAATGGTGCAGCCCAGGCCGATCATGGTTACTTGGCGGGGACTGAGCTTGCGATGAAGCCCGGATTCGCGCTCAACGATGGTTTCGGAGTTCGCGGGGTCTGCAGCGGCGCTGTGAGCTGGGTGGTCGGTCATGGCGCCGCATGGTAACAGAGCATAAGTGTCGAGCCTAAGGCTATGAGCGGGCCGGAAACTTGCACGCGGGGACTGAGAAAGTCCCGGCCGTTCATGCTCAAAAGAGGAACTTCAGCGCCAGTTGGACGAGGCGGCCGGGCTGTGCCGATTGGATTTGCCCGAAATTTTGAGATTTCAGGTCGTTGTTGGGCAAGCCGAAATTCGCGTGGTTGAAAATATTGAATAGCTCCGCGCGGAACTGGAGGTCTTTCGATTCGGTGAAGCGGAAGGTTTTGGACGCCGAGAAATCCCACTGATGAAAGCCCGGCCCCTGGGCGATGTTGCGACCAGCATTGCCGAACTGCCCCGCCTGCGCGACCGGATCGAGTTGCTGGAATCCACTCGGGCTGATCCAGCAGTTCGGGGTTCCTGCACTTGCGCCATTGCTACAAGTGCCTTTGGTGAAATCGCCGATGAGGTTGGGACGGTCGCTCGGGAATCCGGAGATTTCCGGAGCGCCGCCTTGGGCGGAAACACCGGTGGAGTCGTAGACCGTGAAGGGCGTGCCGCTCATGAAGGTGGTGATTCCGTTTACCTGCCAGCCTGCAAGCACGTAGTGGGACCAATGCTCGGAATGCCGCAAGAAGGGCAGATCCCACTGATAGCTGAGCACGAACCGATGACGAGCATCGAAAATGGAACGTCCGCGTTCGGCGCCCAGATCGAAGGGATTCTGCGCCAGATCGTTTTCGCCCGCGGTGCTCTGGGAAGCCGAGCCGGTGATGTTGAAGGACGAGACGTCGTCAATGGTTTTGGATAGCGTGTACGAGGCGAGGAACGAAAGGTCGTGGCTCAAGCGTTTCGTGAGACTGGTTTGCAGTCCGTGATAGATGGAATTCGTGATGCCAGCAATGAGACCGGCGGAAGAATAAGTGCAGGGGCTGGGCTGCGCCAGCGTGCAACCTGAAAACAGGCGACGTTGATCGGCGTTGTTGGAGTTCGTCTGCCCTGGCACGGGGATCGCCGGATTGCCTTCGATGAAACGCGGCAACTTTGTGCCTTTCGTTCCCACGTAGCCGAACGCGAGCAGCCAGTTGCTGCCGAAGGAGCGCTGCACGTTCAAATTCCAGTCCTGCGCGTAGGGCAGGCGCAGATTCGGATCCACTGTCAGCAAGGTCATCGGCTTGGTGAAGCCACCGTTGAAAGGATTGGTCCCGTTGAAGGGGTCCGCGAAGTTTGGAAAACTGATCTGCGGAGTTCCCAAATAAGGCGGCGCGCTGATGGGCGTTTGCAGTGGCCCGCCCTGTCCCGTGTAATAAGGATCAAAAAAGATTCCGTACGCCGCGCTGACCAGCCACTTGGCGCCTCCGGTGGGGTCCCAGGCAAAACCGATGCGAGGCGCGAAAGCCTTCTTCTCTGTTTGGATCAAACCTCTTGGCACGCCGGGATCGCCGGGATAGAGCAGGCCCGCCGGAGCAGTCGGAAAGACAACCGACTGACTTCCGGGAACGAAGAGATTCTGGCGATTCTTCACCTCGGTATAGGGGAAAGGCAATTCGTAGCGAACACCGTAGTTGAAGGTTAAGCGCGAGGTGACGCGATAGGTGTCTTGCGCAAAGAGGTTCACGTCATGGCCGCGGAGGCCACGGGGAAAATCGCCGCCGCCCTGCAGGAAAAACACGGGCTGGCCAATGAGAAAATTTGCGAAGGCGTTGGTGAGGGGAGCGGGAGCAAAGACGAAGAAACCATTCGTCGCGATACCTTGGAGGACGTTGATTTGATTGTATTGATAGCCGCCGCCGAACTTCCATTGGTGCGGACCCCGAATCCAGGTAAACGAACCGGCTAGATCGAACGAATTCTGGTAGGTATCGCGCGGGCCGGTGATGGGATCACCGATGGACGCGAAGCCGGAGACTTGAATGAAGGGTGGGCCGATGGCGACGTCGAGCGAGGGCGCGTATTGAAAGCCGAGGCTCGCGAGCGTGGTGTGGTTGATGTGCTCGTCAAATAGAAATTTGTTGCGTAGATAGGAAAATCTCACCTGGGCGATGCGGGAAGGGGAAAAGGTGTGGGTTCCCTGCGCAACGAAGTTCTGAGAGCGCTGGTTTTCGCCAACGGGAAAGCCGGGAACGTTGGCACCAGAGGTGGAGAGCGGATCCGTGCGATCCGTCTGGGTAAAAATATAGCGGAAATTCAGCGTGTCGCGCGAAGTCAGGTAGTGATCGAAGCGCAATCCAAATTGATCGGTGGTCTGCCGAAGGGTTTGTGTGGCGATAAATGTGTCCAAGCCATCGTTGGGCAGAGGATAAGAAGCGAGGAGGGTTTGAGAGACGGGATTGATGAACGGCACCTGATTGAACGGGATAGGCTGAGGCATCGGCGCAAACAGATTGTAAATCTGATGCCCGTCCGGGAGGGCAGGATCGTTGCACACACCGCTGCTATCAAAGCCCTCGGGGCAAAGTTCCGAGAAATCTCCTTGGCGCTCCTTCAAGGACGGCACAGTGGGACGCAGGGTTTCACCCTGACGATTGCGGAGACCTTCGTAGTAGCCGAAGAAAAAGGTCTTGTCTTTGCGAACAGGACCGCCAAAGGTTCCGCCAAACTGGTTGCGCTTCAGGGGCTCTGGCTTCTCGGCAAAGAAGCTCTTGGCATCCAAAGCGTCGTTGCGGAAAAATTCCCAGAGCGCGCCGTGGAACTGATTGGTGCCCGAGCGGGTGATGATATTCGTAGTGGAGCCGGTGCTGTGGCCAAATTCCGCGTTCGCGGTATGTGTAAAAATACGGAATTCCGCGATGGCATCTACGGGAGGCTCGAGGACGAAGCCGCCATCCACTCCGTTGAAATTATCCGCGCCATCAATCAGGAAATTATTCGATTCCGGCCGCTGTCCGTTGACGGCATAGGCCTGACCTTCACGGAGAGAGCCGCCGGCCTGCGCGAGTCCCGGGGTGATCGGCGTGACCCCCGGTTGCAGCGTTCCAAGCTGCGTGAAGTGACGCCCGTTCAAGGGAAGATCTAGGATTTGGCGCTCGCCAATCGTTTTGCCGAGACTCGACGAAGTGCTCTCGATCAAAGAAGCGTTGGCATTAACCTGAATCTGTTCGGTGGCGGTGCCGATGGTCAGACGGACGGTCACCGTGGCGGTCTGATTGACGCCGAGCGAGAGGCCTTCCTGAATAAATTTTTGGAAGCCTTTGGCTTCGGCTTCGAGGCGGTAGTGGCCGATGGGAAGCTCGACGAGGGTGTAGGTTCCCTGTGCGTCGGTGTGAACGGTGCGCGCCAGGCGCGTTTCGGCGCGCGTGGCGGTTACGGCGGCGTTGGAAACCACGGCTCCGCTAGCGTCCAGCACGGTGCCGCGGATGCTTCCCGCGATTTCCTGGGCCGGGGTACGCAGGCCCGAGAAGGTTGCAATCACGACTAGACACACCAGAATTCCGAGATTCCTCATGCGATCCCACCTCTCGCTAGACAATGAATTCGTTGACGTTGGACGCGGAAGCGCGAAAGGCTCCGGCCAACAGGCATCTGGCAATAATTCCAGTGGGGCGATTATAGGGAGTGAGTGGGTAGAGGGGTCAATAATACAAAAGGAGTATCGCGGCGGGGCTTTGGTTAGATGCTGAGCCTGTGCCGAGATGGGGCGCAGCGGTGCTGCGCCCCTACAAGGGGCGGTAAGCGCGCGGCAGAATGCGTTTTGAGGTCGATTTCGCGACTAGATGGAAGGGTGACGCGTCAGGCTTTCGCGCTCGACGTGCACGTCGTCGCCGCGCAATTCGCGGAGGGCGTAGGTGACGAATTCGGCGGTGACTTTTTTGCGCCAGGTCATATCGAAGTCGGTGTTGTCGAGGGGCTTGGCGATGCGAGCTGCGAGAGCGGCGGCCTCGGCGATGGCGTCGTGATCTAACGGACGACCCACAAGAGATTTTGCGGCGTCTGCGGCAACGAGCGGGCGGGATGCCGCGGAACCTACGACGATGCGAGCATCCTCGACGACGCCGTTGCTGGAGAGGCGTGCGGCTGCTGCCACGGATAACACGGGAAAGTCGAACGAACCGCGACGCCGCAGCTTCCAGTAGGTGCTTTTCCAGCCGTGCAGCGAATCCAACAGTACTTCGGCGAGAATCTCGTCGGGCCTGCGCCGGATGTAGTTCATGCCGTCATTGTTGTACAGCTCGGAAAGCGGGACTTCGCGCTCTTCGGAACGGGAGACCAGGCGGACGCGGGCTCCGAGGGCGATCAATGCAGGGGCGGTGTCCGTGGAGGAAACGGCCATGCACTTGGGACTTCCGGGCGCGACCCAGCAGGTGGTGCCGTCTTTCTTCAGGCAAAAATCGATCGACTTTCTCCATTCATAGCTTTGGTCGTAATAGTTGCAGCGGGTGTCGAGGCAGAGGTTTCCTCCGAGGGTGGCCATGTTGCGGATATGCGGAGTGGCAACTTGCGCGGCTGCTTGTGACAGCGCGGTTAAGCCATTTCGGAAACGGGGATCTGCGGCGATGTCGCTGAGTGTGAGGCAGGCGCCGAGTCGAGAGCCGGAGTTGTTGAATTGAACGCGGGTCAGGTCTTCGATGTGACGGAGGCTCATCAGCGTGCGCGGGACTTGTTGCCTGCGTTTCATGTTGGGAAGCAGGTCCGTGCCGCCTGCGAGCGGCATGGCGTTGGCGCGCTCGCCGTCCAGAATGCGCGCGGCTTCCTCGAGCGTGCGAGGCGCGCGGAACTCGAAAAGAGGCAGGCGCATCATGAGCTGAGTACCTGCTCCTTCTCCGGACGTGGTTTCTTGGTTCGTGGAACATCGTTCACGGCGGTGCCGTCGCCGCCCTCCCACGGAGGAGGAACGCGGAGAGCTTCCGGCCAGTCGACGTGCGGAAAGTGGGTTGGTCCAAAACGCGGAGTGCGGCCCGCCTTTTTTTCCGCAAGAGCCTTAACTATCTTTTCCGGAGAAATGGGAACTTCATCGATCCGCACTCCCACGGCGTCGTACACGGCGTTGGCTACGGCGGGCATGATCGGCAGAAGCGGACCTTGACCGACTTCCTTGGCACCGAAGGGGCCGCGGGGATCGGGTTCTTCGATCAACTCGGTGACGACTTCGGGCATGTCGAGCGAGGTCGGGCTCTTGTACTCGAGGATCGACGGAAATTTATGAACGAGCGCATGTGAGAGTTTTTTTGGAAGACGCCGGAACTCCTGTTCCTCCATTAGCGCTTCACCGAGGCCCATGTAGACGCTGCCTTCGATCTGGCCTCGCACGAGGGTGGGGTTTAGGGCGCGGCCGATGTCGTGCGCGATCCATATCTTGGGGACAGTGATCCATCCGGTCACGGGATTCACCACGACTTCGACGACCGCAGCGGAATACGAGTAGGTGGGAGATGGTCCGACGCCGCCGCCTTTATACAGCGCGGGAGATTTCGGTGGAGTGTAGGAGCCGACGGTTCCGATGGTGCCGAAACGTGCTTCCGCTAGGCAGACGGCTTCGTGGAAGGCGAAGCTTTTTTCCGGCGCCGCGGAATCGAAAACACGTTTGTCCGCGAAACGCAGGCGTTCTTTGGGAACGGCGAGACGTTCCGCGACCGCGTCGGCGATGATCGACTTGGCGCGCTCGGCGGCTTGCAAGGCGGCGTTGCCGGCCATGATCGTGACACGGCTGGAATAGGAGCCGAGGTCGACGGGGCCCAAGTCTGTGTCGCCGGTGTACAAGCGAATGTCAAAGGTGTCGAGGCCCAGCACTTCGGCGACGATGGAGGCCAGGACGTCGTCCGATCCCTGGCCGATTTCGCTGGTGCCGGAGAAAACGGTGACGCCGCCGCCGCGGTCGACCTTGAGCTGCACCGCGGATTGCGGCATTTTGTTCCAATAGATGGGGAGTCCCGCGCCCGTCAGATAGGCGGAGCAAGCGAGTCCGACACCTCGGCCTTCGGGAAGCTTGCGGAATTTCTCGTTCCAGCCGGAGACCTTGACGATGCGGCGAATGCATTCGGCGAGATTGATGGTGCTGAGCCGGAGAAAATTGGCGGTTACCGCATTGGGAGTTTCGACGATGCGGAGGCGGAGCTCGGCGGGGTCGATCTTAAGCTTCTCGGCGATCTTGTCGAGTTGGACTTCTTGACCGAAGCGCGGCTGCACGGTGCCATGGCCGCGCTTGGGGCCGCAGGGCGGCTTGTTGGTGAACGTGCGGCAACCTTGAAAGCGATAGCGGGGGATGTGGTAGGTCGTTGTTTGCAGTGCCCCGGTGTAAAACGTGCTCGCAACGCCGTAGGAGCCATAGGCGCCGCCATCGATCAGCGTTTGCAGATGCATGGCGGTGATCGTGCCGTCTTTCTTGACGCCGGTCTTGAATTTCATCAAGACGGGATGGCGGCCCCGGTGACAATAAAAAACTTCCTCGCGCGTGAGACAGATTTTAACGGGCCGATCGAGCAAGAGCGCGGCTTTGGCCACGACGATCTCGTGATTGAAAGGATCGCTCTTTCCGCCAAAACCTCCCCCGTTTGGGGTGGCGATGACGCGAATATGCGCGGGCGGCATGGCCAGGACCTTGGCGAGGGCGCGGTGAAGGTAGTGGGGTGTCTGGGTGCTGGTCCAGATGGTCAGCTTTCCTTCGGGGTCCTTGATGGCCACGGAAGCGTGCTGCTCGATGGGGAGATGAGTGTTTCCTTGGTAGAAAAAAGTGTCTTCGAAGATTTCGTCGGCTTCGGCAAAACCATCATCTACGTTGCCAAAATCAAGGGCGACGCGCTTGTGAATGTTGCCTTCTTCGCCGTAGTCGTGAATTCGAGGCTCGGGAGTTGCGAGAGCTTCTTCGGGATCGGAGATGGTGGTGAGGATTTCGTAGTCGACATCGATCAAGTTCAGGGCTTCAAAGGCGGTCAACTCTTCGCGCGCGATGACGGCAGCTACGGGATCTCCGACGTGCCGCACGTGATCGACGCACAGGGCTTGCTCGTCTTGACTGACGGGAAGAATTCCATATTCGATGGGGACGTCTTTGCCGGTCAGGACCAAGTACACCCCGGGATGAGCGAGTGCGCGCGACACGTCGATTTTTCGGATGCGCGCATGCGGATGCGGAGATCGCAGGAGCTTGCAGTGGGCCATTCGGGGAAAGAAGATGTCGTCGGCGAAGCGGGTTTGGCCGGTTACCTTCGCGCGGGCATCGACTCTTCGGCGAGGGACGCCGATAACGCGAAGACCGTCGCCAGTCGCCTGTGAATCCGGAGCCGGTTGGTTGGGTGGAATTTTGCGATCGGCCATGCGTACTCCTAAGCGCCAGGCAATGCGGGGTTGCGCTCTGGGGTTCCAGGTTGCTGATTACGTTGGTGCGCGATTTTGAGGATGGCGGCTTCGACAGCCTCAAAAATTTGGAGATAGCCGGTACAGCGGCACAGGTTGCCGGAGAGCGCTTCACGAATCTGGTCGCGAGTGGGATGAGGATTCTGATCGAGCAGGGCTTTGGCGGTCACCAGGATCGCGGGAGTGCAATAGCCACATTGCGCGGCGCCGAGATCGGCGAACGCGTCTTGCAAGGGATGAAGGTTTCCGTGGGAGCCGAGACCTTCGACGGTGAGAACGTTTTTCTTGTCGCACTCTAGCGCGAGGAGGAGACAGGAGAGCACGGGCTTGCCGTCCAGAAGAACGGCGCAAGCGCCACACTCTCCCAGTTCACAGCCGTGCTTCGTGCCGGTATGGCCCAGATCCTCGCGAAGGACCTCGAGCAAAGTTTTGTAGGGCGCGAAAGAGACATCCGTTTCTTCGTCGTTCAGGGTAATCCGAATGTGAGCCGTCTTCTGTGATTCGACAGGCAGCGCGATCACGTTTAAATCACCTCTTGGAGAAATCATCGGGCCGCCGCGCGCGTTTTCAGTTCACGGGGAACATAGTTGTGGACAGTGCGTTGCGCCTCCCTGGCGGATGCCGTGCGCCGGAGAGCGTCCGGTTTGGTGAGCAAGCCGCGGATCAGGTAGCCGGCAAATCCCTCCGCGATCTCAGCGGCGGTCATCGATCCTTCCGGACGAAACCAGCGGACGCTCCAGTTCAGAGCTCCGAGCACGGCGCGGGCGGCGAGCGCAGGATCGCAAGGAACGAACTCCGCGGATCGGGTGCCGGCGGAAATCAAGTGACGCACGCCCTCTTCGTAGCGATCGCGCTTGGCTACCAGGCGGCGTTGCAGGTGTGGCGGCAACGCGCCTGTCAAAAAATGCGCTGCCGATCCTTCGACTTCATCGAGCACGCAGCGCAAGTGGGAAACGATAACCAGGCGCAGCTTTTCCGAGGCGCTGGCTCGCAAGCGGCGAGCCTTCTCAAGGGCGGCGATCAGGCGATCGAGAGAAACGTCTTGGCAGAAGAAGAGGATCTCGTGTTTGCCTTGGAAGTAGTTGTAAAGGTTGGCGGGGGAGAGATCGGCGGCGGCGGCGATGTCGCGCATACCGGTTTCCGCAACGCCACGTACCCGAAACTCTTTTCCCGCGGCGCGCAGGATTTCTAGGCGGCGGGCCAGATAGCGCCGGCGAAGACGGCCATTGCCGCGGCTCATGGATCGGTTCTTTCGCAACTTAGGTCTCCACATACGAACTGCCGCGGGACAACTGGACATCGCTAGCCTATGACTACCACGCCGATTTGGCGTGTGTCAAGGAATTCTGAACAACTGTTCAGATAAGGAACAACCGTTCAGAAAAGCGGGAGCGATCATCAAATGGCGGAAATAGGCTGGGTGTTTGCTTGGGGTACGGTGTATGGTTGCCGGAGATCGACCGTAAAAAGCTGCGGCGAGCCGCCGCACTCCAAGGTCAGCGGGGAAAGAGGCGGGCGGCATTGTCGTACAGAATCTTGCGCTTGGCCTCGGCTTTAATCGGCAGGGCGTTGAACTTCTCGATGTTGCCCTTAATTTCGGGTACGCCGGGTCCGGGCCAGTCGGTGCCCCACAAGACCTTGTCGGCGATGTCTTCGATGCGCGGAAAATATTCCATCAGCTTTTGCGGGGGGATGCCGGAGATATCCATGTACATGTTTTTGTGGCGGCGAACGAGGAAAAATGCCTCGTTCATCCATAAAGGCCTTCCGCCGTGGGCGAGGATGACGACGAGATTCGGGTAGTCGATGCTGATGTCGTCACACAACATGGGTTGGGCATGAAGATTTCTTGCACCCGGGAAAATCGAAGTTCCCGTGTGAACCATCACAGGCATATCGTTTGCTTGGGCGCGTTCGTAAATCGCCGCCAAGCCACGGTTGCCGTCCATGTAATCGTTGGGCGAGAGCACTTGGTGCGACGGGTGCATTTTTATTGCGCGGATTCCGAGCTTGGCGAGACGGTCCACTTCGGCACCGGGATCGGGAACCGTTCCGGGAAGGACGCCGCCGAATGCGATCAGGCGGTCTGGCGCTGCCTTGCAATACTTTGCGCTCCAATCATTCACTTCCGGCGTGAAGCCGATAATTTGCGGCGCGACGTAGTTGATCAGCCCGGCGCGTTCGATTCCTAGACCGTCGAGAAACGCAAGGAATGCCTTTGGATCGGCGGAGTAGCGCTCCACGTCGGCATAGTCTTTGCGGCCGTGCTTGATCAACTCAAGCGCCGAGGGTTTCACCATGTGGTAGGGCATGATGTGGACGTGGATGTCGATGATCGGTTGCACGAATTCTCCGTCGTTCTTTGGATTAGAAGCGGCCAGTGGTTCAGCGTTGATTCGGCCGGCTCAAGGAGCTTGCCAGACGGCGGCGCGTTTTTCCATAAAGGCGCGCACTCCCTCGCGCGCGTCTTCCGTTTCCATCAATTCACCTAGATAGATCTGCTCGACTTCATTCAATTGACGCTCGAACTCACCTGCGCGCAACCTCCAGAGAGTTCGCCGGGACAAACGCAGGACCTTTGGGCTGAGGCCGCCCAGCTCTGCAAGCAGTCGATCGACAGCTTGGTGCAACTCAGCATCCGGCACGACGCGCGAGACAAGACCTAGCTTATTGGCTTCCTCGGCGGAGATCGTCCGGCCGGAGAGAATTAAGTCCGCGGCGGCGCGAAATCCGCAAAGGTGGGATAGGGTAATCATGGCAATCGGAGGAAAGCAAGCCAGCTTGATCTCCGGCTGGGCGAACTTGGCCGACTGGGTGGCCATGACGAAATCACAGAAGGTCGCGAGCTCCATGCCGCCGCCGAGGCAGTGACCATGAACCGCGGCGATGGTCACACATTCGGCCCGGGCTAGACGCCGAAAAATCGCGTGAAATGCCGCCAGCATTTCACCGACGCGGTCCGGGAGATGATCCGCAATCTCAGCGCCTGCGGAAAACCCCTTTGCGCCATGGCCCTGGAAAACGAGGAAGTCGGATTGCGGCAGGGCTCGATCGAGAGCGGCGTCCAACTCTCGCATCATCTCGATGTTGAGAGCATTGAGCGGCGGGCGGTCCAGCGTGATCCAAGCCGTGCGTCCGTCGATGCGAGTGTGAATTGTGCTTGGTGGCACGGCTCTCCAGCGCTTCCGGCAGTCAGTTGAAGCGAACGTATTCAAAGTTCAACGGTTGACTGTTAACCCCGCGCGCCGGCGGGGCAATCCAATTGGCAAACTTCCCCAGCTCGACAACTCGACCGGTCATCAAGGACTGCACGTAAGCATGATCCTTCGGGCTCGGCAGCCACTCAAATTCGTGCTTTTTCCAAGCTTCTTGGCTTAAGACTTCTCCGAGAGGGCTGATGTAGTGCCCCGCGAAATTGCCAATCGCCCGGTGGAAGCCTTTGTGCGGCAACTCAAAGCGGAAGGGAACGCCGGCTTCGTCGATGATCCGTTGCCAGCGGCCGACTCCGGCTTGAATTTCCTCGATGTAGTCGTCGCGCAAGCGTTCATTCAATGCTGTCAATGCCGGGACCTGCTTGGCGACGATTTTGTCTCCGATCACTTCGTAGACGGGATATTGCGCTTCGCTCAGTAGATGATCGTCATCAAGCTTGGTTTCGCGGAAGCGCCCCTTGAGGCCGCTGGTGTAATAATTCGCGGCGTTCGACGAAACATCGGAGCCATAGAGATCGAGAGTAACGCTGTAGTGAAAGTTCAAATATCTTTGGATGGTCTGTAGATCGATCACACCGAGCGCGCGCACGTCTGAAGGATCATCGATCTTATTTCCCTTCATCACTTCGCAAGTGCGTTGGATGATGCGGCCTACTCCGGTCTCTCCGACGAACATATGGTGCGCTTCCTCGGTGAGCATGAAGCGGCAGGTCCGCGAGAGGGGATCGAAGCCGGATTCCGCCAGGGCGCAGAGTTGGAACTTGCCGTCGCGGTCGGTGAAGAACGTAAACATGTAGAAGGCGAGCCAGTCTGGAGTTGGCTCGTTGAATGCGCCGAGAATGCGCGGGTTATCGGTGTCTCCGGAGCGCCGTGCGAGCAGCGCTTCGGCTTCTTCGCGTCCGTCGCGTCCGAAATAGCGGTGCAGCAAGTACACCATGGCCCAGAGATGGCGCCCCTCTTCGACGTTCACTTGAAAAATGTTCCGCAGATCGTACATCGAAGGACACGACAGCCCCAGCATGCGCTGCTGTTCGACGGAGGCGGGTTCCGTGTCACCCTGCGTGACGATGACTCGCCGCAGGGTTGAGCGGTATTCGCCGGGCACTTCTTGCCACGCGGCTTGACCCTTGTGAACGCCGAAATTTACCTGGCGCTTTTCGTCACGCGGTTGCAGGAAAACGCCCCAGCGATACTCGGGCATTTTCACGTAGCCAAACTGCGCCCAGCCATCGGGTTCTACGCTGATGGCGGTGCGCAGGTAGACCTCGAAGCCGTGGCTCTCGTTCGGGCCCATGTCGTACCACCAACTGAGGTACGCGGGCTGCCAATGTTCGAGCGCACGCTGTAGAACGCGGTCTCTCCCTAAGTCAACATTGTTTGGGATTTTCTCGGTGTAGTCGATCATTGCAATCTCCTCAGTGAGTTCGCAGCAACGGGCTGGACGGTGCTCAGACCCTTTCCCAGTTGAATTTCACCGGTGCGCCGGTGCCATACACTTTGAGCGCTCCGTTCGGGCCAACAGCGTTCGGACGAATGAAAATCCAGTTTTGCCAAGCCGAAAGGCGACCGAAGACGCGGGTTTCGAGCGTCTCAGTGACTCCAAAGCGCAAATTGGCTTCGAGTCCCGTGAGACCATCGGGCGAGAGTGCCGCACGCGACTCGATGGCTTGGCGGATTTCGTCTTCCCAGTCGAGATCATCTGGTGCAGCGGTAACGAGTCCCGCATCGAGCGCTTCTTTCGGAGAAAGCTTCGCGCCAATTTTGTTGCGCAGAGCGTCAAGTTGCTCCGCATCTTGGTAGAAACGCGCCGCCAAACGCGAAAGATGATTGACCATGAGCAGCGGTCCGAAGTTCATTTTCGATAGGGCTAGCGTCGCGGTGCTTTCGCCTTCCTGCGTGTCGCGCATGTAAATGCGGTCCGCGGCGAGCGCCAATTCCAGTAGCGTGCCCGCGAAGCAGGACCCGGGTTCAGCGATCGCGTAGATCGAGCGCGAGGTAACGTCGATGCGCGCGAAGGTTCGGCGCATCATGCCGAGCACTTCGCGAACGAACCAATTGCTCTGATGATTCAGGAGGAACTCGTCGATGGCCAGGATCGCGTCGGGATTTCCGGCGGTCTTGACGATCCACAGACCCAAGTCCAGCTCGCTGGCGCGCAAAGTCAGGATGGCATCGTCCAACTCTCGCGCCATTTGAAGCGGCCACCAGTTGACGCCCGCTGCGAGAACCTTTTCGAGGGTGTCTTCAGCTATCGACTCCGGAGCACGAACTGTGAGAGTTGCGGTGCGAGCCTGGCGATTGAACTGCACATCCACGTATTTGTAGTGCAGTCCTGTTTCATCAAACGCGCGTTTCAGCGGTGTTAGGGTTACTCCCTTGGCGTTTGCGGGGCGATCGCTCCGTTCGGTCAGCTTCAGAGCGCGCTGTTTGATGTGCTCCGCAAACTGCTGCGGTTTAATTGCGTCATCGACCAGGCGCCATTCCTTGGCACGTTGTCCCCGGACACCATCCGGGTTGGTGGCGAAAATGTCGGCATGATCCCTGCGAACCTTGCGCTTGTCGGTGACGCGGGTCAGGCCGCCGGTGCCGGGCAGCACGCCGAGGAGGGGAAGCTCCGGCAAACTTACCGCGGAAGAGCGGTCGTCCACGAGAATGATTTCATCGCAGGCGAGCGCCAGTTCGTAGCCGCCGCCGGCCGTCGTTCCGTTGCAGGCCGCGAGGAATTTGAGGCCGGAATGGGCGCTCGAGTCTTCGATGCCATTGCGCGTTTCATTTGTGAATTTGCAGAAATTCACTTTCCACGCGTGGGAAGAAAGACCGAGCATGTAGATATTGGCGCCGGAGCAAAAAATGCGGCTCTTTGCGCTGGTAATGACCACCGACCGAACCTCGGGATGCTCGAAGCGAATTCGCTGCAGCGCGTCGTGCAGCTCGATATCGACCCCGAGATCGTAAGAATTGAGTTTGAGTTTGTAGCCCGGGCGGAGCCCGCCGTCTTCGGCCACGTCCATCGTCAGCGTGGCAACCGGACCGTCAAAGGAGAGACGCCAGTGTTTGTAGCGGGACGGGTCGGTTTGGAAGTCGACCGAGTCCATCTTAGCCTGCGGCTCTTGGGTTACAGCAGCGTCCACGAGATCCTCCTACTGAATATTTGCTTGCAGCGCCAGCCACAATTTGCCAAAACTCTCTTCCGCGGAATCGCCTGAAGTGTCCAGGGACATGTCTGCTTTTCGATACAGCGGTTCGCGAGCCTCGAGAATGCGGCGCAAGTCTTCCATGGCCCGATCGTTTCCCGCCATCACGCGGAAATCGCCCTGCGCGATCACTCGAGACATGTGCTCTTCGGGTTGTGCTTTGATCCAGATGGTGTAGCAATGGGAAAGCAGGTAGTCATAAGTCTCTTTTTCCGACACCACACCGCCCCCGACCGAAAGCACCGCGCGATCATGCTCACGAAGCACGCGTTCTAGCGTGCGATTTTCGATGGCGCGATAACCGGATTGCCCGTAGAGCGAGAAGATTTCTGCCAGAGGCATTCCCGTTTCTTTTTCGATCTCGCTATCCAATTCAACGAAGGGAGTATTCGTTTCCCGAGCCAGCCTCGATCCCATCGTGGACTTGCCGGCTCCGCGCAGGCCGATCAGCGCGATGCGCATTCGCCGCGCATTCTCTTCGTCGCCGAGGTCGCGCCTGAGGCGAAAGATCACCTCTTCTAGGCGGTGCGCCGGGAGGCGCTGCAGAAAACGCTGAATCAACTGTTTTTCGACCGGCTCTTCTACCTCGGGGGTGAATAATTCTACGAGGGTAACGTTGAGAGCTGCCGCAATTCGCCGTAGCAAGACGATCGAGACGTTGCCCTCGCCCGCCTCCAACTGCGCGAGATGGCGCTCCGACACGTCCGCCTCACGAGCCGCCATTTTGCGAGTCATGCCGCGCCGGTTGCGCGCCTCTCGAACGCGTTTGCCGAGGAACAGCAAGAAATCGTCTTCACGAGTCAGTGTGACTCGTTGCTCTCCAGATGCTGCCGCCTTGGAATCAATGCTTGCTGGCATTGTGATCTTCGCGTGTGCCTGGTTGCAGTATAATACATACCACACGCGGCTGGTCAAGCAGAAGAGTGTAGGTCGCCCATGGACAAACTCCCTTGGGCATCTCCCGACGCACGAACATAAGAATAATTATATTATTTACAGACAGATACGAGACCTGCGATCACAGGCAAGAAACCTCTGGATTTAGGGAGCGGAAAGTTGCACTATTATGCCGAACTCGCCTTCCCATGTTTTCTAGTCCAGGTCCTACGGGCATTCTGGGGTGAGAGCGTCGGTCAAACGGAGGACAGTAAATGATGCTGCCTAACTATGTGTCGGGCGAGTGGAGAGAAGGCGCTGGCGCTGGAGACCCGCTCATCGATCCAGTGACCGGCGACGAATTGGCGCGCATTTCTTCGCAAGGCATCGACGTGCGGGCGGCTCTTGAGTTCGCGCGTTCTAACGGCGGAGCAGCACTCCGGCAATCTACGTACCGCGAGCGGGCGCAGTTGGTAGCCAAGATCGCTGACGCTCTGGCCGCTAACCGCGACGAATATTTTCGGCTCTCTCTCCTCAACTCCGGCGCCACCCAGGCGGACGCCTCTTTTGACGTGGACGGCGCCATTTACACGATGAAGCACTACGCGAAGACTGGCCAAGCGCTGGTGGATGCGAAGATGCTGAAAGAAGGCGGGTTGGTTCCTTTATCAAAGACGGGTGCGTTTGTGGGCCAGCATTTTCTGGTGCCCGCCAAGGGCGCGGCTGTTTTTATCAATGCTTTCAACTTTCCGGCGTGGGGTTTCTGCGAAAAAACCGCACCGGCGCTGCTAGCTGGGGTTCCGGTGCTGGTCAAGCCTGCGTCTGCCACTGCCTGGCTGACGCACAGAATGGTGGAAGACATCGTGAAGGCAGGCATCTTACCGGCGGGAGCGATCTCCCTTCTCTGCGGTTCTGCTCGCGATCTGCTCGACCACGTTTGCGAAAGCGACATCATTTCATTCACGGGTTCGGCTGATACGGCCGCCCGCATTCGCTCGCATTCGAATGTTTCGCGGCGGTCGGTGCGCGTCAACATAGAAGCCGACAGCATCAACTCGGCAATTCTCGGGCCCGACGGCGCTCCAGGGACAGAGGTGTTCGATCTGCTCGTCAAGGAGGTCGTGCGCGAGATGACGCTCAAGGCCGGCCAGAAGTGCACGGCCATCCGGCGTGTCTTGGTTCCGCAGGCGCATCTCAAGGCTGTGGGTGATGCCATCTCCGCTCGCTTGAGTTCCATGAAGGTCGGCAACCCCCGCAACCCGGACGTGAAAGTGGGGCCCGTGGTGAACAAGGCGCAACAATCCTCTTGTCTTGCAGGGCTGAGGCAGTTGAAAGAAGAATGCTCGGTCCTATTTGGTGGCGACGAACGTTTCCAGCCGGTCGACGCCGACCCGCAACGATCCGCTTTTGTGCAGCCCACGCTGCTGTCCTGCAAAAATGGACTCGGAGCAAAGTTTGTGCATGATGTCGAGGTGTTCGGTCCGGTGGCGACGCTGGTGGCTTACGAAGGAATCGAGGATCTCATCGCCATCGCACGCCGCGGTTTGGGCTCCCTGGTGGCCTCCATCTTTTCGAACGATGCGGGCTTCGTTCAGAACGTAGTCCTCGGAATCGGCGACCTACACGGACGAATGTTGGTCGTTGACTCCACGGTGGGCAGCCAGCACACAGGCCATGGCAACGTGATGCCCAGTTGTCTGCACGGCGGTCCGGGAAGGGCTGGTGGCGGTGAAGAGCTAGCGGGATTGCGCGCCGTGCTGCTCTATCACCGGCGTTTCGTGGTGCAAGGACCGTCGAATTGCATTGCGGGGTTGGCGGAGTTATCCGCCGACGCCAACCTCCTGTACGCGTGAGGTATTCGCAGGTGCGCGGAATGCAAAACGATTCAAACAATTGGACCGGGCCTCGCCGTATGGCAGAATTGGGCCCGGAGGGCTGGGCACTATGACGATTCCTTCGAGAGAGCGGCTGACGCAACCGCTCATCCGCGAAAACGGTTCACATCGCCCCGCAACGTGGGATGAGGCACTGGACCGCGTGGTCCAAGGCTTTCGAACCGAGATTAAGAAGCACGGCCCGCGGACGTTCGGCATGTTCAGTTGTTCGAAGACGACCAACGAGTTGAACTATATTTCGCAGAAGTTCGTTCGCTCGGTGATCGGAACGAACAACATCGACAGCTGCAACCGGACTTGACATGCCCCCAGCGTCGCCGGTCTGGCGACAGTTTTTGGGGCTGGCGGCGGCACGAGTTCGTACCGCGAAATCCAAGAGACGAACGTGATCCTGCTGTGGGGCTCGAACGCGCGGGAGACGCACCCCATTTTCTTTCATCATGTGCTGAAGGGAGTGCGCAACGGCGCGAAGCTTTATGTCGTCGATCCACGGCGCACGAGTTCGGCGCAGTGGGCGGACGGATGGCTGGGTCTCGACGTCGGTGCCGACATCTCGCTGGCCAACGCGATGGGCCGCGAGATCATCGTTTCGGGACTCGCCAATCGATGGTTCATCGAGCATGCGACCAGCGGGTTTCAGGCGTACCGTGAGTGCGTGGAGAAATACACGCTGGCACGGGCCGAACGCGAAACCGGCGTGCCCGCCGCGATCATTCGCGAGACGGCGCACGCCTACGCTCGCGCCGAGCGCGCCGTGATTTGTTGGACCCTGGGCATCACCGAACATCACAACGCCGTGGACAATGTTCTCGCGCTCATCAATCTCGCCCTCCTCACCGGCCATGTGGGCCGCTACGGCAGTGGGCTCAACCCCCTGCGCGGCCAGAACAACGTGCAGGGCGGAGGAGACATGGGGGCGATTCCGGACCGCTTGCCTGGTTTTCAGCACGTTGAGAACGCCGAATTGCGCGCGAAGTTCGAACGCGCCTGGGGCGTCCAAATCGAACCCAAGCGTGGCTGGCATCTGAGCGATATGTTTAATGCCATGGAGCGCGGAGAGTTGACCACCCTTTACGTACTCGGCGAGAATCCCGCGGATTCGGAAGCCGATCGTCACCGCGCCCGTAAGCTGCTCGGCGGGCTGGCATGCCTCGTCGTCCAGGACCTTTTCTATACGGGGACGGCGGCGATGGCGGACGTGGTGCTCCCAGCCGCGGCGGGCTGGTGCGAGACCGAAGGCACCGTCACTTCCAGCGAGCGCCGCGTGCAACGGGTGCGCGCCGCCGTGCCTCCGCCGCCGGGCGTTCGGGACGACATTGAGGTCCTCTACGAACTGGCACGTCGCCTTGGCCACGACTGGGGAGAGCCGAACTCCGAGAGCATTTGGGAAGAAGTGCGCCGACTCAGTCCCATGCACGCGGGCATGAGCTATCGCCGCCTAGAGGAACTCGGTGGCATTCAGTGGCCTTGCTACGACGAATCGCATCCTGGCGAGCTCTATTTGCACAGCAGGCTTTGGCAAACTCCAGTGATCGGCCCGTTGGCTCCGTTCAGCGCGGTCGAATTCGAACCACCGGTTGATCAGCTCGACGAGAACTATCCGATTCGGTTGACCACCGGGCGCCGCCTCGACTCTTACAACACCGGCGTCCAGACAGGTTGCTACACTTCACCGCTTCGCCGCGCTGAGACGCTCGACCTCTCTCCGGAGGACGGCGCGCAGTACCATCTGTCAGAAGGAGAAATAGTGCGCGTCAGTTCGCGTCGCGGTTCTGTGATTGCTCCCGTGCGTTTTGACACTGGCCTGCGCCCTGGCCTGGCATTCATGACCGTCCATTTCCACGATCAAGTAGCCACCAACGATCTGACGATCGACGCGGTCGATCCCAAGTCAGGAACATCGGAATTCAAAGCCACTGCCATTCGCGTCGAAAAGTACCTGGAGAACTGATTGGACCTGCACTCGACCGATGCGCGAGCGACCGCCGAAGAGCGAGGTGCGGTTGACGCAGTTTTGGGCGCTCCGGAATCGGTCTCGGAAGGGCACAAACCACGCTTTCCCCGGCATCTGCTGCTTCCCGTGCTGCACGCCATTCAGGCGCGGGCGGGATGGATTAGTCCCGGAGCGCTCAACTATGCGTCTTTGCGCTTGGACCTTCCACCGGCCGAGATTCACGGTGTGGCGTCGTTCTATGGAATGTTTTCGCTTTCGCCGCGCCCGGTGGTGGTCGCGCACGTGTGCGACGATATCGCTTGCCTCACGCGAGGCGGAGAAGAGCTTTGCGCTGAACTCGAAAGCAAGCTTGGACCCGCTGGTTCCTCCTGCGTCGATGGCCGTGCCACGTGGGTGCGCAGCGCGTGCCTGGGTCTCTGCGAACGGGCGCCCGCCGCTCTGATCACGGCAGCGGGTAAGGTGCCCCAAACGCGCGTGGTTGCTCCGGCACAGCGGCGCTCGATCGAATCCTTGGTACACGATGCCGCGCAAGGCCGCCTCACTTCCGAACCCGACGTTCTGGACATATCGCTCTCGGTCCCTCAAGCGGGCCAGCCGCAGCTTCGCCTACTCCGACGGATTGGCCAAGCCGACCCTTCGAGCCTCGACGATTACCGGCGCCTCGGCGGCTACGAAGCTTTGAGCCGGGCCTTTGCTCTTGGACCCGAAGGCGTTGTCCGCGAAGTTATCGAGTCGCGGCTGGTAGGGCGCGGAGGTGCTGCTTTCCCGACGGGTAAAAAGTGGGAGGCACTTCAGCTGCAACGCCATCTGGGCCGTACGCACTATGTGATCTGTAATGCGGACGAATCGGAGCCCGGCACTTTCAAAGACCGCGTTTTGATGGAAGGTGATCCCTTCGCCGTGCTGGAAGGCATGACCATTGCCGCGTTGGCCGTGGGTGCGCAACAGGGTTACATCTATCTTCGCGGCGAATATCCGCTGGCCGCCGAGCGGCTCGCGCAGGCTATCAGCGCAGCACGTACCCGCGGGTTGCTCGGTGACAACGTTCTTGGCCGGGACCTGCGCTTCGATATCGAATTGCGCCGGGGCGCGGGCGCCTATATTTGCGGCGAGGAAACGGCGCTCTTCAATTCGATTGAAGGCTACCGCGGCGAGCCGCGCAACAAGCCGCCTTTCCCGACCCAGGCAGGGCTGTTTCGCCAGCCGACGGTCGTCAATAATGTCGAGACCCTGATCAATGTGCCGGAGATTATCCTTACGGGCGGGGCAGCCTACGCGCGTAATGGCACCCCCGGTTCGGCGGGATACAGGCTTTTTTGCCTCTGCGGCCACGTGGTTCGGCCCGGTGTCTACGAGATTTCCTTCGGTGCCACCCTGCGCCAGGTGATCGAGCTTGCGGGCGGCGTGGGAGGCAACGGACGCCTTCAGGCTGTGCTGCTCGGTGGGGCGGCTGGCGTTTTCGTTCCGCCTACGGAACTCGATATGCCGCTTACATTCGAAGGAACGCGCGCGATGGGCGCGACGCTCGGCTCCGGCGTCATCATGCTGTTTGATGACAGCATAGACCTCAAGCGCATCCTTCTGCGAATCGCGGCTTTCTTCCGCCACGAGACCTGCGGTCAATGTGTTCCCTGCAGGGTCGGCGTGGTTCGCCAGGACGAGGCGCTTCATCGCCTGGTGAAGCGTCAGCCACTGGAGTCTGTCGCACGAGAGATCGACACTCTGAAAGAGATCGGGCAGGCCATGCGCGATGCTTCCATCTGCGGACTCGGTCAAACCGCGTCCAGTGCGGTGGAGTCAGCTCTCAATCGATGGAGTTTGTTTTCATGAGCGATCCGGCCAGAGCCCCGTCGCCTTTGGAGCCGACTGCTCGTGGGCCGATCCCAAAAGGCCCGCTGCATCCTCCGCGGCGCCAAGTCGAGATTAAGATCGATGAAAAGGCGGTATCGGTTCCCGAGGGCGCCACGATCCTCGATGCGGCTCGCAGTTTGGGCATTGATACTCCGACTCTGTGTTTTCTTGAAACACTCACGCCGGTGAATGTGTGCCGTGTGTGCGTGGTAGAACTGGAAGGGTCCCGGACCCTGGTTCCCGCCTGTTCGCGCAAGGTCGAGCCGGGGATGTCGATCAGGACGGATTCCGAGCGCGTTCGCCTCAGCCGTCGCTTGGTCCTCGAGTTCCTAGCTTCGAGCGTGGACGTTTCGACGGCGCCGGCGCTTCTGGGCTACATGAAGCAATATGGCGCCAATCCTGCGCGGTTCGGCGCTTCCGCTGCCACCGTGGCCCAGGCGCCAAAAATCGACAACAATCTCTACGTGCGGGACTACGCGAAGTGCATTCTCTGCTACAAGTGCGTGGAGGCGTGTGGCGTCGATGCACAAAACACGTTTGCCATCGCGGTTGCCGGGCGGGGTTTCTCCGCGCGCATTGCCACCGAGTACGATGTCCCCTTGCCGGATTCGGCGTGCGTCTATTGTGGGAACTGTATCGGTGTGTGCCCCACCGGGGCGCTCATGTCTAAGACCGAATATGACATGCGGCAGGCCGGCACTTGGGATGAGTCCCGCCAGACCAGCACCGGCACGATCTGTCCCTACTGCGGCGTTGGCTGCGAGCTCACGGTTCACGCGCAAGAGGGCAAAATCGTTCGTGTGACGTCGCCGCTGGACCACAGCGTTACGAGCGGTAATCTGTGTATCAAAGGGCGATTCGGCTGGCAATTTGTGGAAGTCCAGCCAGCGCAGAAAGCGAAATAAGAACGGTTGGTCACTACCTTGGCAATACGGGAGCGGGTGGAGCAGGATCGCATTGCAGCGACCAAGCAATTCAAGAAGCGGCTCGCCCAGGGAAGCGTCGGAACGAGCGCACGACCGCGCGGCTGTGTGATCTAGGCAATCTCTCCGTGCACCGAGAGCCGGAAGACACGTCGCACGGAATTGAGAAAGTCCAGAATCACGGGCGATTCTTCGCCCTTGCGCCACGCAGCGTAAACCTCAATCTTAGCGTCGGGTTCATTCAGACGCACGGAAACCAGCTCTAGACTTGACACGGTACGATTCACGGCGGCGCCCGCACCCAGGAAGATGGCCTTGCCGGATGCAATCATGATGGCCCCTGCTTCCTCGTGGGCCTCTACATGCGTCACCAGCAAGTGCGGTGTGAACCCCTGCTTGCTGAACAGACCCAAGATCTTGTCGTAGAGCCCGCTGGAAAAGTTTCGGTGGAAGATGATCAAGGGTTCGTCCGCCACATCTTTCAGCCGCAAGAACCGGCGTTTCGCCAGACGATGTGTCTTCGGGAGCACCACGACAAATTCCTCCTCGAAGAGCAGTTCGCACTCCAGATTCATTTGGTCGACGGGCGGCCGCAAAAAGCCAACATCGATCTCGCCCTTGTGGAGAGCTTCGTTCTGGAGGGTGGAGAAAATGTCCCGACACTCAATATCGACGGTTGGCAAGCGTTTGCGATGTTCGAATACTACTTTACTGACTACCCCTCCGAGCCCGGAGGCCAGACCAATTCGCACAATTCCAGATTCTCCTTTTTGGGCGTGGCGCGCGGCTTCGGTCGCATGGCCTGCTTGCACGATGAGTTTTCTGGCCTGCTCCAGAAACGCATGCCCTGCCTTGGTCAATTCTACCCGCCGCTTGCTGCGCACCAGGAGCACGACGCCCAGGTCTTCTTCCAATTGGCGGATCTGACGGCTCAGTGGAGGTTGCGCGATATGCAGGTGCTCAGCAGCCTTCCTGAAGTTGAGGTGTTCCGCAACGGCGATGAAGTATCGAACGTGACGCAGTTCCACGGCCCGTATTCTATACCGGCTGAATACCGCTTCAGGAATCTCTTTCGTTCGTAGTCGAGATCACTCGGGAACTGGATTGGACCGTACTTTAGATGGCCCGGGACTCGCAGACCTACATCTTGGTCGGTAGTCCAGAGTGTTCCGGCGGAGACTGGGTCCGCTGATCTTGCAGTTCGCGCAGCTTAAACCGCTGCAGCTTACCGGTGGCGGTTTTGGGAATTTCCGGCAGAAACTCGATCCATCGTGGACGCTTGTATCCTCCGACCTTTTGGGCCACCCAATCCTGGAGGTCACGCGCCAATTGCTCCCTCGGCGCGAACTCGGCGTTCACCACCACATACGCCGCCGGCTTGGTAAGTCCGGCTTCATCGTCGCGAGCGACCACCGCAGCTTCCCGCACCGCAGGGTGCGCAATCAAAGCGCTCTCGACCTCCGCCGGACTGAGCCAGCGGCCGTTCACCTTAAACAAATCGTCGGCGCGCCCGGCATGCCAAAAGTAGCCGTCTTCATCCTGGTAGTACTTGTCGCCGGTGCGGAACCACGGACCCACAAAAACTTCCTTGGTCTTCTCGTGCTGGTTCCAGTAGCCCATGCAGATAGAGTCTCCCTTGACGAAGAGATCGCCAATTTCGTTGGGACCTACCAGGTTTCCGTTTTCGTCGACGATCTTGGCTTCGTACCCGGGAATGATCTTTCCGCTGGATCCTGGCCTGGCTTCGCCGGGACGGTTAGAGATCACCATCTGCAACGATTCCGTGGAGCCCAAGGCATCCAGAATCTCTACGCCAAAACGTTGCTTGAACCGTTCAAACAGCGGGGCCGGAAGGGCCTCACCCGCCGAGACGGCGTGACGCAAGCTGGAGAGGTCAAACTCCTTGCCGTCTTCACAGCGGTCCGCCAGTAATGCCGCATAGTTCGTGGGCACAGAAAAAAACAGGGTCGGCCGGTGACGCTCGATGTTCGCATAGATCGCGGCAGGTGCCGGTCGCGCAGGTGAAAGAATAGTCGTGGCGCCGCAGGACAACGGGAAATAGCCGGCATTCCCCAAACCGTAGGCGAAAAACAATCGGGCGACGCTGTAGCAGCGGTCGCGCTCATTCATGCGCAGAATGCCCTTGGCGTACAACTCCGAACAAACCACCATGTCGTGATGCAGGTGCACGCAGCCTTTAGGAACGCCGGTGCTTCCCGAAGAGTACAGCCAGAAAGCCGCGTCATCTTTGCTAGTGGGTGCTGCTTCGAGTTCCGGAGATGCAGCGTCCATGAGCTCGCGCAAGCTGTGGCAATCCCGGCTCGATTCTCCGACGATCACGATCTCGCGCAGATGCCGGAGCTGTTCGCGTGGAACCAACTGCAACTGCGGCAGCAGGCTTTCGCTTACCAGTGCCACACGAGCCCGGGAGTCATTGAAAATGTATTCGTATTCGCGCGGTTTCGATTGGGTGTTGATGGGTACGGCTACGGCGCCCATCTTGATCGCTCCGAAAAAGCTGTAGAGAAACTCGGGCGTGTCCAACAGCAAGAGCAATACACGCTCTTCTGGTCGCATACCGAGTTCGCGCAGGGCGTTTCCTGCGCGGTTCGTTCGCTCCAGCAGCTGTTGATAGCTGACTCGTTCGTCGCCACACTCAATCGCAATCTTTCGCCCTCGTCCTTCGAGGACGTTGCGATCCACGAAATAGCTGGCAGCGTTGAAGATTTCCGGCAGACTTATCAATCCTGTAACCTTCTCCGGCTGGTTTACGATCAAGCACACGTTCCCGCAGAAGCGGGCGGAGTATAACATGGGCAAAATCTCCACCTTTTCGCCGGCCCAGACTTGGGTCTCGCCGGTTTACGCCGGTGGCTGGTGGATGCGGACCTTCTTCGCTCGTTCCTCTGTGCCCCCAGTTATTCGAAACGTCACAAGATGCTGTTTTCTCTTTCAGTTGCCGCCAGGCGGTGTCCGATTATCGTCGTGCTCGCGAAGAACTGTCCGACATTCACTGATACTTTTTAAGTATGACACTCTGCTCAAACATGTATTGGACAGTTTCCGGGTTCGAAACCATGCTCGACGAAATTATCGATCCTTCGCATTTGTGTTTTCGCGGGGTGCAGGCAGTCCGTGATTGTCGTCATCGTTCAAAAAGCGTCGAGGGCCTGAGGAACGGCGAGTTCTTGCGTGCCCGCTCGTTTGCGGGTGGGA
>JBGOVR010000225.1:0-5536 GCA_041478205.1 Candidatus Acidiferrum sp.
CCATAACGCACGGTGACCGGCCGGTCTTCGAATATCACCTGATTCGCGGCGCGCTCCGCGCCTTCGAGAATTTCTTCCGAAGGCTCCGGCCCACGAAGGTCGATCGTGCAAACCTCACTGCCCAGGTGAAACGACACCGTCGGTCGCCCGAAGCGCTCCTGAAACATCGCCGAGAGCAAATGCTGGCCGGTATGCTGCTGCATGTGGTCGAAACGCCGCGTCCAATCGATGCAGCCCCTCACGGAGCCGGGTTCCAACTGCCGATCGACGACATGCACGATTTCTCCTTCTTCATCGCGCACATCGAGAACGTGTGCCTCGCCCAGCCGCCCCACATCGTGCGGCTGGCCGCCCGAAGTCGGATAAAAAGCGGTGGAATCGAGTACCACCTCCCACGCCGGCGCTCCTTCGTGCAACCCCAGTTCGCAGCTCACCACCGCCGCGGTAAACTCACGCTCGAACGAGTCGTCGTAATAAAGTCTGCGTGTCGCCATGATTCCTAGTCCTGCAGCGCGCGCTGCCAGGCTTCCGCGTACTTGTAGCCGGTTCCGGTATTAAAGAGCACCACGGTTTCCTCCGGCTTGATCCAGCCGGATGCCGCCAGCTTCCGTGCCGCGATCACCGTAGCGGCTCCTTCGGGTGCCGCGAAAATACCTTCGAGCGACGCGAGTTCTCTTCCCGCTTGCAGCATTTCGTCGTCGGACACCGTCAGCGCCGTCCCGCGCGTCTGCCGCAACATTCGCAAGATCAGCAAATCGCCCAACGGCCCGGGCACCCGCAGGCCGGACGCCAGCGTCGCGGCATTCGGAAAAAATTCCGCCGACGTGCGCTCTTCCTTCCACGCCTTCACAATCGGCGCGCATCCCTCGGCCTGCACGGCCACCATGCGTGGACGTTCCGCACCAATCCAGCCCATCTCTTGCATCTCGTCAAACGCCTTGCACATGCCGATCAGGCCAACGCCGCCACCGGTGGGATACAGAATCACGTCCGGCAATTTTCCATCGAATTGCTCCCACAGCTCGTACGCCATCGTTTTTTTGCCCTCGACGCGGTAGGGCTCCTTCAGCGTGGACACGTCGTACCAGCCTTCGCGATCTTTCCGCTCCGCGACGTACTTCCCGCAATCGGAGATCAACCCGTCCAGCATCACTACTTTTGCGCCAAACGCACGGCATTCCATGACGTTCGCCGAGGGCGTATCCGCGGGCATCACGATCACCGCCGGGATGCCCGCCGCCGCCGCATAGGCCGCCAGCGCGCCGCCAGCGTTACCGGCCGTTGGCGCGGCCAGAGATTGCGCTCCGAGCTGCTTCGCTCGCGTCACCGCCGCGGTCATGCCGCGCGCCTTAAACGAACCCGTCGGGTTCAAACCCTCGTCTTTCACATACAGCCGCTCCAACCCCATCGTGGCGCCGAGCCGCGCAGCATGCACCAGCGCCGTCATGCCCTCGCCAAGTGTGACCCGCTCTCCGTCGGGCAGCACCTCCGCGTAGCGCCAAAGCGTACGCGGCCGGCCACCCAGATTCTTCAAAGTCAGCGTGGCCGCGGCCCGCTTTAGGTCGTACCGCGCAAAGAGGGGTTTGCCGCACGTGCACAGGTGCTGTTCGGCCGACGCGTCAAATTTCTTCCCGCAAGCCGAGCATTCCAATTCCAGAACGTTGGTTGGCTTGATCATAAGCGACAAAGTCTAGCACAGGCCTTTTTGGCTATCCTTTGGCATCCTGTACCGATTCCGCACCCAAGGACAGGTGGTGTTTCACGGTACAATACTTGCATATGGCTGTGCGTCTCATTGCCCTGGACATCGACGGCACCCTTCTCGACAGCCGCTGGGACGTCTCCGAGGCCAATCGCTCCGCCATCGCCGAAGCCACCCGCCGAGGCATCGAGGTCGCTCTGGTAACTGGCCGCCGCTACGATTTCGCCATGCCCGTCGCGCGCCAGATCGATTCACCTCTGACCATGATCGTGAGCAATGGCGCCATCATTCGCACCCAAGCCGGCGAGACGCACATGCGGCATCTCCTCCCGCATCGCACCGCCGCGCAGGTTCTCCGGCTCACGGAGCGCTGGCGCTCCGGCGCCGCTCTCATCTTCGATCGCCCGCGCGAGAATCAAGTCATGGTCGAATCGTTCGACTTTGCAGACCCCAATCGTCAGGCGTATTACCAGCGCTACCGCGAATCGTTCGGCGAAGCCAAGCCGCTCGAGAGCTGCCTCACCGAAGATCCCATCCAAGTAATGTTCGCCGGCACCGTCGCGGCCATGCGCGAAGCCGAAGCTGCGCTTCGCACCGCCCCCCGCGCCCAAGATTTTGCCGTGGCCTTGACTGTGTATGAGCGCAAGGATTTCGCCATGATCGACGTGCTCCATCCGGAATGCTCCAAGGGTTCCTCCCTGGAGCAATGGGCTACCCTGCGCGGTGTCGCGCGAGAAGAAGTGATGGCTATCGGCGACAATCACAACGACTTCGAGATGCTCTCCTTCGCCGGAATCCCCGTGGTGATGGGCAACAGCGTCCCGGAGCTGAAAACTTTCGGCTGGCACGAAACCGGCACCAACGACGAGAATGGCGTCGCTCTGGCCATCGAACACTTCGCCTTGCGCGAGGCCACCCCATGCGCCTGACGCGCCCGACACCGATGTGCCCGACTCCGATGCGCCCCACTCTCGTGCGCCCGGCTCTTAGACGATTGTTCCTGCTGTTCCCGCTCGTATTCCTCGCTGCCTCCACCGTTCGCGCCGAATACATCCTGCTGCGCAGCGGCCAGCGCCTCAGCGTCACCGGCTATCAGCTTCTCGGCGACAAATACAAATTGCAGATGAACGGCGGCTCCGTCGAAATGCCCGGCGAAGACGTCGTCGCCATCGAACCCGAAGAAGTGTTCCACTCCGTGCCGCCCGTGGAAACCGCCAAGGCGCCCTACCGCGACTTGATCCAAGCCGCTTCGTCCCGCTACAGCGTCGACGCCGATCTCATCACCAGCATCATCGCGGCGGAATCCAATTTCGACCCCCGAGCGGTCTCCCGCCGCAACGCCCGCGGCCTCATGCAGCTTCTTCCAGAGACGGCCTCCCGCCTGGGCGTACAAAACATCTTCGACCCCCGCGAAAACATCGACGGCGGCACGCGCTACTTGCGCGATCTGTTGCAGCGCTACCGCAACGACCTCGCTCTCACCCTGGCTGCCTATAACGCCGGCCCCGAGCGCGTGCGCCAGTATGGCCGCGTCCCTCCCTTTGCCGAGACCCGCTCCTACGTCCGCCGCGTCAAGACCGCCTACGCCAAACGCAAATCCGGCATGCCGGCCCAGCAAGCCCCGCCGCAATTTCCCGCAGGCCAGTAGTTTCTAGCTCTAGCTTCTTATTTCTTGTTCTTGTTTCTGCCTTCTACTTTCTAGTTTCTCGTTTCAGTCCCGTCTCATCCACCGCCGCAGCCCCCGGGAGGCTAGTTCCAGTCGAGCTTGCCGAATGTAGTGGCCGGTCTTCAGACCGGCCCTTCCTGCCTCTGTAGCGGCGGCCTTCCGAGGCCGGCTCTTCGCTGTTGATTCCTTCCACTTCCGAAAAATCTCTTTTTCTGCTTTCTAGTTTCTAGTTTCACTCCCTCTCCTCCCCCGCCTTCAAATCCCGCATCAACCGCCCAAACACTTTCTGATATTCGTCGTGATCCTTCCACTTCCGAGAATCACCAATATGTCGCGTCCGCCGGATCTCCGCCGCCCAGGCCCGAAATCAAGAGAGATTCCTCCCTACGCGGGCCGACCCCTCGCAGGAGCAAGGGGTAAGAGAAAATCGGTCCGCTACGCTCGGAATGACGTGCGAAGAGTAGAGCGAAGAATTACCTCCCGCTCCTCTCATCGTCCGACGATCCCTCTCACATCGCTGCGACTTCGGCAGTGATGAATCTCTCTCCTCGTCGTCCCCGCCCCTCGACCGTCATTCCGAACGAACGTGAGGAATCTCTCTTTCTTCCTGGTTTACCTTTGAAGAAAATACATCGTGGTGGGACAATCCGCGTCAATGAAGCGCACCTTCCACGTCTACATCATGGCCGGCGCATCCGGCGTCCTCTATCTCGGCGTGACCAGCACCCTCGCCAAGCGCGTCGGTCAGCACAAGGAAAAACTCATCCCCGGTTTCACGCACAAATACAATGTCACCAAGCTCGTTTGGTTCGAGTCCCACGCCAGCATCCGAGCGGCAATCTCGCGCGAGAAAGAAATCAAAGCCTGGCGCCGCGCCAAAAAGGTCGCGCTAATCGAATCCCTGAACCCGCAATGGAATGACTTAAGTCTGCATCTCTGACGTGGAAAGCTTCTCCACCCAACTCGTCTCCAACCTCGTCATTCCGAACCAACGTGAGGAACCCCTCTTCTCTTCGCTCCCGTCTCCCCGGCCGTCATTCCGAACGGAGCGGGCCGATTTTTTTCCCCTTCGCTCCCGCGAAGGGTCGGCCCGCGTAGAGAGAAATCTCTCTTCGCTTTGCCGTTCTCTCTTCGCCTTGCCTTTGTCCCGGACCGTCATTCCGAGTGGAGCAGGCCGATTTCCTTCCCACCGTTCGTTCCTGCGAACGGTCGGCCTGCGCAAAGAGGAATCTCTCTTGCCTCTGCGCCATCGCGGCGAATTCGGCCGCGATGAATCCGTCTTCTCCTCGCCCCCGCCCCTCGACCGTCATTCCGAGTGGAGCAGGCCGATTTTTTCCACGCCGTTCGCTCCTGCGAACGGTCGGCCTGCGCAGAGAGGAATCTCTCTTCGTTTTGCGTCCTCTCTTCGCCTCCTTTCCTCTCCTCTCCGCCCCGCCCTTACTCCATCTTTCCGGAAACCAACGGCACCGGCGGTCTGCGCAAAAAGGGCGCTAAGGATCGTCGAAAAATCAAACGCCCCACACGCAAAACCCGGCGTATGGACCACCCGCCCCTGTCGAGACAAACACTACAAGATACGGTCCCCGCGAGAGTAGACTACGGTTCCGTAAGAGATAGTTTTGGTCAAAATACAAATGCCCGCCTACCGCCTCCAATTCACTGTGGAATCGTGTCTAATATATGACTCTGACATTACGGTGCCCCATGATGGCATGGACGTCACGTTTCTATTCTCGAAGAGACAGGCCAACGACAAGTACGTCAGAGCGCAGACGGATGTAGAAGCGCCGAACAACCGTGAAGCCCAAACCAGTGCGGCGAGCAATCTGCTGCCACCTGTCCTTGATGCCCTGTCGTTCGCCACGGGTACTCCTCTATTCCTCATAGAATGCGAATTGATTTTGAAAGATGAAACTGGGAGCTGACCGAGGCGCGCCGTCTACGTTGGCCACAAAAAAACTCCAACGAAAATCGCACTACATAGAGAAGCGGTTCCAGAGGCCATTAGGCTGCTGCAGACCGAAGTCCTAAAGAGTCTGTGTGGCAACTCTTTGGCTGCGACCGCGTTACAGCCGAATTCCGAAGACGGAGCTGCTCTGCTGCCGCGGTGCGCTGGCCAGGTAGCGAATGCTGCGGCGCTAAGCAACCCTGGCCAGTTGCGGACGGAC
>JBGOVR010000096.1:0-18171 GCA_041478205.1 Candidatus Acidiferrum sp.
CACCGTGACTCCCCCCGCCGGGGCCGTCACAGGATGCTCCTGGTCGGCCACCAGCGCCTGCCAGTCCGATACATGTATATCGGACAGCAACACGCCCTTCGGTCCATAGCTCTCCAGCCGGGCGACCTGCAAATCCGCGCGATCGAACCAGATCTTTCGCAGAATCTCCGTGCGATAGCCCCCGCGCAAAACGGTCAGCACGTAATAGCGCGCGGTTTCGTCGTTGAACTCCTCGAACAGCACCGTTTCCTCTTTCCGAATCTCCGGCCACAACAGCGCATCGAGAAGATGTTGCGGGCGAAGATTTTCGATGGGCTTGTTGCTGGCGCGCTCCGCCGCCACCGGGCCCACCAGGAACTTGTTCTTCGAGGGAATCGACACGCGAAACGTTTCTCCCTCACTGGTCATGTCAAATACCGTCGTGCCAATCACCGGCGCCTGGCCGATAACGCGAATTTCCCCGGGGCGGGCCGCCAGCAAGAATGCTTTGACCTCGTGATACTCCTCGATCACCCCGCTGTATTTGGAACCCGCCGTGGGTCTCAGTTCCACGGTGGCGTTCACGCTGTTCACGCCCAGCGCCATCTGGTTGTAGATTTCCAGCAATTCCTCTCGCGTGGCGTCCTTTACCACCGGTTTGACGGCTTGTGGCACAACCTTCTTCGTGCTGACGTTCGTGCCGCTGCAACCGCAGGAAAACGCCGCCAGTGTCGCCCATACCGTCCATGCCAGCACACGTAGACTCAATCAGTTCCGTCCTTTACATGCAAGTGAAGCAATCTAACAACCGCTTGGATGCCCGTCAATGCGAAGGGGTCACTGGCACCGGCCTGGCTCGGGCCGCCCGGTTGACGAAAGCGCCGCGCCAAAGACCAATCCGGCCACCTATTCCTATTAAGGATGACGCGATTCGAGAACGCGGCGCCTCACACCGCGAAGGCGCGCGAGCCAGCGTGCCCTCGCGCTACGGAGCATTTAGTCCCTAACTAACATACTTTCGGATAAGCCCAACGTACTAGGAAACCACACCCGATTTTGCCGCGTTTCGCGCGCGATTTCTCAGTCCGTGAAGCGAAAAAAATCAGCGCGCGGTAAGTTCTGTTCCACAATTCCGCCCTTGCGCTGCACAAAAGGGTAACATCCCGCTCCTTTGAGCGGTGGACTCCTTTTAGGGTGCTGATTTCACGAGGGTTAAGCGGCGGCGCTTGGCACGAGGCGTGCTCCTTGTCCCTATCGCAAGAATAGTACTAGAACCTTCTCGTCATAGCTAGGACGGCGCCATTTTCTCGACTTGGGACTCCTCGGCAACGAAACTCCGCAATCGCCTTGTGGCACCTTTGCGCCTACTCGCTATCAGCTTCTCTGCCGCCGCCCCATGGGTGCCGGCACAAATGGATTTCACAACGAAGTGTTGCGCCTCACCCCGCACGGGCGCAACCACCGTTGAGCTCATTCGCCCGGAAGGGATACAGGAGTAATCATGCGTTTGCAAAAACTTCTCGCTTTGGCTCTTGTTGTTGTTGCACCAGTCGCGGTTCGCGCGCAGAACATCACCACCGTGGCCGGTGGCGGTTCGACCGGTGTTGCCGCGCTTCAATACAGTATTGGCGGTCCCGAGGGTGTGATCAAAGACGGTTCCGGGAACGTCTACATCCTCGACAATTTCTATAGCCGCATCTTCAAGGTGGACACCGCAGGCAACATGACCATCTTCGCGGGCAACGGCACCGCGGGCTTCAGCGGCGATGGCGGACTCCCCACCGCGGCGCAGTTGAATGGTCCCAGCGCCATGTTCATGGACGCCGCGGGCGACTTCTTCATCGCCGATTCCGACAACAGCGTCATCCGCGAAATTCCGTTTGGCCCTGGCACCCACTATGGCATTTCCATGCTTGCGGGCCACATTTACACCATCGCCGGCGTGGCCGGCAACCAGGACTACAACGGCGACGGCATACCGGCCAACACGGCTTTCTTGAACGTGCCGGACGGCGTCTTCGTTGACACTCTCGGCAACCTCTTCATCGGTGATCGCTTCAACCACATCGTCCGCGAAGTTCCCGCAGTCACGGTAGTGACGACGAATCCCGTCAGGACCTTGACCGCAGGCAACATGTACACCATCGCCGGCACGGTTCCGACTGGCGGCGTCCGCAACCCAGGTTTTAGCGGCGATGGCGGAACTGCCACTCTCTCCAAGCTGCATGATCCGTGGGGCGTCTACGGCGATAGCAACGGTAACCTGTTCATCGCCGACTCCAGCAACAACGCCATCCGCGAAATTGCAGGCACGACCCCTTCTCCCATTGGCCCGGTGACCCCCGTGGCCGGCGATATCTATACGGTCGTCAACACCGCAGGAACTAAAGGCACCAACGATAGCGTAGCTGCGACCCTCGGCCAGTTGAACACTCCCCATGGCGTGTTTTTTGACGCTGCCGGCAACCTTTTCATCTCCGACTACGAGAATCACGCCATCCGCGAAGTCGCAGCGGCCGCCGCCACCAACTACGGCATCCTCATGGTCAAGGGCAATATCTATGAGGTTTTGGGTGCCTCCCCCCTTGGCACCAAAGGCAACAGCCCCGACGGCACGTCTGCGCATACCGCCGCGCTGGCTCATCCGAGCAATGTTTTCATCGATGGTTCGGGAAGCGGCAACATCTTCGTCGCCGACTCCGATGCGGACACCGTCCGCGAGGTCCCGGTTGCCGACGGCACCAACTACGGCGTCAGCATGACCGGTTTGCACATTTACACCATCGCTGGAAACGGCTTCCTGTCCTTCGGCGGCGACGGCGCCATTGCCACCAATGCGGAGTTGGATGCCCCGTTCGCGGCGACCAACGCAATTGGGATCGCGACAGACGCGACCGGCAATCTGTTCATCGCCGATACCAGCAATGATGTCATTCGCGAAGTGACCGGAGGCAACATCCAGACCATCGTCGGCGGTCCGGGAAATGACTCCTTCTCGGGTGACGGCGGAGTGGCAGCCAGCGGCCGTATCAACAATCCAAACGGCGTCTTCGTGGACAGCCACAACAACATCTTCATCGCAGATACCGGTAATTGCCTCATTCGCGAAGTGGTGGCCGCAACCGGCAACATCACGACTGTGGCAGGCACCGTCCCCGTTCCCAACACCAACCCGCCGTCCTGCGGCCCTTTCGGCGATCAGGGACCCGCAACCACCGCCCAATTGAACGCTCCCAACGCCGTGTTTGTCGACGGCTCCGGCAATATTTTCATCGCGGATACCCTCAACCACGCGATTCGTGAAATTCCCGCCGTGACTGCCAACGGAAAAATCGCGGGCCACATCTACACCGTCGCAGGAACGCTAAACATGTCTGGTCCTAGTGCAGACGGCGTGCTTGCCACTGGCGCCCTTTTGCATGGCCCCCAAGGCGTTTTCGTCGACAGTCTCGGAAACCTCTTCATCGCCGATACCAACAACCAGGTCGTCCGGGAAGTTCCGGCGCGGGATGGCACCAACTACAGCATCAGCATGGCGGCGGGAAAGATCTACACCGTCGCCGGAACGGGGGAAACTGGCGGCTTCGGCGGCGATGGCGGACCTGCCACCAGCGCGAAGTTGCTCACTCCCTTTGGCGTCCTGGTCGACGACGGCGGCAACATTTTCATTTCCGACACAGGCAACCACCTGATCCGCGAGGTCGCCTCCTCCACTGGCCACATCTCCACGATCGCCGGAGCTCCTCCGTCGGGCACGCCCGTCGGCGGTTTCGGCGGCGACGGCTTGGCCGCCGCCAGTGCCGTGTTGAATGCGCCCCAGGGTCTGGCCGCCGGAATCACCCGGAACTTACTCGTCGCGGATTCACAAAACATCCGCATCCGCAGCATCGGCCCGAATCTGTTGGCTGCTCCGGCTCCCGCAGCCACCCTTGACAATACGACTCTGACCTTCACGCCCGCTCGGCTTGTGGGGACTACTTCGGCAGCAATGACGGTCACTCTGACCGACAACGGCACCGCGCCTCTGACGATCACGAGCATCACGATCACCGGCACCAACTCCGCGGACTTTGCCAAAAGCGCCGACACTTGCCCCAAGTCGCCGACCAAGCTTGCGCTGGGCGCCAACTGCACGATCAGCGTAAAGTTCACGCCAACTGCGAACGGCACGCGAAACGGCGCCATTACGATCATTGACGACGCCGCCAACAGCCCGCAAACAGTCACCCTCAAAGGCACCGGCGGCACACCCACCGCGACTCCCAACCCCGCGAGTCTGACCTTCGCCAGCCAGTTTGTGGGCACCGCCTCGACGCCGCAGGCCATCACTCTGACCAACTCCGGCGCGGTAACGCTGAACGTAACAAACATCGGCGTCAGCGGCACCAACAGCGGCGACTTCGCGCTTACCCCGGCCAACACTTGCGTTGGCACACCGGTCGCGGCAAACGGCGGCACCTGCACGATTAACGTAACGTTTACGCCGATCGCCGCCGGCAACAACCGCATCGCCTTGATCACCATAACCGACGATGCTTCGCCGGCCACGGAGACCATCAACCTCACCGGTACCGCGGTCGCGCCCGCGGTGGGTCTCAGCACCACGGGCCTGACGTTCGCGGCTCAACTGCTGAACACTCCGTCGGCGGCGCAAAGCGTCACCGTGACCAACAACGGCTCGGCCGCTTTGAACGTTACGAATGTCGGAATCAGCGGCCCCAATAGCGCTGACTTCGCGCTTACTCCGGCGAATCCCTGCGGTACGCCGGTCGCCGCTAACGGCGGCACCTGCATCATCAGCGTAACGTTCACGCCCAGTGGCAACGGCAGCCGCACCGCCCATGTCACCATCACCGACAACGCCAACCCAACCACGCAGGTCTTCGCTATCGGCGGGACCGGCGGGACGCCTACGGCTGACCTTACTAGCCCGAATCTGACCTTCAGCAATCAGGTCTTGTCCACTCTGTCGGCAGCACAGACCGTGACGTTGACGAACAACGGCGCAGTGGCGCTGACGGTTACGAACATCGGCATCAGCAGCACCAACAGCGCCGACTTCGCCCAGACGAACACTTGCGGGACGTCCGTCGCGGCGGCCGCGAATTGCACCATCAGCGTGACGTTCACGCCCGGTGCGACTGGCAGCCGCACCGCCCTGGTAACCATCGCAGACAACGCCACCAGCGGCACGCAGACGATCAGCCTCACCGGCACCGGTGTATTGGCACCGCCTGCGGTCAGCCTGAGTGGCGCGAACCTGGCGTTCAGCGATCAGCTTGTCGGCACTCCTGCTTCGCCAGCGCAGACCGTCATCCTGACCAACAACGGCAAATCGCCGCTAACGATTACGAGCATCGCCGTCAGCACCGGCGACTTTGCCGAAACCGACACCTGTCCGAAGTCGCCGGCTACGGTCGCGGCAAACGGCACCTGCGTGATCAGCGCGACGTTCGCCCCGAGTGCCTCCGGCGCGCGTTCCGCCACGGTCACCATCACCGACAACGCCGCGGGCAGCCCGCGCACGGTCAGCCTCGGCGGCGCCGGAGTCGCGCTGTCACTGGCAGCGGCTTCGAGTGGTTCGACCACGCAAACGGTGAAGGCTGGACAAACGGCAACTTACAACCTGCAACTCTCGGCGGCGGGAGCAGCGTCCATGACGGACTCGTTCAGCGTGACCGTCACTTGCACAGGCGCGCCCTCGCTGGCTACCTGCAATGCTCCGACGGCTCCGGTGGTTGTCACCCCGGCAGGTCCGGCAGCTTTCTCCATCACCGTGTCCACGACCGGCGCTTCGATCGTGGCGCCGGGAGTGCAATCCGAGCCCAGGATGCAACCGCCAGCGGCGATCCGTACCTTGCCCCTCTTCCTTCTGGCGCTGCTCTCTGTTGCCGTCATGCTGGCATGGATGCAGAGCCCGGCAGGACGCATGCGCACCGTGCGCCTGGCGTTCGTCGCGGGCCTGCTGATGCTTCCGGTTTCGGCAGCCGTGCTTCTGCAAGGCTGCGCGAGTGGCGGTGGATCGAGCACCCCAACCCCGAAGCCATCCACTCCGGCTGGAACATCCACGTTGACCATCACAGCCACCGCCAATGGCAAGGCGCAGACCACGACGTTGACGCTCATCGTCCAGTAGCCGCATAGCAGTTACGACGCTGTTGCACTTTCCGGCGGCGCCCCCCGCAATTCCGCGGAGGGCGCCGTTCGCTTTTTTGGAGAGTGGGTAGCTACGCCACCGCGAATCGCGCCAGATTTGGTTTTCCCAGGGCAGCGCATCTCAAAGTGGAGTTCCATAGTAATCTCGCGTCATGCGCATCTTCCTTTCTCTTCGGCCTTTGCTGCTGATCTCGTTCTGTCTGCTGCTCGCGTCCTTCGCCGCCGCGCAAAGTAAGCCAGCAGCACCGCAGATCGTCATCACTAACGTCACCGTCATTAATCCCAGCGCATCTTCCGTGCAGCCAGACTCCACGGTGGTCATCACCGGCGATCGCATCATTGCCGTTTCGGGGGCCGTTTCTGGCGCGGCACACTTTCAGCCGCCGAAGAACGCGCGTGTGATTGACGGCACCGGCCGATACCTTCTCCCCGGTCTGTGGGACATGCACGTGCATTCCGCGTTCGGTGATTGGTTCCCCGGCGGACGCGACATCATCCTTCCGCTCTTCGTGGTCAACGGCGTCACCGGCGTGCGCGACATGGGCGGCGATATTCCGGTGCTCTTCGCTTGGCGCAAGCAAATCGCCGCGGGAGAAATCGTCGGCCCGCGCATGATCGTCTCCGGCCCGATGTTGGATGGATACCTGCCCGGCGGAAAAAGCCTGCGCTTCCCCAGTTCTATTGCGGTCACCACACCGGAGAGCGCCGTCGCCGCCGTCGATTCGCTCAAAGTGCAGGGCGTGGACTTCATCAAGGTCCAGTCCGTCATCTCCCACGATGCCTACCTCGCTGCGGCAGCGGAAGCGCACAAGCAAGGTCTGCCCATCGTCGGCCATGTGCCGGACAAGGTTCGCATCGCGGAAGCCGTCGCCGCCGGCCAGAAAAGCATCGAGCATCTGATGGGCAGCTTCGAGGGCTGCTCCACGGAAGAAGACAAATTCATCAGTGGGGAAGGCGACTTAAAACTGCTGCTCGCTACCTACGATCAAAAGAAGTGCGAAGCACTGATCGACTTGCTCGCAAGAAGCCAGACGTGGCAGGTACCTACCCTGGCCTGGCAGCGCGGCGGAACGTTCCTCGACCAACGCGACCTGCGGCATCAGCCGCTCGACAAGTACGTTCCGGCATACTGGCGCGAGGTAACCTGGCGCCGATTCACGGAGGAGATGATGCCTGATCTCCTGCACGATCCGCTCGCTTTACGCCAGGAATATTTCGCGCGCAATCTCCAGATGGTCGGCGCGCAGCACCACGCCGGAGTACCGTTCCTGGCAGGCACGGACACCGCTCCCGGCGTCTACATCATGCCAGGCTTTAGCCTGCACGACGAACTCGCCAACTTCGTCGAGGCCGGCTTTTCGCCCATGGAGTCGCTCCAGACGGCGACGAGCAATCCTGCGAAGTTTCTTGGGACCGAAAGCACATTTGGCTCAATCGAAGCCGGGAAAATCGCGGACCTGGTGTTGCTGCGCGCCAATCCGCTCGACGACATCCACAACACGCAGAAGATCGACGCCGTGATCGCCAACGGCCGCCTCTTCGATCGCGCCGCCCTCGACCGCATCCTCGCGCAAGTAGAAGCATCCGCAAAACATCCGAAATAAACGAAGAAGGCACGGCGTGGCGCCGTTCGTTTCCCATCGCCGCTACTGGTACTCTTAACGAGCCCGCGTTTCAGGAGAACATCAAGTCAATTGCCACCGATCATCAGCGCACAAGGACTATCCAAGCGATACGGCGTCTCTCCGCTTTTCGAAGACATCTCCTTCACGGTATCGGAGGGCGACCGCATCGGCATCATCGGCCCGAACGGCTCTGGCAAATCGACCCTTCTCGAGATTCTGAACGGCCGCGTCAGTCCGGACAGCGGCGACGTCGCCGTCCGCAAAGGCACGCGCCTCAGCGCCGTGCTGCAAATCTCGGAGTTCGCCGGCGGCGAAACCATTCGATCCATCATCGACAAAGCTTTCGAGCGCGCAAAAGTTCCGGACGCCGAGCGTCTCTCGCGCACCGCCGAAATCCTGGGACGCGCTAATTTTACCGACCTCGACGCCGCAGCGGCCACGCTGTCCGGCGGCTGGCGCAAGCGCTTGGCGATCGCCGAGGCACTGGTCCAGAAGCCAGACATCCTGCTGCTCGACGAGCCGACCAATCACCTGGATCTCGCCGGTATCAAGTGGCTCGAAAGCGTCTTGCAGAACGCGCCGTTCGCGTGCGTGGTGGTCAGCCACGATCGCTACTTTCTGGAAAACGTCGCCAACGAAATTGTGGAGCTCAACCCCGCTTACGAACATGGCGCGCTGCGCGTCTCCGGAAACTACAGCACCTTTCTGGAAGCGAAGGAGCAATATCTCCACGCGCAGAGAAACCGCCAGGAAGCGCTCGAGAACCGCGTCCACACGGAAATCGACTGGCTGCGCCGCGGTCCCAAAGCCCGCACCACGAAGTCCAAGGCGCGCATCGATAAAGCACATGAAATGATTGGCGAACTGGCGGAAATGAACGCGCGCACGCGCAGCACCAGCGCGAAAATCGATTTCTCCGCCTCGGGCAGGCAAACCAAGCAGTTGATCACCCTCGACGGAATCAGCTGCACTCTCGGCGGCCGCACGCTCTTCGACAACATTCATTTCATCGTCACTTCCGGCATGCGCGTGGGGCTCGTGGGTCCGAACGGCAGCGGCAAGACTACTTTGCTCCGCCTGTTAAAAGGCGAACTCAATCCCACGCGCGGCAGCATGCGCCAGCCGGAATCGCTGCGCATCGTGTATTTCGACCAGAATCGCGAGCTCGATCCAGATGTCACTTTGCGCCGTGCCCTCGCGCCAGACAGCGATTCGGTCATCTATCAAGACCGCGTGACGCACGTGGCCGCTTGGGCCGCACGCTTCCTCTTCACCGGCGAGCAACTGAATCAACGCATCGGGCGGCTTTCCGGCGGCGAGCGAGCCCGGGTCTTGATCGCGCAGCTCATGCTGCAACCCGCCGACGTCCTGCTGCTGGACGAGCCCACCAACGATCTGGATATTCCCACGCTGGAAATATTGGAAGAGAGTCTTCTGGAATACCGCGGCGCCCTGGTGCTGGTCACCCACGACCGCTACATGCTCGACCGCGTCTCGACAGTTGTGCTCGGGCTGGACGGCCTGGGTGCCGCGGAACGTTTTGCGGACTACCAGCAATGGGAATCTTGGCAGCGCTCGCAACAGGCCGCCGGCAAGAGCAACGCGTCGGTCGAAACGCAGAGCCCGAGCGGAACACCCGGCGGGCCCAAGTCTTCACTGACGAAAAAGAAACTCTCGTACAAAGAGACCCGCGAATTGGAAACCATCGAAGAGCGCATCGCGGAGGCCGAGAAGGAACTCCAAGCCAAACATGAGGCGCTGCTCGACCCCGCGATCATGAGCGACGGCTCGCGCCTTCACGCTGCTTCCGTCGAACTGGACGCGGCCCAAAAAGCCATCGATCACTTGTACGCCCGCTGGGCCGAGCTGGAACAAAAACAAAACTAAATCAGAGCGAGGCTCGCGAACGGCCCAGGCAGTCCAGATTTCCGCTGCGCGCGGGTTATCTTCTCTTGCGCTTCTTGCTGGCATGGTGTTTCGCCGCCGCACCACGCTTGGTCTTGGCCTCGGGGGCCTTGGCGGGAACGGCTGCGGGAAAATCTGAGTTAAAGGTATCCGCCACTATTTTCCAAATGCCGTCCGCCTGTTTCTTCCAAACCGCCATGTCTTTGCCGCGGTCGGTGGCGATCTTGCCGTCGGGACCCTGCGTAGTCAACTGGTAGGTATAGAGGGTGTAAGCGAGGTCGCCGGCGCGCGCCACCTCCACTTTGTCGATCTGCCAGTCTATGGCGAACCCCGGACTGGCCATCAACCGCGACCAGCCCGCGCGGACGGCATCTTTGCCGCTTACCGCCGGGGCGTTCGGCGGAAGCCAGGAAGCGTCCGCCGCGTAATTGGCGACAGCACGGTCGACGTCCCTCGTCTGCACGGCCTGCAATGCTGCTGCGTCGGCCTCGCGAATGGCGCGTTCGTCCTGAGGGCGCGTGTCGACGGGCGCCTTCTCACAGCCCGCAGCAAATAAAAAGACGCACGCGGAAACTACGAATAGGGTCGTGGATCGCATTCGGTTCATGGGACTCCTCCTTGTAGATCAACAGCAAGCCGGGCTAGGCGTCCGTGTAGCTGGGCAAATGTAGACGTTGAATCTTTACACGGCGGGGCGAACGCGGCCAATCACATTTTGGCATTCTTGCCGGCCGCCACCAGCATGATCGCGCTCTTGCCTTGAGCGTGCGGCGAAAAAAACTGCGTTACGTCATCGTCGTAAAAGGTTAGACCCGTGGCGCTCAGGCGTTGGGCGTAAGCGGCAAGATACAGTTTGCCGCTCAGAATGCCGGCTTCGAGCTGCACTACACGATATCCGCGATTGCCGAAGCGATGCAATATCGGCTGCAAATCAGCCAGGAGGAAGATGTCCACGGCGGCATCCGCGGGCAACTCCTGGTCCAGCCCTAGATAACCCGCCTGAGCGCGGAAGTTTCCGGCTTTCAGGCATTCGAGCGCGCGCTGGTCCCGGTGGAATACGTAAGCTCCGGGATGGAGACCTTCGACCGCATTCACAATCAAGTACAGATCATTCAGCTGCGTCCCTTGTGGATCCAGGAAGTCCGCCTGGATCCCGCGAATAGCGCGGTCCAGCATGGTGGAGAGCTGTGTCAGGTCGATCGGTACTTGCGCAAACCTGCGGGCAGAGCCGCGTCGCAGGATAACTTGCTCGATCGGATCGCGAGGCATTTCCGCATCCGAAAAAGCATGGAGCTCGATGATCGGTCCCGTTGGCGGCGGTAGTTTAGTCAGGGGCGTGCTGCCACGCCAAATTTCAGCCTCTCCGGCCGAATGGAGCGAAGAAGCAGCGTGAATTTCGCGCATGGCGGGATAAACGGTCTCGTTTCGAGAGAGCGGAACGGTTTCTAGATGGAGGGCAGGGAGTTCGGAAGGGGAACGGCGCACCGCATCGGAAACATGACCAAGGGCGACCAAAGAAAAAGCGGCTTCCCGCTCGGAATCAACATCGAGCAGTCGGTTCACATCGGCGTCCACGAATCCGCCAATAATCTTTGCAGGCAGTCCAAGAGCCGTGGCGACGCCCAGCAGATTGGCTAGCAGAGTGCCGTTGTCCCAGCCGAAATGGCGATACGTGCGGGCCTGATATTTCCATGCATTGCGCCAGTAGGTGCAGGTGCAAACGATGGCGAGCGGGGCATGGAGGACTGCTGGGTCTCCTCCAGTAGCCTCCGCCAGGACTCCGCGATATTCGCCAGCGCGCAGCCTTCGCAGCGCGAACTCTCCAGGAGCAAAGTGGTAGACGCCGGCTTCCAGATCGGCCAGATCGCCACAAACTACATAGAGTTCGACTTCGTAGAGTGCGCCGGTACAAGCCGCGGCGCGGAAATAGATCTCGCCGCCAGAATGCTTCCGGTGTCGAGTGATGCCGGCGGATAGGTAGAGCAATTGGGCCAACGCTTCCAGATCCGGCACAGCGTGCGCCTCTGTGCGGATACTCTCAGCGATTGCGGAAAGGGCAGCGACACCGGTTTGGCGCACTTCGCGGGGCAAGGGCAACGGCTCTAGCGCGGCATAAACCTTGAACGGCAAGGGTTGATTGGCCCAATCCAGGAAATGCGGATTGTTACGAATGCTGGCGTAAGAATGCTTGGTGGCGTTGTGGTAGTTCCAAGCCGCTTCCAGATTGCGGTTGTCAGTCATGGGTGCGAGGGACGAATTGTCTCGGCTTCAGTGCGGCCGCGCGATGTACACGTCGAATCTTTGCGCGGCGGGACGCACGCGGCGAATCACTTCCGTCGGCCACAGCGTTTTACTGAGAAGCGTCACCCAGCCGTCTTCCGGTTCGCAGACCGCGCAAAATGTGTAGCGCTCGTAAGCCGGCTGGTATGCGTCGAGCCCTCGCCGGGACAGTTCCTTTTCCAGCGTTGCGTCCTCAGCTTCGGCCGCAACGCCCGCGCGCACGCCAAAAGTTTCTCCCTCGAAACGTCCGAAGAGCTCCAGTAACTGCGCTTCGCGCGGCTGCGGCAGCACCAGGCAGCGATCGGCCGCTTCCCGAAAGGGAATTTCATGCGTGGTGCAAAAGTCGCGAACGCGGTCAATGTGGCTGAAGAAATCGAGCACGTAAAATTCGCTGGCCGCCAGGACCGGAAAAACCGCGGCCCAAATCGCCGCCGCTTCCTTGCCTTTCACCGGTTCGCGGCTTTCGGTCCCCAGCAGTTCCAGCCCCACTGCCGTAACGTCCGAACCAAGATGCAGCGATTCCACATCCAGGGAAAAAGGCGGCAGTTCTAGCGCTCCGCCGCTGGGCGGCGGACTGCCCGCCGCGCTCATGCTTCTGCTTCCGATTCTGTTTGAGGAAATTTCGCCTGAAAGTCCGGCGCCTGTTTCCGCACGTCCAGCCAGTCGAAAAATACGTCCGGCGTCTCCAGCCAGATGCGGAACCAACTCGCAATTTCTTCCTTCTCGACGCGCTTGTGTTTCTCGACTTTGGGGTTCCGCGAAATCATCTCCGCGCGGCGTTTGCCGAGCCGCCCAACGTTCAACACCCGCTCGGCAGCGGCGTGTTCGCCATGTGCTTGAAACTTTCGCATCAATTCATCCAGCCGCATGATGCTGACTTCGGCGTCCTCCAGCGTCTTGAAATGAAGCAGGTCCTCGAATTCTTCTTCGTACTGGTCTTCGGCTTCTTCCTGCAGCGTCAGCACGACTTTTAGCCCGGCTTCCTTCAGCACGTCGGCGATGTAGTCGGACGCGGTCTTGCCTTCGTCGCCGTAGTCTGCAAGCAGCCTCCGGCGTAGTTGGTCGATCTCCGCGAGCGTAAACCTTTGCGCGCCGATTTCCCGGGCGGTCTGCAGAATCATCTCTTTTTTGGTTCTCAGCATTTCATTCATCGGGCTGCGCCTCTATGGTGTTTGCCCTGGGACTTCTTTGCAACCACTGGTGCCGGCGGCGGATCGGCCGGCAATCCGGCCAGAAGCCGGCGGTATTTCGTCACGTTACGATTGTGTTCCTGCAGCGTCGCGGCAAAAAAGTGTCCGCCCTGCGTGTTCGCAACAAAATAAAGATAATCCGTCTGCGCTGGGGCCATCGCGGCGCGCAGCGAAGCTTCGCCCGGATTGCCGATCGGGCCCGGCGGAAGCCCGGCGTTCGCGTAGGTGTTGTACGGTGAATCGAAATGCAGGTCGCCGCCCGTCAGCGTGCCTTTGTATTGACCGATCTGCTCCAGCGCGTAGATCACGGTAGGATCGCATTGCAGCCGCATGTGCTTGCGGAGCCGGTTTTCAAAGGCACCGGCCACGAGCGGCCGCTCTTCGGGTTTCGGCGTTTCGCGCTCGACGAGCGAGGCCAGCGTAACGATGTGTTCCGTAAGGCCGCTTCCAGGCGCGATTTTGCTTGTCGCAGCGACCTGCGCCCACTCTTCTCTGAATTTGCGGACCATTTCCGCCGTTAGTTCCGCTGGTACTGGGTGCCGGGGCAAAAGATATGTCGCTGGAAACAAAAAGCCCTCGAGGGTTTTTACGTGCGGCGCGATGTCTCGAACGAGCTCCGGACTTTGCGCTGCTGCCAGGAACTTGCCGGCAATCATGAACTTTCCAGCTTCCAGTTCACGCGCGACGTCGAACATGGTCTCGCCTTCGCGCACCGTAAACGGCTGCTCCCAAACGTGTCCGTCGGCGATTTGCCAGAATACATCGTGTCCGGTGATCGCGCGGTCAAAGAAATATTCGCCGGCCTGCAACCTCCGCCGGGGATGCCGCCGCGCATAAATCTCCAGCGCGGTTGCGCTCCGGATGACGCCGTTGTGCTGCAGCAGACGCGCCACGGTCCTGCTCGACGCGCCGCGCGGCAGATCGACAAAAACACCTTCCGACGGAAACGCGCGGTACGGCCGCTCGATGCAGACCCAAAACCAGGCCGCGGCACCCGCTGCCGCGAGCACCAGTACGAGAACGATGGTCATCAAGAATCTCAACTCAGTTGCGCCTCTTTGTTCCGTTCATCGGGCTCACTCTCATCGGAGCCACTTTCACCAAGACCATGCTGATCGTTGCGCGGCAATCGGGGCCGCACTCATCAAGTTAGATGCCTTCCTTCGCTGGTTGTTGCCGCTCCAAATATTCCTTGAGGATCACTGCGGCAGCCACCGCGTCCACGGAAGATTTGGGGTCTGCTTGCTTGTGTTTCTTCCGCGCGCCCTCGGCTTTGTCGCGAAGAATTCTACCGCCCTGTTCTTCGAGCAAGCGCTCCGCTTCCCAACTCGTCAGGCGCTCGTCCACCATTTCCACGGGAACGCCGAGTTGCTTGCGCACGCGCTCGGCAAAGCGTGCCGCCTCTTCGGCCATTTCCCCGCGCGTTCCATCGAGCCGCAGCGGCAGGCCCACAACGATCTGCTTCACGCCGTGTGCGCGGGCAATTTCCCGCAGCCGCCGCATATCTTCGTTGCGGTTGATGCGCTCCAGCGTATCCAGGGGGCGAGCCAAGCCGGCTTCGGCGTCCGCGATGGCCAGCCCGATTCGCGCGCGGCCATAGTCTATTCCCAAAATGCGCGGGCGCTGGTTTTCGCTTGGCGTGATTTCCTCGGTTGTGCTGTGGGATGGTCTCACTTTACCAGTATACCGGGAAGCAGCGGGCCAGAGGCGCGCCGCCAGTATCAGCCGCTGCGTATTGTTTCTACCTCCTTCCGACGGGCGCCGGGCAGCCGCGCTACGGTTTGCGGCCACGGGCGCCGCTTTCCCAGGCCTGCCAAAGGCCAAGTTGCTTCATTTTTCCATCGAGCCCGGTGTCTTTGAGTTGCTGTTCTATTTCGGCGCGCGACAGGCGCTTGCCGAGCGGCTCGGCACGGTCGGCGATGCCCCAGGCGGTCAGCGCGGCGAGGGCCGCGTTGATTTTCAGTTCGCGGAGGTCCACTTTGTCGTACGTGTCGGACGCCGCGTGATAGTTCGGCAGGTAGTTGGCTTCGTCCTGATTGGCTATCAGCGTCGGCACGCCTTCGAGGAGAAAGTCCCAATTGTCCGTTCCGATGTCCCCGTCGAGAGTGTGACGGTTCACGTCCCAAGACTCGAGCGGCTTTAGTACCTCTTGCACGCCGGCTTGAATATCGCCGCGGCCGCTGAGCGCGTACCCGCTCACTCGACCGATGCCGGAGTCGTACACGATCGCGGCGCGAATCTTATCCATCTCCGCGCGGTGCGCCACGACGTACTGCCACGAACCGAACAAGCCCTGCTCTTCGCCGCTGAAGAGCGCGAAGCGGATGGTCCGGCGGGGCACGAGCCCGGTCGCTTTGATCGCGCGGGCGGCTTCAATCACCATCGCGGCGTTGCAGCCGTTGTCCAACGCGCCGGTGCCGAGTTCCCAGGAATCGAGATGCGCGCCAAGAATGACCGCTTCGCCGGGCTTTTCGCGGCCGCGAATTTCGCCGATGACGTTCTGCTGTTCGACGGGGCCGCCGATCTTGTTTGGCATTGTGAACAGCACGCGGACTTTGCCCGGATACGCCGCAATCGTGCGCATCAGGCGCATGGCGTCTTCGCGCGCTAACGTGGCTTGCGGAATCACATCGAGCTGGCCATCGCCGGTGTTCGTGTGGCGGTACAGCAGCAAACGCTCACGCGCTCCCATCCACAGAATCGCGGCAGCGCCGCCTTTCACCGCACGATCGATGACGCCCGGCGGCTGTAGGTATTCGTTGAACAGATCGGCCCAGGTCGATCCAAGCTCGGTATAAGCCAGGAGGACCGCGCCTTTGACCGAGCCGCCCGCGCGCGCGAAATCATCTTGCGTGCCGTATCCGACGTCGACCAGGTTCGCTTCGATGCCGCCCGCCGGCGTGGCGGGCGACCAGCCTACCGCTACGAGGCGCACGGGAAATTTCACCGTGCCGAGCAATTCCAGGCGCGTATCGCCTTCGCTCCAGGTCACCGGCAAGGTGTACTTCTCCGTGTGCGCGTCCACGCCCGCGGCGCGAAACGCGGCCACCGCCCACTCGACTGCTTTGGCCATTTCCGGGGAACCGGTCACGCGGCCGCCGACTTCGTCGGTCAAGCGGCGCAGATTCTCGGCCAGCGGTGATGGCCCCATGACTTGCGGCAAGATTTTTGCCGCTGCCTCGGCGCAGGATGACGTTTCCGTCGCCGAGCACGCGGCACCTTGGATGCCTGGCAGCGGCTTCCCGAGAGGGTCGGTCTTCAATTGAGCCGAGGAAGACGACGCGAAGACGCAAAGAAGTAAGGAAGTAAGGAGAAAGCGCGGCATTAGACGATACCCTCTGTGAAGGATGGGCCAACCGGAGGAAGCGTTGGCGATGGCGCGGGCGAATTATAGCTCAGACAGGCCGGACCGCTGGTGGATGTCCGCTTTTTGCGTAGGCGCCCCCGATTTCTTTGTAGGAGTGTGACAATCTGTTGGGATGCGCCACCCATCCCTTAGGCCTTGGCGAAGAGCTTCCTGGCGAGCTGCTCCGACGTTTGCAGGCCTTCTTCCGTTAGAACCACCGATTTCGCGCTACTGACGGGATCGGAGATGAGGCCGCGCTCGTGCAGGCGGTTCATCGTTTCCCAATCGATGGTCTTCCAGGCGCGGTTGCCTTCGTGCAGCGTCAGGTGGAGCAGCGCGAGCGCCGCATCATCAACTTTACGGGGATCGATTTCCATGACCATCGGCACCTCTTGCAGCGTGGGATTCCGGGGGACTCGAGTATCCGCCCGGAGCAGGAGAGCGTGCAAGCCGGAATGCGCTAGACTCAGGGGATGAACACGGAAGCAAAGATGTCTGACTTTCGCGCGCCGAGTGCTGCGGAAGCATTTTTCAACCGAGCCTTTGGGTTTCTGGTCGGGTTGGGGATGGGGCCGAAATATATTTACCTATTGCAGGTGCGAGGGCGCAAGACGGGCAGGATCTACTCGTCGCCCGTCAATCTGATCGAGATGGGCGGCAAGCGGTATCTGGTTGCGCCGCGAGGGCGGACGCAATGGGTGCGCAACGCGGAAGCGGCGGGAGAAATCACCCTCAAAAAGGGAAGCACGCGGCAGAACTTCCGGCTCCGTGCGATTCCGGACGGCGACAAACCGGAGATATTGAAATTATATCTGAAGAGCTTCGTGGGTGCCGTGCAGCGCTACTTTCCGATACCGGCGGGCTCACCGGTGGAAGCGTTTCGGGAGTTGGCGGGAAATTACCCTGTCTTTGAGTTGGCTGCCGGCTAGACGTTAGTTTTGCACTGTCAGAGAATGTGCATCAGATTTTTGATGACGTCCGCGATCCATGACGGAAGTGCAGCACCTCCACAAGGTACTTATCGTCACGGACTCGATAGTAAACCACCACCGGACTGTGCTGCAGTTTGCGCACGCGGGACTGTTTTCGGATAGTGCCGCCCATATTGGGAAACCGAGCGAGCAAATCCACGTGGTCGAGCAAAGCGTTGCCAAAACGGGAGGCCGCCTCGCTGTCGTCTTCGGCAATCTAGCCGAGGATCTCGGCGAGATCGCTCAGCGCCTTTTGCGTGAAGAGGATGCGGTAATCCACTTGGGCAGGAGCTTGCGGACTTTTTCGATTGGAGAGGTTCGGCCTGCTTCGGCGTCGCGGATACCTTCGTCAATAGCGGCGAGGGTCTCCTCGTCTTCATCATCAACGACAGGGACCGGACTGTCGAAGTCGAATTTCTTCGCCTCAGCCATGCTTTGATGGTAGTCCCTATCGGGCGCCGGGTGCAACGGGCAGGTAGCACCTGTATTTGAGTTGGTTGCTAGCTAGGCCATTTAGGTGGAGGGAAGTCCAAAAGCGCCCGCGACGGTTCGCGGCCGCTACAGTTGGGGTTACGAGCGGTTCGCCGAGCTAAAGAGTTTGTGAGGCAACTGAAGCTGGACAGTGGGTTTATACTGGCGCGCAGGAGGCTGCGCGATGCCGAATTTCTACGAGTACAACCCGGAGCAAGGATATCTGTTGCCGCCCAGTGTGCGGGACG
>JBGOVR010000148.1:0-10533 GCA_041478205.1 Candidatus Acidiferrum sp.
CTCACCAGTCCGGATGGCGCCTTCTATACCAGCCAGGATGCGGACGTGGTCCGCGGCGAGCACAGCGCGGAGTACTTCGCTCTCGGCGACAAGGAGCGAAGAAAGCGCGGTGTCCCGCGGGTGGATACGCATATCTACGCTCGCGAAAACGGGTGGGTGATCACGGCGCTGGCGTCCCTGTATTCCGCCACAGCCGACCCGAAGATTCTCGACGAAGCCACTCACTCCGCGGAGTGGATCACGCAGCATCGCAGACTCACTGGCGGCGGATTCCATCACGGTGCCAAAGACGTGGGCGGGCCGTTTCTGGGTGATTCCATATCGATGGCGAGAGCGTATCTGGCGCTTTATGGCGTCACAGGAGACCGCAAGTGGCTGGGTGAAGCGGAAACGTCGATGGGATACGTTGATCGGACGTTTCGAAGCGAGCGCGGCGCAGGTTTCGTGACCGCGGTGACGCCCACCGATCACGCTTATCAGCCGCATCCGCAGCGTGACGAAAATGTTGCGGTAGCGAGGGCCGCCAATCTCCTGTTTCACTACACCGGAAACGCGGCGTATAAACAGATGAGTGACGCGGCCATGCGCTACCTGGCCGCTCCTCCGGTTGCTACAAAGTTGCCGGCAGCCAGCGTGCTCCTCGCCGACTATGAGGTTGGGCGTCCACCTCTCCATCTAACGGTCGTCGGCCACAAGGACGACCCCGCGGCCAAAGCCCTGTTTCTTGCCGCGATGCAATATCCATCCTTGTATAAGCGGTTGGAATGGTGGGACACGCGAGAGGGCAAGCTTCCCAATCCGGATGTCCAGTACCCTGTGGTGCAGAGGGCTGCTGCTTACGTTTGCACGGAACGCACGTGTTCCGCTCCCATCTTCAAGGCGGAAGAGGTTAGCGTCAAAATCAACAGAGTCTTAGGCTTACAGGGAAGTGCCAGCACCACGTCCTTCTTGTTGCCTGCAACGCAAAGCCCTAAGGCGAGAGCGAATCGGGGCGCAACTGTGGAAATCTCTCCGGAAGGTACGTTACAAAATTTTTGCATCAATTCTGAAACTTTTGCTGGCGGGTCTAATCTGATGGGCGTAATGTGGGACGGCCGTCGAATCCACCTAAGCCCAGGTCCTGGCCCAAACGACATGTTCGTGATTGTTTTGTCGCGCCGCAGCGCTTACTTGGCATTTTACGGTCTTCTGGCAGAAGTTTGGCCTGAAGTAAAAGCAGTCTAATCTCATTCAGGAGGACGTTGGGGAAAATGACAAAAACGAATAAGTTTCTCATCACTGGTGCTGCTCTCGCGGGCTTGCTCGCAGGGACCGGCGCTAGCCTACAGGCTTCGAATCTCGTCCCTGGCGGGAAAGCTTCGGCGGCCGCCCAGGATACGGACAAGAAGGCTGACAAGGCCACGAAAGAAAAGCACGCCTGTAAGGGCCAAAACTCTTGCAAGGGCAAGGGCGGTTGCAAGGCCAGCGACAACGGCTGCAAGGGCAAGAACTCCTGCAAGGGCAAGGGCGGCTGCGCGACTGACGGCAGCAAGATGCCCGAGTAAGGGCCTTAACAACAACGTTCGACTAACGCTTGTCTACTGTACGGGGGCTGGTGAATTTCGCTGGCCCTCGTTCTTCCTTAACTCCGGAGATGGCCATGCCTGGAAATCAATTTAACGGATTCACGGACTATGGCATTGGCATCGGCCTGCGCGCGCCGCACTACCAGCACATCTTGACTCGCAAGCCGGTGGTGGACTGGTTTGAGATCATCTCTGAAAATTTCATGATCGATGGCGGCCGGCCGCTGCAAGTCCTTGACGACATCCTGGAACAATACAAAGTGGTTCAACACGGCGTGTCCATGTATTTTGGATCGGCCGAAAAGCCCAACCGCGAGCACCTCCGCCGTCTGAAAGAACTGGTCAAGCGCACCAAGACTCCATGGGTCTCCGACCACCTTTGCTGGGGAAGCGTGGATGGTCGCTATACGCACGATCTGCTTCCCATGCCGTACACGTTCGAAGCGGCAAAAATCACGGCGCAGAAGATTCGCGAAGTGCGCGACTTTCTCGAAGTGCCGATCGCGGTGGAAAACGTCAGCAGCTACGCGGAGTTCCATGTCTCCGAGATGACCGAGTGGGAATTCCTAAACGAAGTGGTGGAGCGAGCCGATTGCGGGATCCTTTTGGATGTGAACAACATTTACGTTTCCTCGCAGAATCACAGCTTTGATCCCTTCACCTACGTCAACAGCGTTCCTGCCGAGCGCGTCGCGCAGATTCACATCGCCGGCCACTCTAAGTACCGCAAGTACATCTTGGACACCCACGATCACCCGGTGATCGATCCGGTCTGGAAGCTGTACGAGCGTGCGATACACCGCGTGGGCCACACCGCGACGCTATTGGAGTGGGACGACAGCATTCCTTCTTTCCAGGAAGTTCACAACGAAGCGTTGAAAGCGAATCGCTTTCTGTCGGCGACGCTGCTGGCGACTGCCGTATGAAACTCCTCAAGCTCCAGCGAACGATGGCGCGCGTGGTGATGCAGCCGCTCACTCCATCCGAGCGTATGCAGCGGAAAGCGCCCGATGGGCGTCCGATGCGCTCGTATGCCGCGCGGTTCATCAAACCCAACGACCGGCTGACCTCGTTCGAACGCCTGGAAATCTACAATCGCCAGTATTGGTTCCGTCTGCTGTCCAGCATGATCGAAGACTTTCCCGGACTCCGCTCCGTGCTCGGTGACCGGCGTTTTGAGGCCATGAGCAAAGCCTATATCGTCGATTGTCCTTCACGTTCGTTCACCCTTCGCAATTTGGGCGCGCGACTGGAATCGTGGCTGCGCAAGCATCCCAAGTGGGCGGGTAAGAAGCAGGCGCTGGCCCTGGACATCGTGCGGCTGGAATGGGCCGACATCGAAGCCTTTGATGGCCAGGCGGAGCCCGCCCTGCGTACCGAGGATCTGAGCGGCGCTGCGGGCGCGAATCTTCGTTTGAAATTGCAACCCTACATTCAATTGCTCGATCTCCGCTATCCCGTGGACGACCTTTTGCTTGAAGTACGAAAAGAGGACGAGGACACGGATTTCGCCAGCAACGCTTTTCAGGAGCGGCGTAAGCGCAAAAAGGTGCAGGCCGTGGCCAAGCTCAAGCCGGACAACATTTTCCTCGCCGTCCATCGCATTGATAATTCCGTGTATTTCCGGCGTATCGAGCGGGAAGAATTTGCGATTCTCAGCGCCCTCCGGCAGGGGAAGACGCTTGGCAAAGCCATTGAAACGGCTCTGCGAAAGACTTCCATCGCGCTGGAAGAAAGACCCGCTTCGGTTCAACAATGGTTCCAGAACTGGGCGGCCCTTGGCTGGTTCTGTCAGCCAGACAGAAAATCATCGGATTCTTGAAACTTTTGTGCAGAAACACGCTCTCACGCTCGTATGAGAAACCTATTTATTCAAGCGAAGCATTTGCATGACAGGTTTTTTGGCCTGGTATCCCACCTGAAGTCGCCCTTCCTGCTCTTCGTCCGGGTTTACTGGGGCTGGCAGCTCGCCCAAAGCGGATGGGGAAAGCTTCACCATCTGGCGAACGTGACGGAGTTTTTCACGAGCTTGAATTTGCCGCTTCCGGCGCAGACCGCGCTGGCTATCTCGTGCCTTGAGTTTTTTGGCGGGATTTTCCTGGCGCTCGGTCTGCTGTCGCGCCTCACGGCGCTGGTTCTAACGGTGAACATGATCGTGGCGTACATCACCGCGGATCGCGAAGCGTTGTTGTCGATCTTTTCCGATCCGGACAAGTTCTATGCCGCGGCACCCTACACTTTTCTCATTGCGTCGCTCATCGTCCTGATATTTGGGGCCGGCAAAATAGCGGTGGATACTCTTCTCGGCTACCTGATGGGCACTCCTTCATTGACGGAGTCGCATTCCTCGGAGAGCTGAGTCCGGCCGATTAGTTTTAACCGTTCACAGTCTTTACATGGCTCGCACCGTGCGTTCTCTGACTCTTTCTAACTATCTGAAATTGTGCGCGGTCGTGTTGTTTTTACCCTGGTTTTCGGCGACGGCGGGAGATATGACCTCAACACTTTTGATCGGTGGCTCGCGAATCGACGTAACCATCGAATCCGGAAATCTCAAAGTCTCGCAAGCCGACCTCCTGCACTGGGTGCAGTCCGCGGCCGAAGCCATCGCCGCGTACTACGGCCGCTATCCGCTTCCCCACGTCGCGATTCGCATCATTCCGATTGAGGGGAAGGGAGTGCGGCACGGCCAAACATTTGGATATGACGGCGGGTTCATCAAGATTCGCGTGGGCAGCGAAACGCCGGCTCCCGAGCTTGCCGGCGACTGGATGCTCACTCACGAGATGGTGCACTTGTCCTTTCCTTCCGTTGCGGAAGAACACCATTGGATCGAAGAGGGCATCGCCACCTACGTGGAGCCCATTGCTCGTATCCAGGCGAAACAAATGGATGCGTCGCAGATGTGGGCGGACCTGGCGCGCGACATGCCCAAGGGCGTTCCTCAGCACAGCGACAAAGGGCTCGACCATACGCACACTTGGGCAAGCACGTACTGGGGAGGAGCGCTGTTCTGTTTTCTCGCGGACGTCGAAATCCGCCGCCAGACGCATAACCAAAAAGGTTTGCAAGATGCTCTCCGCGGAATCCTCAACGCTGGTGGTGATATTCGCCAGGATTGGAATTTGGAAGACGCGTTGAAAGCGGGAGATCGCACTACCGGTACCTCGGTGCTGGCGGAACTCTACGCAAAGATGAAGGATCAACCCATGGACGTGGATCTCTCCGCCATGTGGAAGCAATTGGGAATCGAGAGCGACGGCAAGACCGTCCACCTGAACGAGGACGCGCCACTTGCGGCCATTCGCCGTTCGATCGCCAGCATCGATGCCGCTAAACCCGCTCAGCCTGCAAGCAGCCTTCGGCCTTCGACGGTTTTTGCGGGACGTTCCGTAGGCTCTTCACAGCCGCAGGATCGGCCGTGATCGTGTTCACGCGGGGATAATTTTTGCTCGGATCAGGTTTTAGAGGAACGAAGGCAATGAATCGAAGTGTGCGCCGGAGTTTAATTGGAATGCTGGCGGGAGCGGCCGCCAGCGTCGTGCTGGTGGCCACGCTAGGTCACCCGCTCGTGAGCGTGGTTTTGGGCATCGCCGTAGGCGTGGCCTATTCAGCGAGCCTCGATCCGACTCGCGGCGCTTACGTCGACAACCTGATGTCTGGTGGTGCGCTCGGCGTGCCTCTTTGGGGACTGGTCAGCGTCATTGCCATCCCTTTGTTCTCGAACCGCATGCCGGAATGGAGCGCGGAGCAAATCCGAATGCACTTTCCATCTTTGGTTGGCTGGGTCGTCTATGGTGCCGCGCTCGGCTTGCTGTCCCAAGGCTTGAGCGATCTTGCCGCGAAAATGCTGGGACCTGAAGTCGCGCCGAAATCGCCGCTGTCTTCCGAAAAAACACGTGTCGTCATTTTGGGCGGCGGCTTCGCGGGAATGCGCACCGCGGAATGCCTTGAACAGCAATTTCGCTCCAATGCCTCGCTCTCGATCACTTTGGTCAGCGAAACGAACGCGCTTCTCTTTACACCGATGCTTGCCGAAGTCGCTGGGAGCAGCCTGGAACCCAGTCACATCAGCACGCCCTTGCGCAGCAGCTTGCACCGGACGGAGTTCATTCGTGGACGCGTCGCGGAGATCGACCTGGCGGGACGTCGCGTAATCCTGGACAGCGATGCGGCAGCCGGCGACGCTGGGCAGCGCCGGGGAATTCCTTACGACCACTTGGTCTTCGCTCTCGGTGCGGTCTCCAACTATCTGGGGATGGCCAATCTGGAAAAGTATTCTTTCAACTTCAAGACCCTGCTGGACGCCATCCGCATTCGCAATCACGTGATCGAGATGTTCGAACGCGCCGACCGGGAAGCCGATCCCTCGCGCCGAAAGGCCCTCCTTACCTTCGTGATCGCGGGCGGCGGGTTTGCCGGCGTTGAACTCGCCGGCGCGTTGAACGACTACGCGCACGGAATTCTCGCCGACTACCCAAAATTGCTTAAGGAAGAGTTAAGCATTGTCCTGGTGCATTCGCGCGACCGCATTCTGCCCGAATTGAGTGAATCCCTCGGTCGCTACGCGCAAAAAAGGATGGAAGATCGCGGTGTCATCTTCCGTCTAGGCACACGCTTGACGGACGCGCATCCTGGTGCAGTGGTCTTGAGTGACGGCGAGATTCGCGCCGAGACCCTCGTATGGACCGCGGGCACCGCACCCAACCCGCTGGTGAAATCTCTCCCTCTGGAGAAAGACAAGCGCGGCGCACTCATCGTGGATCGTTCGCTTCAGGTGCAGGGCCACCCAAATCTTTGGGCCGTTGGCGACTGCGCCGCGGTCACTGACGCGAAGACCGAAAAGCCGTGCCCTCCCACCGCGCAGTTCGCGCTGCGCGAGGCGCAGGTGCTTGCGAAAAACATACGCGCGCAGGTCGACGGGCGTCCGCTGCAAAAGTTTCATTTTGATTCCCTGGGTGCCTTGTGCGTGGTCGGACATCAGACCGCCTGCGCCGAATTGACCGTACCGTTTTCGCGCGGGCGTTCCATGAGATTTTCGGGTTTGCTTGCATGGTTGATGTGGCGGGGAATCTATCTAGCGAAGCTCCCCGGCCTGGAACGCAAGATTCGCGTGCTCATGGATTGGACGGTCGAGCTGTTCTTCCCGCGGGACATCGTACAAACGATCGAGCTGAAGTAGGAGAAAGTTGATGTCGCAATCGCACGCTTCGATGGCGGTACAAATGGATACACGTACAGGCGCCACGTTCAGGATCGAACCGCTGCTCGGTTTGTGCATCGGAGCGCTGGGCGGTGCGCTGCAAGGCTCACTACTGGCGAGCTCGCTCGTGCAAACCATTTTGTGCGGCGGTCTATTCGGACTGGCCTTCGGCTTGTTCTTCGCCAAGCGTGCCACCAGCCCCGGCGCGGGCCTAATCTGGGGCTTGGCTTTCGCGCTGCTCATGTGGATTGTGTTTCCCGCTGGGATTCTGCCCATGCTTGCCGGCGCCAGCTCTCGCGTGATGCTGAGTGATGCTCGCGAACGATTCCCGCAGCTCGTCGCCTTTGTACTTTGTCTTGGAATGCCCGTCGGCACTACGCTGGGAATCTGGGGCGGACTCCATTCGAAAGTCGCGCAGGCGAAGTTCAGTTGGGGCCGTGCGATTGTGGCCGGAGGTTTTGCCGGCACGGTGGGCGGTTTGATTTTCAGCCGTTGGGTTTCTTCCGGCGACTATTTTCCGCTGCTAGCAGGGTACGGACAACTCACCGTATCGCGCAGCGCCATCGTAATCTTGCACTTCGGTGTCGCCCTGCTGATCGGCGTGACCTTCGGTCTCTTGTTCCAGCGCGACGTTCGCGGCTATGGCTCTTGCATGGGCTGGGGCTTGGGCTACGCGATCTTCTGGTGGTTTCTCGGCCAGCTTACTCTGCTTCCTCTGGCCGCTCATCGGCCACTCGATTGGTCGGCGGACCAAGGCGCCGCAGTTTTTGGTTCGCTCGTCGGCCATATCCTCTATGGCTTGATCTTGGGTGTCACCTACGCGACCTTGGATCGTTTTTGGGTGCGCCTGTTCATTCAATCAGACCCACTCAATCGCGAAGTCGAAGGAGCCGGAGTTCACATCCTGCGCTCCCTGGGTTGGGGCGCAGCGGCGGGACTTGTGGGAGGTATTATTGCCAGTCCCATTCTGCTGGCCACCGGCGTTCTGCCCAGAGTCGCGGGTCTTGCTACCAGCTTTTCCGGCGTGCGCGGCATTTTGATCCATTTGCTGGTCAGCGCCCTGATTGGAATGACCTACGGCCTGCTCTTTCGGAATGAAGCCTCAAGTTTGGGACTCGGCGTCGCGTGGGGATGGCTGTTTGGCCTCATCTGGTGGTACGCGGGGCCGATGACGCTTCTCCCGCTCCTCCAGACCGGCGTCTGCGACTGGAGCACGGATGCCGCTTCCGCGCTACTTCCTTCTTTGATGGGACACCTTATTTACGGCGCCGCAACCGCGCTTACTTTTATGGTGTTCGAACGCCGCTATACACGCTGGCTGCTGCTCGATCCCAGGATCGCGGCGCGCGAGGCCAGAAAGGTGCGCCCCGTCGGCACCCCCGCGCCTGCTCTTTGGCTGTTCGCCATGGGCCTGGGTGTCCTGCTACCCATTTTGCTTGGCTGATCCGAGTTCGCCGCAAGCTCGCCTCAGCGGATTCCGTGTTTCACCGCATAGCACAAGCTACAAACCCGGAGCGCCGCGCACCTTCCATCCCTTGTTAGACTAGCAACGATAGGAAATGCGTCCCCGCGCATGAGCCCCCACGAAACCGATCGTCGCCATTTCGAACGGCAGATTGCCTACGCCCGCCCCATCATCGTTTTGTTGGCGCTCATCGCGCTGCTGGAACAACCATCTTCACGGTTTGCTAAACGCTCCATTTCTTTTCTCTTCGCGTATCTCGTCGTCGCGCTTCTTGCCGTCCTGCTCGAGAAATTGTTTCACAACCGTTCCTGGCACTTACCTCTACCGATTGATCTGCTCGCTTTAGGCGTCTTCCTGGTGGTCAGCCCTTCCACCGTTCCGGCCTGGTTTCCTTATCTTTTTGTCTGCTTTGTTGCCGGCAATCGCTGGGGACTCGGTTCGGCGTTTCCTCTCGCCGGCCTGCTATCGCTCGAGCTCGTTTTGCTTACCGCCGTCAAAGGCGATATTCAGTGGATCCGCATAGTCTCCTGGGTCGGCTTGGTTGGAGCCACGTTCGCCGCCGGTGCCGGCCTGGCTTTCCTCGGCGACCGCAACCGCCAGTTCGCCGTCCAGAACGAGTTCTTCTCCCGCCTTACCGGCACCATGCAGGTCGACCAGGGTCTCGCCGAATCTCTTCGTCTGCTTCTCGATGAGCTCACACACGCGTTCCACACGCAAGAAGCTCTTCTCGTCTACCGCGACATCGATCTCGAGCGCATCTTTCTCTGGCGTCTCAAGTCCGGCGAGAGCGAGCGTCTGATCCCGGAAAATCTGCCGCTCACCCGTTCGGACGGCCTGCTCCTCGACGACGCCGATGCCACCATCTGCTGGAACAGTCTCATCGGCGCGGGTTCGGGTTTCGGCTGGGATCGCCGCGATGGCCGCGCGCTCAAGTCCCTTCCGCGCCTCCCGGGTCCCACGCAACAGTTGCTGGCCCTGCGCTCTTTGATGTCTGTCACCTTCGATCAAGGGGGCCAGCCCGCCGGACGCCTCTTCCTCCTCAACGGCCGCCGCCGCTTTACCAGGGATGATCTCGCTTGGTTCGAGCGCATTGCCCGCCACGCCGGCCCCTCTATCGAGAACGTCTTTCTCCTCCGTCACTTACGCGCCCGCGCCATCGAGGGCGAGCGTAGCCGGATCTCCCGCGACCTCCACGATGGCATTCTTCAAACCCTTCTGAGCATTGAGATTCAGCTCGACGTTCTTCGCCGCAGCGTCGCCGCCGCACCCGAACAGGCCGCCACCAGCATCGCCAACCTCCAGCAAACCGTCAAAAATGAGTCCGCCGAGCTCCGCCACATGGTCACGGACATGCGCCCCTTGCGCGTTCAGAGCGCCGACCTGGTCGACCTAATGACCGGTTTCGCCGAGCGTTTCCGCAACGAATCCACCCTGGCCCTGGACCTCCTGATCGACTCCGTCGAGCTCCAGGCCCCCGACCGCGTCTGCCGTGAGCTCTTCCAGATCTACCGGGAAGCACTCAACAACATAAAAAAGCATGCCAAGGCTTCCCATGTCGTGGTAAAACTGTCTCAGGACGATAGCCGCCTAGTACTCATGGTCGATGATAACGGCGAAGGTTTTAGCTTCGCCGGACGATTCACCGGCGATGAACTGGACCGTCTGCGGCTCGGTCCTATTTCCATCAAGGAACGTACGCGAACTGTGGGGGGCGTGTTGACTGTAGAGTCTAATCCGGGCCATGGAGCGCGTCTAACCATCGAGATTCCGCTCGGTTGACATGGCCAAAACAAAACCACAAATTCGTGTCCTGCTGGCGGATGACCACGCCATTTTCCGCGACGGCCTGCGCAAACTGCTTGGTGCCGACGAGGACATCATCATTGTCGGCGAGGCGCAGAACGGCGCGGAGTGCATCAAGCTTCTCGCCAAGCTCAAGCCCGATATCCTCTTGCTTGATCTGCGCATGCCCGATAAAGACGGCCTCGCCGTCCTCGAGGAAGTTAATTTCGATACGCTGCCGACCCGCGTCGTCGTCCTTACCGCCGCCGAAGACGATCGCGACGTGGTCCGCGCCATGCGCCTCGGCGCCCGCGGTGTAGTCCTCAAGCAATCCGCCACGGACCTGCTTGTAAAAAGCATTCACCGCGTCCACGCCGGCGAAATCTGGCTCGACAACCGCATGACTGCCGAAGTCATGAAAGCGTTTTCGAAGTCCGCCGAATCCGGCCCGCGCCGCGAAAAGCCGCTGCTCAGCGACCGCGAAAAGGAAATCGTCCAGCTCGTCGCCCAGGGCTTCC
>JBGOVR010000033.1:0-33075 GCA_041478205.1 Candidatus Acidiferrum sp.
GAAGATATTTGGCGCCGTGCTGGGCCATGGAGGCGCAGGTTTCTACGACCACGCGCATGTAAGTGTCCGGCGTGAGCGTGATGGTGCCTTCAAAGGGCATGTGGAACGGCGTGACTCCCAGCGGTCCACCCGGCAACACCAGGCCATCCATGTGTTCCGCGACAGCGTGGGCAATTACGTTCGAGGCAAAAATGTCCGTGCCCGTGGGCAGATGGGGGCCGTGCTGCTCTACGCTGCCCTGCGGCAAGATTACCAACGGATTCTTCTTCAACTGCGCCGCGATCTCCGGTTGGGTGAGGTCGATGAAGTAGCGGCTAGGCAACATGGCGGCTCTTTTCGGCGACCCGCGCGCGGGCGTGCTCCAGCACTTCGGCGATGGGCACCGCCTGTCCTTTTTTTTCGATGGAACGCAGCGCGGCATTTACGATGGCGACGGCCACATTGCCGTTGTGGGCGTTGAGTTCGTTGGATTTGCCTGTGCGGCAACTCTCCGCAAACAATTCGAGTTCGGCGCGGAACATGTCGCTTGCGGGGACTTGCAACACTTCGCGGCTGCCATAGCCGTTTTTGCCGCGTTGGATATAGAGAGTGGAAGTCTCGTGGAGCTTGCCGGGGGTGTCCCAGGCGCCGAAGTCTATTTCGTAGTGCATCAATCCCTTCGATCCAAAAACACGGACGGCGAAGACGCCAGGGGACGTCCAGCACGATCCGACGTAGCCGACCTTGCCGTCGGCGAACTTCAGCAGCGTCATGGATTGATCGTCGACCTCAGCTCCCACGGGAGAGAGCTTAGACGCCATCGAACTGGCCTCCACGACTTCGCCGCCAAGGTAGTGCAGCACGTCGAACTGGTGGATGGCCAACTGAGACAAAGGACCGCCGGGGGCCTTGTCTTTGTACCAGCGCCAGGTTTTGGGTGTCAGCTCGAGCGCGCGCTCGTTGGAAAAGTTGGCTTCGATGAAGGCGACGCGACCGAGTTCCCCGCTGTCGATGGCTGCACGGATCTGGCGTATGCCAGCCATCAGTCTCGCGCTATGTCCCACGGTAACTGTGATTCCGTATTTCTGCTCCAGCGCGGCGATCTGCAATCCGTCTTCGAGCGTGCTGGCGATGGGTTTCTCGGTGTAGACGTGCTTGTGGGCTTTGGCCACCTCGGCAGCTACCGGCAGGTGCTGCTCGTTGGGGACGGTGAGAATCACGCCTTGGATCTGGGGGTCGGACAGTAGGGCGTTCATGTCTGGCACTGCCCGAACGCCCAGCTCTTGCTCAAAGGCCCGGCGCTTTTCCTCCGAGCGGCTGTATCCCGCGACGATCCGCAAGCTTTCGGACTTGGCGGCGGCTCGGGTAAGCACCTTGGCCCAGCGGCCAAGGCCGACGATGCCGACTTTGACGGAATGTGCGGTCATGCAAGCCTTTCTTGCAAGGTAGTTCGCCAGGGTCGTTAGTACAAGACAGTTGTAAGTGCCGGTTTCTTGTAGTACGGTATTACGGTATGCTCGAACAGTCAAGCCCTTTGCCCCAAGCCCCGGCGGCGCTCACCATCATTCAAAGGTCTGCCGCGCCGTTGCGTCGACAGGTTTTGGAAGAGTTGCGGCAGTCGATCATCGCCGGGCGACTCTCACCCGGTGCGCGGCTCATCGAGCGTGAACTGATTGCCATGATGGGTGTGTCGCGAACAGTCATTCGCGAAGCGCTGCGGCAACTCGAGTCCGAAGGGTTGGTCGCGATCATCCCAAACAAAGGACCGATCGTGCGGGAATTGACTCTGGATGAAGCGAAGGATTTGTACTCGATACGCGCGGTGCTCGAGGGCTTGGCGGCGCGGTTGTTCGTCGAGAATGCCGGCGACGCGCAGGTGAAGAAGCTGGACCAGGCGCTCCATGCGACCGGCGAGGCTTACAAGAAGAGAGAGCCGGAGCTAATTCTGGAGGCGAAGAACCGTTTTTACGATGTGCTGTTTGAAGGCGCGGGCAGCGAGACCTTGTCTTCGATGATTGGAACATTGCACGTGCGGATTTGGCGGTGGCGCGCGCTGGGTTTGAGTCACCCGCAGAGCTCGGCGGAACGTTCAAAGGAGAGCATGCAGGGATTGGGCGCGATGCTCGCGGCGATCAAGGCGCGTGACGCGGGTCTGGCGGAGAGAACCATCCGCGCCGAAGTAACTAAGGCTGCCGCGGAAGTGACGCGCCTGCTCGGCGGCGGGAACTTGGCCGGGCCTGCGAAGGTCGCCCAACGGAGTTGATCGTTTGATTTACAAGAGGTGAGGAGACAGCATGCCGACGCATTTCATCGTGCACGACAAAGCGGATACCGTGGGGGTGGTGGTGACGGAGGATGTGCAGCCGGGAAAAGATCTCACGGGCTGGATCATGGAAACCGACGAGACGGTGGTACTGAGGTCTCTCGACACCGTGCCGCTGGGACACAAGATCGCGCTCGGGAAGATCAAGGCGGGGGACGCGATAATCAAATACGGGAACGACGTAGGCCGGGCAGTCGCCGATATTGGCGAAGGACACCACGTGCACGTCCACAATCTAAAGACAAAAAGGTGGTAGCGATGGGGCGTTATCAGTTTTCTGGCTATAGGCGCGAGAATGGCCGGGTGGGGATCCGCAATCACGTGGTCATTTTGCCGCTGGACGATCTTTCGAATGCCGCGGCGGAAGCAGTGGCCAACAATATTAAGGGCACCTTGGCGCTGCCACATGCTTACGGCCGGCTGCAATTTGGAGAGGATCTGGAGCTGTTTTTCCGGACGCTGATCGGAACCGGCTCGAATCCCAATGTCGCGGCCTGCGTGGTGATCGGCATTGAACCGGGGTGGACCGGCCGAATCGTTGACGGCATCGCCAAAACGGGGAAACCCGTGGAGGGCTTTGCCATCGAGGGCAACGGAGATATCAGCACCATCGCGGCGGCCTCGCGGAAAGCGAAAGAGTTTCTTCAGTGGGCAACGGAAAAGCAACGCGAGGTATGCGCGATCGAAGAGCTGTTCGTCTCTACCAAGTGCGGGGAGAGCGACACTACCTCTGGCCTCGGGTCTTGTCCTACCGTCGGAAATCTGATCGACAAGCTGGATCCCTTGGGTGTGACGAGTTGCTTTGGCGAAACTTCGGAGCTGACCGGTGCGGAAGCCGCGTGCGCGAGTCGTGCGGCGACGAAAGAGGTCTCGGACCGCTTCCTGCAGGTGTTTCGCGCGTATCAGGAAGTCATTGACCGCCACAAGACGAGCGATCTTTCGGAATCGCAGCCCACTAAAGGGAACATCATTGGCGGCTTGACGACGATCGAGGAAAAGGCCTTCGGGAATTTGCAGAAGATCGGCAAGAAGACGAAATATATCGACGTACTGAAACCTGCGGAAGCGCCAGGAAAACGCCCTGGACTGTATTACATGGATACCCCGTCGGCGGCCGCTGAGTGCATAACCTTGCAAGCGGCTGCCGGCTTTGTAGTGCACCTATTCCCTACCGGTCAGGGTAACGTGATCGGCAACCCGATCGAGCCGGTGATCAAGCTGACGGCGAATCCCAAGACGGCGCGGACGATGAGCGAGCACATCGACCTGGATGTGTCCGGGCTCTTGCGGCGCGAAATGAAGCTGGACGAGGCCGGAGACCGGCTCATCGATGTCATGCTGCGGACGTGCAACGGGCGGCTTACCTGCGCGGAGGCGCTCGGCCATCGAGAGTTCGTGCTTACCAAGCTCTACCAAAGCGCGTGATCTTCATAGTTGCGGCTGCGCGGGTATGTACTCGCAACCCTTCATAAAATCGATTTAATGATGCCAATTTGTGAGCTCGGCGGTAGAATGCACTCGCCTTTGGAGGCCCTATGACTCACCGAGCACTCGTGGTGCTTTCCTTCGTTTTCCTGGCGGTTGTGTGCCTGAACGCACAGACCAAGCTTTCCCCCAAATGGGAAGAGTTGACCGCGGCGGATTTCCGCCAAGGGATCCAACAGGCGAAAGGCGCGTGCCTTCTCCCATTCGGCATCCTCGAAAAGCACGGGCCGCATCTTCCGCTCGGGACCGACTTGTTGAACGTCCGCTACGCCTCGTTGCAGGCGGCGGCTCAAGAGTACGCGGTGGTATTCCCTGAGTATTACTTTGGCCAGATTTTCGAGGCCAAGCACGAGCCGGGCACGGTGGCGTACAGTCTGGAGCTGCAGCTTCGGCTGCTGCAGGAAACCGCGGACGAAATGGCGCGGAACGGTTGCAAGAAGGTGATCATCGTGAATGGTCACGGCGGCAATGAGCACCTGTTGCCCCTGTTCGGGCAGGCGCAACTCAACAATCAGCGCGACTACGTGGTTTATGTTTTGGACGGTGAGCGCAGCAAGCCGGGCGGCCCGCCGAAGAAGTCCGCCGGCATCGACTATCACGCCGGTGAGAACGAAACTTCAAACGTCATCGTTACTCATCCCGACCTGGTGCATCTCGACCGCGCCGCCAGCGAATCCGGCGTCGACCAAAAGCGGCAGAACCTGCCCGAGAATCTGTACACAGGAATCTGGTGGTACGCGCGATTTCCGAATCATTATTCTGGTGATGGCTCGGTGGCCACCAAGGAACTCGGCGAATGGAACATGAAAAACTGGATCGATGCCATCGTTGAATCGATCCGGGCGGCGAAGGCCGACGACGCCAGCCTCAAACTTCAAAACGAATTCTACGAAAAGAGCAAGCATCCTCTGGACACTCGGCCATAGTCGCGGCGAAGCCGACACATGCCTGATCGAGTAAAGCAAAAACTTGGAGACCCGCGCGCTGTGAACGGAATGCTTCAGCGGCTCTGGCGAACTTGTTCGATCCAGCGGGCGAGGATTTCGTGGTAGGGTGCTTCCACGTCAATGAACTCGATTCCCATACCGATGCGGGGCTTCACAATGCGAATGGTAGCAAGAGCTTCGACAATCTGACCTTTACGCGACAAAATAACCCGAACGCGCGCACCGACAGGCATCGGCTTGCTCGTACAGATAAAGCAGCCACCGAGCGAGATATCGGATGTAACCCCGTCCGTGCGGGCGCCGGACTCCATGTCGATAAGCTCGACATCCGCGGCGAACGGAAAACGAATGGCGTAGCGGCGGTCGCGGACGGCAGTCTTGTTTGACTGGCCCCTGATCGTGCGGTCGTCCATAGAAATCACATTACTCAAAGTCGCCACAATCTGAAATAAAGTAAATTGATGAGTTTCGGGAACAGCACTTCCTACTCTACTAGTGTGCCGGAAAATCCGCCGGGGAACAGCACTTCTATTGTGCGAGAGCGCGAAAAAAGCAACAGCGAGGCGTGTCTCACCGACGGCAACCAGCCCGTTATTAGTGGGAACGACAAAGCCAGAGCCGCCCGATCGACCGGTGTGAAGGGCGCCATGCTAAGCTCAAGATGTATTAACTCTTCACGTGAAACGAGACGAATGCGTCCCGAAGGACTCCGGCAAAGCGACCGCGTGAGCTTCCGTATGCCCGTGGAGGCATCCTGGTTTACCTCCGGGGGTGTCGAGGTCAAGCAAACCGCGCAGACCCTGCTCGTCAGCCGCAACGGCGGCGTGGTGCGACTCAACGAAAAGCTCTTTGCTGGACAAGAACTTACCATTCGCCGGCAGCGCGAGGGTGACGACTGGAAAATTGCGCGGGCGCGCGTAGTAGCGGAAATCGATCAGGAACCGGATGGTTTCCTCTATGCCATTGCGATCGTGGAACCGCGCGGCGACTTCTGGGACATCGACTTCCCTGCTCCGCACAAGGCCGAGGAAGCGCTCGCGCGGCTTCTTATGGAATGCAGTTTTTGCCAGAAGCGCGAAGTCGTCTATCTCAACGAACACGAGCTGAAGTCATTTGAAATTCGCAAGTGCGTGGCGCGGCTGTGCACGCGGTGCGATTCACCGTCCATCTGGATTGAAGCACAATCGGAGATGAATCAAGAGCTCCCCGGCGCGCCCCAGGCAATCGACGAACGTGTCATCCCGCGACGCAACAGGACCCGCGTGAAGGCCCGCGTTCTTGCGTGCATCCGGCGGCGAGGGTTTCAGGAAGAAGTCGCCGTTTGCGAGGACCTATCCAAGGGCGGGATCAGTTTTCGTAGCCGCAATCAGTATCCGCAAGGCACGCGGCTTGAAGTGGCAGTACCTTTCACACCCGGGAGCAGCGCGATTTTTGTGCCGATCCGCATTGTGTTTTCACAAGCGATTCCCACCGCGGGTCTCTACCGGCATGGCGCGGCGTACATCAGACCGCCCGTAGATATGGGAGCCTGACGTTGAGGCAGGTCACTCAACGAAGGAAGAACGCAGGTTAGTCAAGCACGGCTTCCGTGTCACGCTCGCGACGCCGGCGATGCAGGTACTGCATGGCGATGTTGAGGTAGACCTCCCCGCAGGGGGTTTCGATACAGATGACCATTGCTTCCGTTTCGGTGCCGCCAGCCAGACCTTGGTCGTTTACGTGGATTTCAGGCGGAAACACTTTGAAGCGAAAGCCCTGATCGTTGAGCAAGGTCACGGAGTTTCCGATGACCATGTTGGCAAGCTCGCACACAGTTTCCCGGGCGACTTGCTCACCCTCCTGGATGGCTCCTCCGGAGAGATGGCTGGCTACCTTGAGCGCCACTTCCGGTGCCAGGTCCAGAATGACGCGCCCTTCGATGTCGCCCTTGATGAGAATCAGTGCGGCAACACCTTTGCGGCGGTAGGTTTCTTCATCCATGGACAAATCGACGATCTTGGTGGACGCCGCGAGCGATTCCGAGAAGACTGCGTCGGCGGCGTTGATGAACGGCTGAATGAGTTCCATTCTCATGAGCGGTGTTCTCCTGCGAGAGCGACTGGCGAGTTGGCAGCGCTAGGGTCGTCGCTGAGCACGTAACGAAGAATCTCGTAGAGCACTTCAGGCTTTACGGGTTTCTGGACGAAATGCTTGGCGCCCTTTTGCAGAGCCGCCAAAATATTTTCCTGGTAGCCGACGGAGCTGACCATGACGATGCGGGCGTCCGAATGCTGGCGAACGATGCGCTCGACGGCTTCGATCCCTTCCATCTGCGGCATGGTTATGTCCATCAGGACGATGTCCGGCTTAGTGCGGTTGAATTCCGCGATGGCGGTGAGGCCGTCGCCGGCTTCACCAGCTACTTCCCCGCCGAACATCTCAATCATCTTGATGAGATTCTTGCGGGCGAATACGGAATCGTCCACCACCAGGTAGCGGACGGGCTGATTGTCTTTGCGAAACAGAGCGGCGAATTGTGGCATGACCTTCTCCTTCTCCCATCACACGGTCTTATGTGCGTTGAGGAGAAACGGGTGTCCTTTCTTGTTTTTCGTTTTTCTCGCTTTTTTCTTGTCGGTCAATTTTTTCGGCCCTTTCGGATTTCTCCGAAGTGGCGCGGTCTCCGCCGGTGCATTGACTCACGAGGAATGCGCCCATGCTGTCAAGCGGCACAATTTTGTTGGCATAGCCCTTCAAGATCGCGGCACGCGGCATTCCGCTGACCACGCAGGTGTCTTCGCTCTGCGCGGCAGTCATCCCGCCAGCCGCTTTGATCGCTCCCAGGCCCTCGGCTCCGTCTTCGCCCATGCCGGTCATGATCACACCGACGACGGTGGGTCCGAATTCCTGCGCAACGGAGTGAAAGAGAACATCCGCGGAGGGACGATGGCCGTTTACTGGAAGCCCGTCCGACAGAACCGCCATGTCGCCTCGCGGCATGCGCCGCACCATCATGTGGCGATTTCCAGGACAGATCAGGGCGCGGCCGGCGAGGAGAAGGTCGCCGGACTTTGCTTCCTGCACCTCGAGCGCGCAACATTCATCCAGCCGGCGGGCAAACATTTCCGTAAAGCCTTCGGGCATATGCTGCACGATGAGGATGCTGGCGGGGAAGTCCGCGGGAATTTGCGACAGCACGAATTGCAACGCGTTTGGGCCGCCCGTAGAGATGCCAATCGCGATGATGCGATTGGGTGGCAGCGTGCTGTGGCTTCCCTTCTTTTGGCTAATAGGATCCAGAGCGACCACGGCGGGCGGGAGCTTACGGCCCACCACGCGCTTGGCGACCTTGATCTTTTCGATGAGCTGATCGGCAATCGTTTCCAGATGGCCAACTGCTGCATCGGTGGGTTTGGCGATAAAGTCCACGGCACCGAGTGCCAGAGCTTTTAGAGTGGAGTAAGCGCCTTCCTTGGAATGAGTGCTGAAGAGGATGACCGGCAAGGGCGCGCGCCGCATGATGAGGCGCAACGTTTCAATGCCGTCCATGCGCGGCATTTCCAGATCGAGCGTGACCACATCGGGCCGCAGCTCTTCGATTTTCTTCAGGGCGAAGGCGCCGTCCATCGCCGTGCCGACCACTTCGATGGAAGGGTCTCGGGCGAGAATGGCCGGGATGAGCTTCCTCATCAGCGCGGAATCATCGACGACGAGAACACGGATGCGTTCGCTCATGCGATCGCTCCAAGTGGATTTGCGCGAGAAAGGCGCGAGAGCACAGCCGGAACGTTCAAAATGAGCACTACGGTGCCGTCACCGAGAATGGAAGCGCCGCTGACCAAGTCGCTGGAGATAATTTCCGTAGGCAGCGCCTTGATGACTAATTCCTCCTCGCCCACAAGACTGTCGACGATTAAACCAAAGCGTTTTTCGGCGGCGCCGATGACGATGACGAAGTTTCTCTTGTTCTTGCCGTCCGGCTGCGAATTGACCGCGTGAATTTGGCTGAGGCTACTGAGACGCACCAGGGTAAGAACCTGCTCACGGAGGCGCAGAACCTCGCGGCGATCGACCTGATGAATCTCGCTGTCGTTTATGCGAGTGATCTCGACGACCGAGGAAAGCGGCACCGCAAAGAGGCGGCCGCCAACTCGGAACAGCAATGTCTGAATGCTGGCGAGAGTGAGAGGAGCTCGCAACTGAATCGTCGTGCCGTGGCCTTTGGTGGAGGAGATGTGCACGGTGCCCTTCAAGCGATCCAGCACGGTACGGACCACGTCCATACCCACGCCGCGCCCGGATACTTCCGTGACCGCGGCTGCGGTGCTGAAGCCCGGCTCAAAAATTAGATTCAACGCGTCGGAGTCAGTAAGGCGGCGGACTTCGTCCACCGTGAGAATTCCTTTTTCCACAGCTTGAGAACGGATTTGGGTTAGATCGATGCCCCTGCCGTCATCACGCACTTCGATCACCACCTGAGTGCCTTGGTGGTAGGCGTTGAGATACAACGTGCCGCGCGCGGGTTTGCCCGCCGCAATGCGCTCGTCAGCATGCTCGATGCCGTGATCGACAGCATTGCGAACCAGATGCATCAGCGGTTCGGCGAGGGCATCCAGTATTCCTTTGTCGAGATCGGTATTCTGTCCGGCAACTTCCAAAGCCACGTCTTTGCCGCACTGTTTGGCAACATCGCGTACCAACCGCGGAAACCTACGGAAAAGCTGCTCGACGGGAACCATGCGAATTTTCAAAACGCATTTGTGAAGCTCGTCGAGCACTCGCGACTGAAAGGCCACGGCGTCGGAAAGTTTCGCGCGAACGGGATCGCGAGCGTGGCGCTGGTCGAATTCCGCGAGGCTGCGATTAAGCATCGACTTTCCGATGATCAATTCACCGACAAGATTCATGACCGCATCGATGCGCGCGGCGTCTACGCGAAGCGTGCTTTCCGCGACTGCCGCAGCGGCGGAGCCCGCACTAGGCGTCTTAGCAATTTCCCCATTTCCGCCATGATTACCAGCCTTCGTGGTGATACCGGCGGCTTGCGCTTCAAGAATGTCTCCGAGCAGTTCGTGCTCCGCCGTTTCCAGCGATTCCGCCCGTTCTATGCGCAGTTCGGAGACGATGGACGGAATACGGCAGCGCTGTGCGATGTGCTCTTGAGGTTGCGGACTGGCCAGGGCGGCTTCCACAATTTCGACGGTCGCGGCAGCGGAATTGTCTTCCGGGCGCAGCGCGATCACCGTGCCGCACCCATGCAGTACGTTGCGGATCAGCTGAAAAGCGGCAGCGTGCATCAGGCTATTCGGGTCGATGTGCAGCGCGATGTTATAGACGATCTCGCCGCGATGGATGGCCTCTGAAATCATGAGCTGCTCGTACTCCGTCCAGTCGAAGCGCGCAACTACTTGCGGCGCAGGCTCAGGTTTCCCAGGTGCAACCGGACCCGCAAGTAGGGCGCGGATCACGCCTCGCAGTGGATCTGCCGAAGGCGGTTCGACGTTCCGCTGATAGGCGGCAAGCATGGACCCGAAAGTGTCGGCAGCCTCGAGGACCACCTCAGCGAGCTTTGGGCCGAGGGTCTGCCCTAGTTGCGGCGAGAGCACGTCTTCAAGCTCATGCGCCAGTTCGCTCAGCTTGGAAAAACCGCAAGCGGCCGAATCACCTTTAAGCGTGTGAACGGCCCGACGCACCCGACGGATCACCTCGTCATCGGCGGGGCGCGACTCAAGTTCGAGACCTGCTTCGTTGAGGGCTTGCAGCAGCTCGTTGGCGCTCTCGAAAAAGAGCGCGCGAAGCTCCGCGCCGCGATCCTCGGGAGGATGGCTCACGAATTTGCCTCGGTGCGCTGGTACGCGGTGCCGTTATTTTCGTGCACCATGCGGAACTTTTGCGTCAGGCCAAAAAGGCTCTCCGCATGCCCGACGAAGAGATAGCCGCCGGGATTCAAGCAGTGCCAGAACTTCTCCACGAGCCGCTTTTGCTCGGCCTCATCAAAATAGATCATCACGTTACGGCAAAGGATCATGTCGTTACGCCGTGGCAGAAATTCCGTCTTCAGATTGTGGAAGTCGAACTGAACGAGCTCTTTGAGCTGCTTTTTGATCGCGTACTTGTCGCCCACCTTTTCGAAATAGCGCAGCCGGCAGGTGTAATCAACAGGCTCCATTTGCTGCTCGGTATAGAGCCCTTCCTGCCCGGCGCGAAGGCTTGCGTAACTTATGTCTGAAGCGACGATTTCTAGTTTCCAAGGCGGTGGAATCAGCGGCTTGGGCGAAGGCATCTCGAACGGAAGCGGATTGCGCAAATAGTAGTAAGCCAGCGCGTCGCAAATGAGAATCGCGACTGAGTAAGCCTCCTGCCCAGACGAGCAGCCCGCGCTCCAGACGCGCAGCGTCCAGTCGCGGCGCTCCTGTTTCTTGCGCAGGAGTTCTTCCAACACCGTCTTTTGCAAAAGATCAAGCTGGGGACGGTTGCGAAAGAAACTCGTTTCATTGACAGTCAGATTCTCGAGTAGCAGCGCGAGTTCGTTCTTTCCTTCACGGCTGGTGAGCAAGCGATAGTAGTTGTAGAAGGAGTCGATCTGACATGCTTTTAGCCGCCGCTGTAGACGGTCTTTCAGAAAGTGCGAGCGGCGCTCGTCGAAAAACATCCCACATTCCTGGTAGACGAGCGTCTGCAGAAGCTTGAGCTCTGCGTCACTGAGTTGAATTTGAGCGGTTATCGTTCCCATGATGGACGCGTGCGGCAGTCCGCCAGTTCGGCTACGGTCCGGGCAAAGCCAGACCGAGAGCTACTTCGCGGTGCCAACAGTTTCCGCGGCCTCCTCGAGTCGTTTGAATTACTGCTGCTGCAACAGCTTGGAAACGTCTAACAAGATGATCAGGCGTCCTTTGAGTTTCCCTACTCCCGTAACGTAGCTGGACTCACCCTCAGCGAAGACCGTGCCTGGTGCCTCGATGTCGGACGGCGGAATCTTCAGGACTTCCGAGGCCGCATTGACGATAAGTCCGACTAGTTTGTTGTTGAGCTCGACCACCAGAATCCGATTCTTCTTGTCGGGCTGGATGTCGACATGACCAAACCGCTTGCGCAGGTCCATAACCGGAATGATTTTTCCGCGCAAGTTGATCACGCCTTCCACAGTTTCTGGTGCGCTGGGGACAGCCGTGATCTCCGGCACGCGAACAATCTCGCGAACGGATGCGATCAATACGCCGAACGTCTCATTGCCGATGCGAAACCCGACAACTTGCAGGTCCTTTTCCATGGATGAGTCTCCGCCGCCCGGTTACCGAGCGACTTCGGCGTACTCCATCTCTTGCTCTCGCTTCGATTCCTGCCGGCGTCGCGGCATCGGCGGCTCGCGTCGCGTCCGCTGCGGAGAGGAAGTGTCGAGCACAAAGCGGTCCATGCTATCCAGGAGATTGCGTGAAAGCTTGAGCATCTGCTCGGCGGCGGCAGACAGCTCCGTGGAACTGGAAGCGGACTGCTGGACCAACTCGCGCATCTTGTCCATCGCCCGAACGACCGCCTGCGCTCCAGAAGCTTGTTCTTCCACCGCGGAGTTGATTTCCTGGGTGATTTCCGTGAGGCGGCCGGTGGCCTTGGCGATTTGCGAAGAACCGACGGACTGCTCATTCGTGGCGGCGCCAATCTCTTGCGAGAATTTGTAAACCTCGGTAACGACGTTGGAGATCTTGTGCAGCGCGGCACCAAGGTCGTTGCCCAGGCTCAATCCCTCTTCCACGATTCGCGTGCTACGCTCCATGTTTTCGACCGCTTGGCGCGCTTCGCGCTGGATGCTCTGGATGAGGTCGGCAATCTCTTTGGTCGACTGCGTGGACTTTTCCGCGAGCTTGCGCACTTCGTCGGCGACGACCGCGAATCCAAGACCATGCTCACCCGCGCGAGCGGCTTCGATGGCGGCGTTCAGTGCGAGAAGGTTGGTTTGCTCCGCAAGATCATCGATGACCTCAATAATCTTGCCAATGTCGTCGGCACGGTGGCCGAGCACGTTGATGATCTCCGCCGAAGACTGAATGGCATGGTTGGTCCGGTTGAGGCCGTCGGTGGCCTTTTCCATCGTGGCGATTCCGGTGACGACTTCCTCTCGCGAACGATTGGCGATGTCCAGTAGAACTTTGGCGGTGTCCGCGACACGTTGTATCGAGGTCACCATCTGGTCGATCGATGCCGAGGTCTCCGCCACGCTGGACGCTTGAACTTGCGTATTCTTGACGACGTTTTGCACGTTGATGCTCATCTCGTGCATGGTGCTGGTGACTTCTTCAATGGCGGAAGACGCTTGAACGCTGACTTTCGCCGCTTCGTCAGCTGCTCCAGCAACCTGGTTGGAGCCCGCCGACACTTGGCCCGCCGAGTCGCGGGTCGTACGAACAAGCTCCTGAAGTCCATGAGACATGCGCAAGAAAGCATTGCCCAGCGTGTCGCGCTTCGAACGAGGCACGACCTCCACCGACAGATCGCCTTCGGCAACCGCCATCGACACTCCGGCCATCTCTTTGAGATAGGCCACCATATTGTTGAAGGTGGTGGCCAGTGCTCCAATTTCATCGTTGCGATGAATATCGATGTTCTGGTCGAGGTCTCCGGAGTCGCCGATTTCGCGGGCGACCGTAATGAGGTGGGTTAAAGGCTCGGTAATGTTCTTGGCAGTGAAAAACGCCGCACCGAATCCGACCAGGAGAGCAAGTATCGTTCCTCCCGTAGTAAGACCCGTGCTGTACCCGCTGGCACGCGCCGCCGATTGCGAAGTCTCTTCGAGAGACTTGTTGATATCGACGTTGGTTTGATCCAAAACGTTCGATGATTTCGTCAACCAGGAGGCTGGGTCCTTTTGCAGGTAGAAGATCTGCAAGTCGGAAACCGTGGCATCCCCGGAATCCACTTGATGGCGCTTGGCGAGGAGCGGCTTGGCAAAGTTGTCGCCCCAACTGGCTTCGGTGCCCTCGACCTGGATCAATGCCGTGCGCAGAAGATCACTCGCAGCCTCCGACTCGCCCCGCTTGATCTGCTCGTTGATCTCAACAAGTCCGCGGTTCACCTTCTCTTCATCGCGAGGATCGCCGCTCAAGAGGAAGTTGTTGAGGTTGTTTCGATTGAGCATGATCTGGTAGCGCACGCCTTCGACCGCACGCACGCTCTTCAAAGCCGCCGACGCATCGTTCCGCGCGGACCGTTCCTTGATCCCCGAGATCAAGTTCACGGCGAACAGTATGACCAGAATGACCAGAATCGATGCAAAACCTAAATATAATCTCTTGCCGATCGTCATTTCGAAAACCTCCGCTCCCCGCGGCGACGCAGCCTAGTCAGGCCGCTCCTGCCGAAACATTGCATTCCCCCACCTGCTCTAGTTGCCGGAACCCGCAAAATCAAATTCGACCACTTGCGTGGATTCTTCGGGCGCCGCGACAAACTTCCATTCCTTCACCGCGTCCTGGCAGGCTTGAACCAACAACGGATGACCACCTATCGCGCGACTACTCTTTACATGTCCATCGGGTGAAATGACCACTTCAATCTTCACCTTACCGGTTATGTTCATGCGCCGCGCCAGCTCCGGATACGCCGGTGCGACCTTTGACTTAACCTTCCGTTTGCCTTCGTCCGTCGTCCCCGATTGCCCGAAAGCGCAAGCCCCGAAAAGCATCGTAGACGCTGCACTGGCTAGCACTATCCGTGTCCACCTGGATCTCATCGACGCTACCCCTCTCTGAATGGAAGATACCCCGCGGTAGAGAAGGCACGTGGGATGCCAGCTCTTGAAGACTCCGCCAAGGAGGTTCGGTTCAGGTGGAATTCGCAGACAAACTCAACGCAACAGTGAAGTTAGCGGTCAGACGAGCTCGCGGTGGGCATGATTAATTCTTCGTTCAGCGTCTCAGTGGACCTGCCTTTCGCTGCACTGGGTCTCACGCTGAGACGCCTCTCGGCGAACCCCGGCGACGGTAGGCGATTTCAGCAACACTCCAATCTTCGGTGATTGACTCAGATTGAGATGACTGTGTAGCGTAGACGTGCGTGGAAGTCGTCAGATTGAGACGCGGAGTAACGCGTTTCGGTTCAAGAATGCCTAGAGCCACCTCCAAGCAGTCGGCCCCTCTCTCCCGCCGCCGTGGAACGAGTGAATCTGTGCGTCCGTTACGCCAAAATGCCGAAGAACTGATGGAACTCGCCGTCGATGCGGCTCAGTCTCGCCATCTTCCGGAATTCCTGGAACGCTTCGCAAGACGCGCTGCGCGTATGCTCGACGCCAAGTGGGGCGGCGTAATGGTGTTTCGCGGGCGAGAGACCGACCTCTATCAAGCAGCCAGCGGCGAAATCCGCCTGGACGCATTGCAGCAGAGCGCCCTAATTCGTTCCGCCCGGGAGAACCGGCACGAAATCGAGGTTCGCCCGCTTCTAGCGGAGACAACCGTACCTCACTTGCCGGAAGACTCATCCGGGGTGGTCATCTTTGTACCGATCGTAGCGAGCGACAACGAGAGCCTCGGTTCCATCTCCCTGCTTCGCGATCGAAAGACGCTGGACAATTCCGAGCGACGCCTCCTCCACGCGCTAGCGAGCCATGCGGCTCTCTCGCTCGAGAATTTCCGGAGGTTTTCGCAACTGGAGCGCTCCAAGCGGCAATGGGTCGAAGACATCGATGCCATCAGCGACTATATCGTGGTCCACGATCGCTCCTGGAAAATCGTACGCACAAATAAGTCTCTGGCTTTTCATCTAGGTGTTCCACCGGTCGCGCTCGTAGGCGAAGCCATGAGCAGCCTTCGACAAATCGCGGAGACCGGCAGCGACCTGCCCTGCCCGTTCTGCCGCGATACTCACCAGGCGCGGGAAGAATATGTCGTGGCGTCTCCCGAACGAATCTTTTTGGTGTCTACGTCCCGGACTCCGGGTCTATCGGACGATGACACTCGTACGATCCACGTGCTGAAGGATATGACTGATCGCCGGGAGGCGGAACGCCGCTACCGCGAGTTGTTTGACAGCATTCAGGAAGGTTTGTTTTTTGCTACCCCGGACGGACGATTTCTCGACGTAAATGATGCCATGGTGCGCATGCTTGGATACGACTCGCGCGAGGAACTACTCCGTGCCGATGTCGGTCCGCACCTTTATCCTGTCGCTGCCGCGCGAGAGCGTTTCTTGCGCGCGCTGTCGGAACGCGGAGTTCTTCGTAACTACGAAGAAACGTTACGCCGCAAGGACGGCACGCTGCTGCACACATTGCAGAACATCACCGCTGTGCGGGATGCCGACGGAAAGATCGCGCAAATTCGCGGTCTGATGCTGGACGTTACCGAACAGAGGACGTTTCAGTCGCAATTGCAGCGGGAACGCGACTTCAACCAGAAAATTCTCAATACCACGCAAAGTATGATCCTGGTGCTCGATACCGCCGGGCTTATCAGCTATGCCAACCGCCGTTGTTTTGAATCCGGCTACCGGGAAGACGAACTCATCGGCCACCGGCTTGTGGATTGGGTCGAATCTTCACATCGTGAGGACTTCGAAGCCGCCCTCGAGACCACCGCCCACGGACAGCAAGTAGAAAACCTGGAGCTTCGCGTCCGCCGCAGTGACGCCTCGATGGGGTATTTTTCCATCAGCTTGAGCCCTATGCGCGACGAGCAGAGCGTCGTAAACAGCGTCGTGGTCGTCATGACCGATATCACCGACGCGGCGCTCCTCCAGGCCAAACTCGCCCACTCGGAAAAGATGGCTACCATCGGCCGGCTGGTTTCTGGCGTGGCCCACGAGGTCAACAATCCGCTCGCCGCCATTTTGGGCTTTACGGACTTGCTGCTCGAGAATCCCGCAATGCCCGCGGCGGCGCGTGAGGACCTGCAGATCATTTTGCATGAGACTCAGCGCACCAAGGACATCGTGCAGGACCTGCTGAGTTTCGCCCGCCAGCGACCCGTGCAACGTGAACTCGTCCACGTTAACGCGGTGCTGCGCCAAACGATCAAATTACGCAGCTATGACTTCGCCAGCCACGGGGTCGAAGTTTCAGAGGACTTTGACGAAAACCTGGCTCCGGCCCTGGGAGATGCGCAACAGCTGCAGCAGGTTTTCCTGAATATCCTCAATAACGCCTATGACGCCGTGCAAGAAGTAGGAGCACGCGGGCACATCTCCATCTGCACGCGACGCCGGGACGCTCTCATTGAAATCGCAGTCACCGACAACGGCACCGGCGTGGCCGATCCCGAGCGCATTTTCGACCCCTTTTACACTACCAAGCAAGCGGCGAAAGGCACCGGTCTGGGACTGAGTATCTGCTACGGCATCGTGCGCGCGCATGGCGGCGAGATTTTGTGCTGCAAGAACGAGGAGAGCCAAGGCAGTACATTCGTAGTGCGTATTCCGGTCGCAAGCGAAGCGGCACCGGAAGCGACGATCGCGAAAGAAGCGGGTCGATGAGCCCGCGATCTCTAAGTTCAGCTTCCGCGCCGATTCTCTTGATCGAGGATGAACCCTCGGTGACCGCGTTTCTGCGGGCTGCACTCGAGCGACGCGGATATGCTGTCGTGGGCGCCGCTTCCGGCGCTGAGGGACTCGCAAGACTCAGCGATGGGCAATATTTCGGCGTGATTTCCGACATTCGCATGCCAGGTTCCGTAAATGGCGCGGAAGTTCATGCCTGGATCCAGCAAAATCGCCCCGAACTCTGCGCCCGGATTATCCTCATCAGCGGGGATACCGCGAACAGCGATACCCAGGCGCTGCTCGCGCAAAGCGGCACGCCGTGTATTGAAAAGCCGTTTCGGGTGCAACAATTACTAACCATTGTGGAGAAGACTTTCGGGAAACCATGAGCGCCGAACTGAAAATACGATTGCTGGTAGTAGATGACGAGCAGAGCATCCGCCGTCTGTGCATGACCATTGGCAATTCGCTGGGATTCGCGTGTACCGAGGCGGAGAGTGCGGAGGCGGCCAGCGCGCGGCTGGACGCCGAAGCTCCCGATCTGGTCCTAACGGATCTTAAGCTACCGAGCCAATCCGGCGTCGAACTCTTGCGCCGAATCAAGGCCCTGCTTCCCCGTACCGAAGTGGCGATCATGACTGGGCATGGTTCCATCGAATCCGCCGTCGATGCCATGAAACTCGGGGCGTACGACTACATCGAGAAGCCTTTCCGCGTCGAAAAGATGCGGCTGTTGCTTCAGCGCATGGCCGAAAAAATCCGGCTGGTTACCGAAAATGAATTTTTGCGCGAGCGGGTCAGCACGGAACAAAACCTCGACGGCATCATCGGCACCTCCGCGAACATTCAAGACGTTCTCCGGATGATCTCGCGTCTGAAAGACACGCGCACGCCGGTCTTGATTTCTGGGGAAAGCGGTACCGGGAAAGAACTGGCGGCCCGCGCCATTCATTTTCGCGGTTCCATGGCGCAGACGCCGTTCGTCGCCGTCGATTGCGGTTCGCTCGTCCCCACCTTGATGGAGAGTGAGCTGTTTGGCTACGAAAAGGGAGCGTTCACCGGCGCGTCCAGATCGAAGGCCGGATTATTTCAAGCCGCTCACGGTGGGACGATTTTTCTGGATGAGATTGGCGAGCTCCCGCTGGAGATGCAAGCGAAGCTCCTGCGCGTGCTGCAGGAAAAGGAAGTTCGCCCGGTTGGCAGCAACGAGAAGGTCAACATCGACGTGCGCGTCATCGCCGCCACGAACCGCGATCTCGAAACAGCCTACCGCGACGGCACCTTCCGCAAGGATCTCTATTTCCGCCTGAACGTCGTGACCGTTCATCTCCCCGCTTTACGCGACCGCCGCTCGGATATTCCCATGCTCGCCCACCATTTCCTTGACCGCTACGCGCGCGGCGAGAATCTACAAGTGACACCCGCTGCAATGAAAAGCCTTTTGCAGTATGACTGGCCCGGCAACATTCGCGAGCTTGAGAATTGTGTCGCGCGGGCGGTTACCCTCGGCGACCGGCATATCATCGATGTGAGCGATCTCCCGCCCGCGATTCGCATGGACCAAGCGTCTTCAATGGCCATCTCCTCGACGGATACGGCGTCCCTTTCCACGACCGCCCTCGCGGAAATGGAGCGCATGACCATTCTGCGCGTATTCGAGCAGGCCAATGGCGACAAGGCATTGGCCGGAAGGATGTTGGGCATCAGCCGCGCAACTCTGTATCGCAAGCTCAAGCGCTATAACATTTCTGCAAAACCTGGGGCGCTCGCTGAAGAAACAAAGGCTCAAACGGCATCCCAATGACCTTTGAACGTCTCACGGGCCAACCCGGTTTGCGTTGCGCAGCCGGCCAAAGGCTGAGACGCCCGCGTGTCACCGTGAGACGATTGAGCCACGACTAACCACAGCCGCTTCCGTAAACCTCGCAGTTTCATTGCCTTCTATGTTCCTTGCAACCCACCCGCTTTGGCGTCACACGTGCTTCCTTACCTCTGGGACTCTGTCTCTATCGGGTGCGTTCACAATGTCCGGCCCCCGGATGGGCCGAACGTGTGAGCCAGCAAATCGAGAGGCGACGTGAAACGGTCAAGTGAGGTGGCGCTCACCGAGCACGAACCGAGTTGTGCGGAGCAATTGGCGCGTTTTTTCCCCCAAGCTGGCGCTGTTCGCCTGCCAGTACAGGTAACCGCGCTTCGTGGGGGGAACACGAAGCTCAAAGAAGCGACCGTCTTGGAGTTCGGCAATACGGAATTCGCCATATTCCTGTCCACTTTGCCCCTGGAATTCGACGATCGCGTGAGGCTCGAGCTTAATCGGAAAGGGTGTACGGCGGACGCGATTGTGATCGCCGTGCAGTACCACGAAGGGCGTAAAGCGGTGGCCGTTAGATTTGCACAAGGTCCTTGCGACTGGGTGACACAACCGTGAGCAAAACGATTACCACACTAAACCTATCCGCCGCGACGCGGCCCGATAAGTCGCGGACCGATGGCTCGCGGCAGGAGCACTGGGCTGAGGCTCGTGCCGTCTTCCCGATTTACCTCGCGTTGGCGAAGCAGCTCGAAATCGAAATCCCTCTTCCTCCAGACCAGCGAAACTTGCCAGAAAAACCGGAGTTGCCGCTTTTCAGCAAGGTCCAGACTTGGCTCGACGCCATGGATCAGAAAGTCCTCGTTCACCAGCTTCGGCACTTGCTGCAGACGACTACGCTGAACGCCAGTGAAGGCGGCCTCCGTGCACTCATCCAGCGTCACGTGCGCAAGCCTTCCAAAACGAACACGGACCGGGACAAAGTTGATTTCCTGCTGGTCCAGTATTTTGCACTTTGCGCTCCCGCAAAAATCTACCATAAGCAAATTGAGCTGGAAGACGCCGCCCAGGTCATGAAACCCGTGCTGGGCAATGTCGATACCGCGCCGCTCGCCTGGTGCGAACCCCTCGAAAAAATGATCCTGGCCTTGCGCGGCTTTCGTAGCCTTCGCGACATGCTAAAGACAAATTTCATCGAGCAAGGCCGCAAGGTGAAGGAAACCGCCGGTGGGATGTTCTACGAACCCTCTTCCCTCCTGGCTTTCATCCGTTTCAATTTCCTCATCCGCCGCACGCTCATCGAATTGATGCACGCCGACCTAATCGCCATCCGGTCGGGCCTGAGCTTGCTCGATTCAGGTGGCGTACGCATCATCGACTGCCACCACTTTGGCCTTTCGACTGCCGAGCCAGTGGCAAAGATCCAGGAAGTTGCCGACGAATGGAAGCAGCCTTTCCAGAAAGAATATACGGAGCGCTCCGTCAACGAAACCTTCGAAAAGCTATTGGCCCTGCGAACCGATGTCGAACATGCACTGGAGCGCATCGCACCCAAAGAGAGTGGAGGTCTCGCGCCTCTTGTCTCTGGTGCTCCCACCCGCGGAACCTCACAAAATACGCCGATGGCCCGCGTCGCTTCGGAGCAAACGCAGAAGCCCCAGCCGGCCGAGACTCTGGATTTTGATTCTTGCCTGGAACAGATTTGGGAACAACTGATCGCTACGCCGCCTACCCGTGGCCGCTCCATGACCACCGTCAAGATTGGCAAGGCTCGCATTTTAATGTCTTCCTGGGAAGTCACCGCGTTCGTCAGCGAAGACGGTCCGTCCGCCGAGGATCTGCGCAGGGCGGTTGTTGCGCGGGCTCTAGTGACCGCGGCAACGGAAGCCGCCAAGGGGACAGGTAACGCCACGGGGCTTGGTAACGCGCTATCCGTCGCACGCATTGAAGTGTCACGTCTGCAAGAACGTGTCGACGTCGCGAAGCAAGCGAAAGACACGGAAGCCGCGGTGAATTTGGGCATCAGCACGAAGCGTTTGCTTTCGGCGCTGGACGAAGCAGAAAAGCTGTAGCGAGAATCAGAGGCCTCTAATCAGGCCGGAAGAATGCTACTGGGAGCAGTTCCCTTTTGCCAAACTCCAATGTATTGATTCTTACCGATGAAACCGAATTCGCCCGGCTGCTAACGGCATGCTGGCAAGCCGAGCGGCAAGCCCCCGGAATCACCGTGCTCGGTAGCGATCTCTGGAAGGAGCACGAAGTGCTGCCGCACGACCTCGTCGTCGTGGGCCCCTTGCTTCGCGGCAAGCTCTCGGACGTCCTCCGTGCTCTGGAGTCTGCTGCCGCAGTAATCCTTTGCGCGCCAGCGGATTTGCGGGAGCTGGCGCAGTTGCGCTCTCGGTATCCCCGCCTCGTGCATATCCCCCTGCGGGAAGACTGGACGCAAACACTCTTGTTGGTGGCTGGCGAGTCGTTGCGCCGGACGGAAGCTCTGCGGCTCGCTCGGCAAGCCGAAAGCAAAGCCACGCGAAACGAACGAGACGCGACGCTTGGCCGTTACATGACGGACATGAAGCACAGCGTCAATAACGCGCTGACTTCGATGCTGGGAAACGCCGAATTGCTCCTGCTTGAGCCTGGGCAGCTCTCCAAGGAGTCCCTCGCTCAGATAAAAACGATTCATAGCATGGCGCTGCGCATCAACGAAATCATGCAGAGATTCTCATCGCTGGGAAGCGAGATGCGGGAAGCTGAGAATGCATCTCAAGCTGAGACGGAAGGCGCATCACCGTCCACATCCCGGCGCCGTTGAGCCCTCCCTCTCTTCCCGCAAACGACTCATTGTTAAACGCTTATATCAAATCGACATCAAGCCACTCTGTACCTTCAAGCTGGCCGCTGACGTGCACCTCTGGTCTTTGGAGAACTATTCGGAGCCCTCTGCCGTGCTGAAAAAAGTTCTTATCGTCGACGACTCGCCGGCCCAAGTGAAGCTCATGCAAGGGCTGCTTGAGAACGAAGGATATAAGCCCGTCGGGATCAACGATCCGAGGCGCGTCGAGGAGGCAATTGTCGCGGAGCGCCCCAGCTTGATTCTGCTGGACGTAATCATGCCGGAGCGCAATGGTTTTCAAATTTGCCGCGAGCTGAAGAACAACGCGCAGTTCAACACCATCCCGGTGATCATGGTGACATCGAAAGATTCGGTGAGCGACAAGTACTGGGGTGAGCAGCAAGGGGCCGATGGCTACATCACCAAGCCATTCACCCGCGACGAACTGCTGCGCGCCGTCCGAAGGTTCGCATAGCAGAGTGGCTCGAGGGCGATAAACGGATGATCGAAGACTTCCATTTGACTCCACTTGCCGCCGACGCGGACGTATCCGATCTGCTTGAGGCGCTGGGCCCGCTCGAAGAGCGCCCACCGGAATCGCAGTTCTGCGTCTTTCGTAGCGGGCGAGAACGATTCTGCCTGCCGGTGCTGGACGTGGAAGAAGTGTTGGACTGGCCGCTGCTCACGAAGTTGCCGCTCGCTCCGGCGTACCTTCTGGGCATCTTCAACTTACGGGGCGCGATTGTGCCCTTGATCGACATCGCTTTGACGGAAGGCCGCCGTCCTGGACTTTTGCCGAAGCATGTGGTCGTCGCTTCACTGCCTAGCGAGGGGCATCACGACAAGGTGCGTGTGGGGATCGCCTCGGATGAAGTGATCGGCACCTACGTCGTCAACACGGACGATTTGCTGGAGCAGGCGCCGGAGAACGTGCCCCATTGCGTTGCCATGCTGCGCCACGACGACCGGCTGGCGCTGGTGATCGATTTGAGGAGATTACTCGAGGTATTTCCGGGGCCCAGCATTTGAGAATCACGGGGACCCTACCGGCGGGCGCTGCGGCTGCCGCCGTAAAGATTTGGAGGAAGGCATGAAATCGCGATTGAGTTCCACAATTTGGACGCTCGTCCTGGCAAACACCTTCGTTCTGTTTGCCGTGCTCGGGCTGGCCTACAGTGCCGGCCGGCAATCCGGCGGCGTGTCCATGTTCGACTTCAGTGCGTTGCCCAGTGGCTCGAGTGGCTCCGTGCTGATCGCCTTACTGATGGTGGTCGGCATGGCCGGACTTCTAGCATGGCGCCTGTTTGGCGGGCTCATAACTCCGGTTCAGCAGCTCGCGGAATTCTCGGAGCGATTTGCCGCCGGCGACAGCCGGGCGCGCGTGGAAGTCAATTCGAACGATGAGCTTGGCTACATCGCCGAAAACCTCAACCGCGCGATCACCAAAGTTTCCAAGGCCACCAGCAACCAGGAAGCCAACGAAAACCTACAGCGCAGCATCACCGAGCTGTTGACGGTAATCAACCAGGTCGCCCGCGGAGACTTGTCGCTCCGCGGTAAAGTCACCAACGATGCTCTCGGAAACGTAGCGGATTCCATCAACTACATGCTCGACAATTTCACCAAGGTTCTCGAGCGCGTGCGCAAAGCGGCCATGGAAGTCACCGCATGCTCCAACAACATTCTCGTTGCCGCCGATGAAATGCAGGCAGGTGCCACGCAACAGGATCAGGAAATTACCAATACGTCGAGCGCCGTGGAAGAACTGACGGTTTCCATGAAGCAGGTGTCCAACAACGCGGAAGCTAGCGCGGAAGCGGCACGACGTGCCCTTGACGCCGCCGAGCAAGGCAACCGCGCCGTACGCGACACCCTCGAAGGAATGCAGCGCATCCGCGCATCCGTGCAAGCCTCCGCGAAAAAGATTAAATCGCTAGGCGACCGCTCCCTGGAAATCTCCGAAATCATCAACGTCATCAACGACATCACCGAGCAGACCAACTTGCTCGCCTTGAACGCCGCCATCGAAGCAGCGCGCGCTGGCGAGGCCGGCCGCGGTTTCGCGGTTGTCGCCGACGAAGTTCGCAAGCTCGCCGAACATTCCCGCAGCGCCACGAAAGACATTGCGGCCCTCATCAAGGCCATCCAAGCGGAGACGAACGAAGCCGTGGTAGTCATGGAAGAAGGCACCAAGGAAGTCGAAGGCGGCGCAGCCCTGGCCGATCAGGCCGGGCGCGCCCTCGACGCCATCTCCACCGTCGTCCGCCAGTCTGCCGAACTCGTGCAGGAGATCTCGCTGGCGTCAAAACAGCAGGTGCGCGGTACGGAAGGCGTCGCACACGCGATGCAGATCATCTCCAGCATTACGCGCCAGACCTCGCAGGGCACGCGTGGCACCGTCGCAACCGTTAGCCAGCTCGTGAAGCTTTCGGACCAATTGAACGAAGCCTTGGCCCAATTCCGTGCGGCAACCAAACAAGCCGGGCATTCGGAGGAGTCCGAGCGGCCCGTCCCGGCAGGCGCTCTGAGGTAAGCACCCATTCCCTGCTCCAGCGCACCACCGGGAGCGGAAACGTGACCACATGAGCGAACGCCAAGGGCCCGCGGCCGGTCTGAACGAACATGAGTTGAACGAGATCCGCATGCTCATCGAAGAGCGGACAGGCATCTGCCTTGACCAATCGCGGGAGCGATTCTTCTCCACACGAGTGCGCGAGCATTTGGCGGCCAAAAAGTTTACGAGCGGCACGGAGCTTCTCCGCGCGATTCGCAAGACCAACGTCGAGTACGAAGCTCTACTCGAGCGCCTGCTCACCCAGGAAACGTCGTTTTTCCGTTATCCCGGCGTTTACGAAGCTTTTGAGAAGCGCGTGTTGCCCGAATTGCACGTGAAGAAGTTTTGGAAAGACCCACGAACCCTGCGTGTGTGGAGTGCCGGTTGTTCCACCGGGGAGGAACCCTATTCGATTGCCATCACCATCTCCGACGCGCTTTCCTTTGCGGACACCTGGAAACTCGAGATCCTCGCGACCGATGTCAGCAGGAACGCCCTGAAGCACGCGGAGCGAGGCATTTACAGCGGCCGTAGCCTGGGGAGTGTCAGCGAAAAGCAGCTAGGCGCGCACTTCACGCAAGTTAAGGACGGCTATCAAACGAAGTCTCGCCTAAGAAAAATGGTGACCTTCGCACAAATGAATTTGGCCTCGGCGGTGTACGTTGGGCGCATGGATCTTATTTTTTGTATGAATGTAATGATTTATTTCTCCGAAGAACGTCGGCGCAGCCTGGTACAGCGGTTCTACGACACGCTCGAACCCGGCGGATACCTCTTTCTTGGTCATTCCGAGTCGATCGCCAAGATGCCCGTCAAGTTTCAAGCCATCGTGCTCAACGATTGCATTCTTTACCGCAAACCGACCGCTGAAGAACTCCAGAAGCCCGAACTCGTGATGGAGGGACTCGCGTGAGCATGCCGGACCGCGAAGCCGTCGAGCTCTTCCTCCAGGAGGCATCCGAGCACCTCCAGTATCTGCGGGAGTACGTCAGCGTCCTCCAGGACGTGGAACCTCGCCGCGAGGATCTCGAGCGCCTGTACATCTCCGGTCATACTTTGAGCGGCACATCGGCCAGCTACGGCTTTCCGAAGTTTTCCGAAGTGGCCGGTAAACTGGCGCACGTCTTTCAGTATGCGATGAACGCCACGCTGGGTAACGATTTACATGGGCCCCTGACCGAGTTTCTCTCCGACGGCATCTCCCTGCTCGAAGCCGATTTGCTCGAAATCAGCGATACCGGCCAGGAGAATTTCGAAGACATCGCGGAGTTTAAGGAACGTTATCGTTTTGCGTTCCCGCCGGAACCTGCGCCTCTGAATTACCCGCAGCCTGAATCTCGCACCGCGCCGGCCCTCAACGAAGCCCCGGCCGCCGCCGCCACCGGCTCATATTTTGACGCGTTGCCCGTGGACGATGCGGTCCCCGCCGAAATCCTGGAATTCTTCCAGCCGGAAGCAGAAGAACATCTTCAGGTGGTCAGCGACTGCTTGATCTCGCTCGAGGGGAATAACAATCCCGAGGAGATCAACCGGCTTTTCCGCGCCATTCACACCGTAAAGGGCTCCGCCGCGCAAGTGGGTCTCAGCCGGCTGGGCGCCATCGCCCACCGCGTCGAAGATTTGATCGGCCGCCTCCGGGATGGAGAGATCGAGCCATCCCCCGCCGTTGTCGATCTGTGTCTCGAGTCCGTCGATGTCCTGAAGAAGACGCTTCACCAGCAGTGGGCCGACGAGTCGGAGATGCGAGCGGGAGTCGATTCCTTGCTCGGTCGCATCGCCGAGTTTGCACCGCTGGATGTGGAAGAGGACGAGGTTCCACAAGAAGTATCGAACGCTGGAGAAGCTAAATTCTCTGGCGAAACTGAGCTTGCGGCACCCGACGAAGCCTCGCCGCGTAAAGCCTCCAGACAGCCGGCCGGCACAGTTTCAACTGCAAAATCCGTGCGCATTGCGCTCGAACGCCTCGACCGCATGATGAATACGGTCGGAGAGCTGGTCATCAACAGGACCCGCATGGTCGGACGTGTGGCGGAACTCGAAAAGCTCGTCGACACGCTGAGTTTTTCAAAGGAACGCCTGCAGGGCAAAGTAAATGAGTTCCAGGAGAAGTACGAGTTCAACCGCATAAGCTCGTCACGTCCGGCCGCGGCCTGGAATCAGGCTACGACCCCCCAAAGGCTCACCAGTGCAGCCGCGGGCGACACCTCGTTCTTTTCGGAGTTCAGCGAACTCGAGATGGACCGCTACGACGATTTCAATATTCTTTCCAGGTCCATGGCCGAGATTTCCGCCGACGTCAACGAAGTCCTGACGCAGCTCGAGGGCTACATCAATCGCGTTGAAGGCGACATCGACGAATTCACCAAACTCGCGCATCACCTACAGGATGAATTCACCGCGGCGCGCATGGTGCCCATCGGCACTCTTTATTCGCGACTCTCTCGTGCCGTCAGGGATGCGGCCAAATCGGCTGGCAAGCAAGTCGAGCTGGATCTCGCTGGCAATGAAACCGAGCTGGACAACAACATCATTCAACAGATTTCCGACCCCCTGGTGCACCTCGTTCGCAATTCTGTCGCCCACGGCATCGAGCCTGCGGAAGCGCGCAGGTCGGCCGGCAAAGCCGAAACCGGTAAAGTTTCGCTCCACGCCTACCACCGCGGAAACCACATCTACGTCGAAGTGGAAGATGACGGCGGCGGGATCGATTACGAGCGCGTAAAGCAAAGCGCCATCGAGCGCGGCCTTGTTTCTCTCGAAACCGCCGATCGGCTCACCGAGCGCGATCTGCGCGAGATGCTCTTTCATCCGGGATTCTCGACCGCTCCCGTCAAGACCGAGCTTGCCGGACGAGGCGTCGGGCTCGACGTCGTGCGCGCCAACCTCAACACGTTGAACGGCGAAATCGACATCCAGAGCACGCGTGGCCAGGGTACAAAATTCACGCTAAAGGTACCGCTGACCCTCATCATTTCGCCCGCACTGTTTGTCCGCTGTGGAGGCACTAGTTTTGCCCTTCCACTTGCCGTTGTAGAAGAAATCCGGCGTTTGCGAGCCGATGAAATCGAGGACGTGGGCGGCAAGCTCCTGACCAAAGTGCGCGATGTCGTCACCGAGGTGGTCCGACTGGACTCCTACCTCGGGTTGCCTCCCCTCGAGCCCATCAATGGATATTTCCGGATGGTTGTGGCCAATGCCGGAAATCGTCAGATCGGCTTGGTTGTCGAAGAAGTCCTCGGTAAAGACGAGATCGTTATCAAGAATCTTGGCGAGTACCTCCGCCGGGTAAAACTATTTCCCGGAACGACCATTGCTCCCGACGGCAGTTTGATTCTTCTGATCGACCTGAATCGCATGGTGGCCACCGAACCGAACGAACGGCGGACGCTACAAGCCAGCGCCAGCGCCGCGCGCATATTCGCTCCGGGTTCCGAGGCGGTGGCACGCGGCACCATTCCCGCCGAAGCCATCGACCGCGTTCAGCACGAGCGCGTCATCGTCGTGGCCGACGATTCCATCAGCGTGCGCAAATTCGTTGGCCGCATGCTGGAGAAAAATGGCTACCGTGTGAAGCTGGCGGCAGACGGCCTGGAAGCCGCGGAAATCGTCGCCCAGCACGGCTGCCACCTGGTGATCACCGACCTCGAAATGCCGCGCATGACCGGCTATGAGCTGATGGTGCAATTGCGTCAGAGCGCCGCGACGCGGCGCATTCCCGTGATGGTCGTAACCTCTCGTGCCGGCGCGAAACATCGCGACCGGGCGATGAAGGAGGGCGCAGTGGCATTCCTGACCAAGCCCGTACAGGAAGATCAATTGATCGCAGCAGTCGAACAACTTATGGGGACGGAGGCAACGCGCCAGCCTGTACCGGTGGCGTAGATCAGCGATGGCACCCAGTACCAACAAAAAGTTTCGCGTGCTCGTCGTTGACGACTCGGCCTTCATGCGCAAGGTCCTCGAGACCATTTTTAGCGCTGACGACCAGTTGCAGGTCGTGGGTCAGGCAAAAGATGGACGCGAAGCCATCGCGCTGGCGGAATCGCTGAAGCCCGACGTCATCACGATGGATATCAACATGCCGCACGTCGATGGCCTGCAGGCCACCGCGCAAATCATGACCACCAATCCGCGTCCGATTGTGATCGTGAGCTCGGAATCGCGAGAGGGTGCCGCAAGCACGCTGAAAGCGTTGGAGCTAGGCGCCATCGAATTCGTCGCCAAGCCCTCAAGCGGTATCGACCTCGACATGCAAAACGTGAAAGAGGAACTCCTCCGCAAAGTACGCATGGCCGCAAAGGTGCGTGTCGTACGCACCGCTTCGCGCTTGGCCTCGACGGTTCAAGGCTCCGCGGGCAGTCCTCCACCCGCTGCAGCGCCCCGGCGTCCCCAAACCGCGCCGGTCGACCAGCGCTTCCCGGTAGTTGTCCTCGGCGCCTCGACGGGCGGACCTGCGACCGTCATGCGTCTCGCACCAGGCTTCACGCGCGACTTCCCGGCCGCGGTCTTTCTCGTACAGCACATGCCCGCGGCGTTCACCACTCAGTACGCCGCCCAACTTGCCGAGTTTACGAGCATTCGAGTAAAGGAAGCGGAAGCCAACGAGACTGTTCAGCCTGGCACTCTCTACATCTGCCCTGGCGCGCAACACTTGCGCGTCACCCCCACGGGCCGCATCCAGCTCGATAGCACCTCGGGGCGCATCAACGGATATCTGCCGTGCATCGACGTGACCATGGAGACCGTCGCGGCCTACGCCGGTGCGATGAGCATCGGAGTAGTTCTCACCGGCATGGGCAACGACGGTGCGGCTGGCGCGAAAGCGATCCAATCCGCTAGCGGACTGGTCATCGCGCAAGACGAAGCCACCTCCGTGATCTTCGGCATGCCCGCCGAAGCCATCAAAGTCGGTGCAGTCGATCACGTCCTCGGCCTCGACGACATCTACGCCGCCATCGAAAAACGCGTCATCGGCATCTGTAGAGCCACTCCTGTGGGAGTGAAATAGTGCGCCTCCCCTCGCCGCCAAAGTCCCGCCCCGTCCGCACCGAGCAGATCATTCTGTTTCGCGTGAGCGGCCAGCTGTTCGCGGTTTCGTCGGCGTCCGTTCAGGAAGTGCGCAGCGTAGACACTCTCTCCGGCGTGGCAAAAGAAATTTCGCAGCCCAGCCTTCGTAAAGTCCGCCAGATCGTGCGGCGCGGAGAGAATTCGCTTTATGTCGTGAATGGCGCCCTACACTTCGGCCTGCCCGCATCGCGTGCCGCACTCGTCTTTGTCTTGCGGCGCACCAGAACGGCCCTGCTCGTCGACGGCATCGAGAAAATGACGACCATGACCCGCCTTCAGGCGCTCCCGGGCGCATTCTGCCACGAAGAGCAAGATTGGTATCGCGGGCTGACTGCCATCGATCAGACTGTCGTCCCGGTGGTCAAACCTGAGGGATTTCTGACCCTTGACGAGCTCGCCTTGCTGGACGCGTCGCTGCTGCCAAGCGACCCCGCGCCCGCGGACGCCGCCCTCATCGACGCTACCGGCCCTATCGAAGCCGCTCCCATCGACACCAGCGAAGACGCGAGTCTCACGCAATGAGCCCCATCCCCGATTCCGATTCCTTCGTCCTGCTGCGCCTAGGCGAGCGCCGCTTTGCCGTTGCCGCCGGCCACATCGCCGAGCTCGTCGCTCCCAGCCGCATATTTCGCTTTCCTCACCGCACCAAGGAAATTGAAGGTGTGATCTTGCGCCGCGGCCGCATCGTGCCCGTATGCGACGTCGCGGAAAAACTCATCGGCAAGAGCCTGACGGCCCGGCGTTTCTATCTGATTGCCCAGCGGCGTTACGCCACTCAAGTCGAATGGATCGCGCTGCCCGTCACCGTAGACTGCGAGTTAATCTTTGCGGAAATGATGCCCGCCGGCGAAACCGACATGCCGCATGTTGCCGGCTGGCTATCCCACGACGGTGACGTGATCGAAGTGCTCAATTTGGCGGCGCTTACGCCGGGCCCCGGCGCGTCGCCCGCTTCCCTGCCGGACTTAGCGGTGGCGCAAGAGGCGCGCCCATGATCGCCGCGGGCCGTCCTGCAAAGATTCTCTTGATCGACAGCAATGTGTATTTCGCCAAGCGCCTCGGCGACGCGCTGAAGCGGGAAGGATTCGAGGTCGTATCCAGCACCCAGGCCGCCTTTGCGCTCACCACTCTCGAGTACGACGCGCCAACGGCCATCGTCTGTGCCACCAACATGCGCGAGATGGGCGCTCTCGAAATCGCCAAGATCATCCGCGCGGATGCCAAGAACGCCGCCCTACCCATCATCGCGCTCGGTGACGGCAGCCAACGCGCTCTCATGGAAGCCTTCCAAGCCGGCTGCGACGACTACATCGACCGTGGTCGCGCTCCCGCAGTCATCGCCTCCCACATAAAAAACATCATCATCAGCAAGGCCGAGGGCTTTCAACCCACGCAAATGCTCGCCCAAGCAGACACCAGCCTCAGCGGCAGTCTCACGCACCACGATCTTCCCGGCGTGCTGCAAATGCTCGGACATGCGCACCAGACCGGCGCTCTGCACATCAATGCCGGTGAAACCGACGCCCTGCTCTTCTTCGACGCCGGTAACATCACCCACGCCGAATGTGGCAGCTTGTTCGGTGACGAGGCCGTCGTCCACATTATCAAGAGCTGCGTGCAAGGTGGCTCTGGCGTCTACAAATTCGTGTACGGAGCTACGTCGGCGCAGCACACCGTGCTGCGCTCAGCAACAGACCTGATGCTCGATGCCATGCGCGAGTACGATGAAGGCGCTCGTGACCTGGCGGACAAGGAAGCGCTATGAGCGAAGCCATGATCGTCCCACCTCTAACGGACGCGACCCCCAAACGCACCCCCACGGTCTACTTCATCGATGACAGCGCCACCATGCGCGAGGTCGTCAAGATCGCCTTCCGCCGCGAGAACATCAACGTCGTCACCTGCGCAGACGCCGCCTCCGCGCTCGCCCAGTTCGAACAGACTCCGCCCGACGCCGTCATTACCGACGTCATCATGCCGGACCAGGACGGCTACTCCGTCTGCACCCAAGTCAAGCAGCACCCCCAGTTCGGCGGTATCCCCGTCGTCCTGATGTCCGGCGTCGTCAACAAAACCGTCGCCGACAAAGCCGTAGCCGTTCATGCTGACGAATTGATCCGCAAGCCGTTCCAGCCGCAGGAACTCATCAGCCGCGTGAAAGCGTTGCTCAGCCCCAAACCTGCTCCCACGACTTCGCCCGATCGCGCCGCGCCGCCGAGCGGCCTCCATGCCCCCAATGCTTTGACCAATCTTTTCGCGCCACCTCCGGCCCCCAGCGTTTACGTTCCTCCGCCGGCGCAGCCTGAGTCAGCCTGGCCGCGCGCTTTGGCCGATGCCTTCACTCCCAGGCCTGTGGCAGGTCTCCCTGGTCCTCCCCAGCACGCGCAACCTCCCGCGCAGGCACCAACTCGCCCGCCCAGCAGTGCCGATGTCCAGAAATTGCGTGGCGAAATAGCCCACCTCGAATTGCTGGTGAAAAAACTCCAGACGGAACTCCAGATCGAGCGCCAGTACAATCAAGCGCTTGAACTTCAAATCCATACCCTCATTCATTCGGATTCGGAATAACGTAGGCTCGACGGCAGCGGCTTTCGCAATCGAGTCGGCTCCCTGGCCATCGACCCGGTTGTAATCCCAAGCAAATCGCGATTTCCGAGCAAGCAGCAACGTCCCAGCGGTAACCTCCACGGGAATACGGGCGCTCTGGCCTCAACATCCTAAACTCGTAGGCAAAAACCCAAGGCGGTCACCAACCGTGGGGCCAGAGTGCTTTATCTTTGAAGTTCGCGTCCACTACTCCGGCATGCCCGTCACGGAAGAACGCAAAGGTTTCTGAAAACGGCCGCATCCCTGCAACGGCAATCCAATCAGCCGCTGCCCCACTCTTTAAAGCCTCTACTCTCGCGCGATTTTCCCGTCGGCCGTCAAGCGCTCCAGCCAGCGCCGTGCGTTCACCGCTTCCGGGCGATCGTCGTGGTTCTTCAGGAGTTCTCGCAGCACCCGCGCCGCATCCTCATATCGCCCCACCGCCGTGAGCGACTGCGCCACCAGCAGGTCCACCTCCGGCGCCTTCCCATTCGACTCCGCCAGCGCCTGCTGCGACATTTTCAGCGCCTCGTCGTATCGTTCGTGCTGGTAATACGCTTTGCCGAGCGTCCAATGCGTCTCCCACCCGCCCGCGGCGTCCAGTTGCAGCGATTTCTCCAGTGGCGCGATGGCGTCGTCGTATTTCCCCTGGTTGGAAAGCGCCATTCCCAGCGCGGCGAAAGCGCGCGCGTGATTGGGATCGATCTGCGTCGCCTTTTCCAGAACGCTTTGCGCCGAAGCCCAGTTGTGCCGCTTCAGGTCCAGCACTCCCTGGATGTACAGCACGTCCGGGTGCCCGGGCGCCAGCATCATCGCTTCGCCCACATACCTCTCCGCCTCTTTCAGTTTGTCCGCGCTCAGCGCTTGCAATCCTTTGTCGAACGCTTCCTTGGCTTTTGGCGCCAGTTGCGGCCTGCCGGGAACCCCCGTGCTCTCGTTTGCACCCGCCACGCGTTTCAGGTAAATATCAACTTCAGCTTTCAAAGCCACCGGTACGGCCACGTCTTTCTGCGTAGTCTCGTATCCCGGCGCATCCACCACGACCGTATA
>JBGOVR010000042.1:0-31170 GCA_041478205.1 Candidatus Acidiferrum sp.
GAAACTCCCCGCAGAGCGCCCTCGACGCGCGCTCTGCGGGGAGTTGTCGGGCTGAGCTAGTAGTACAGCTTCAAAGCGAACTGGATCTGCCTCGGATCGTAGGGAGCATCGCGAGTGGAGCCGATTTCGCCAAAGCTCTTGTTCGTGAAGTTTCCCGACCCGGAGACGGAGCTGACGCCGTTGCCGCCGAAATTGGGAGCGTTGAAGTTGGGGTGGTTGAAAACGTTGAATATCTCCGTACGGAACTGGAGACGGAACCGCTCGTTGATCTGGATGTCCTTCAAAAGAGAGAAGTCCAACCTGTGGAATCCCGGCCCGGGAACCTGCGTGCCAGCTCCACCCAAGGCGCCGAGGCCCGTCAGAGCAACGCACCCTACCGGCTTAGTAGGATCGGGTACGCCACCAGCGCCCAAAGCACAAGGTTGCGTGAATGCTGCTGGATTCCCGAACCAGCTCAGCTTCCCATTCGAGTCGGTATGCAGCCCGAGTTTCGGACTTTGCCCGGCGACGAAGAGGTCGTAACAACCGGTCCCTTGGGCCGTGCTGGACGGGCAACTGAGGGTAATCGGCTGACCACCTTGGAGGGTGGTGCTCCAGATAACGTTCCAGCCTCCAACGGCCTTGTTCGCAAATCCGGAGGCGTCGGACATGAAACGCTTGCCCTTTCCGAAGGGAAGCTCATAGCCTCCGCTGAAGTGGAAAACGTTGCGAATATCGAAAGGAGCCAAGCTGTAATCGCCATGGATTCCGAAACCAGGAACGTCCGGAGCACGGAATCCGGCCAGACTCCCGCCGTTAAGCAAGTCGTGAGCGTCGGTGCGCACCTTGGACCAAGTGTAGGTGGCCAGGAAATTCAAGCCCATCGCATAATGCTTTTCGACCTTGGTCTGCAGGGAATGGTAGAAGCTATTAGCGTTGGTGGTCGCGTAACTTGAGCCTTGGCCGAAATCGGGAAAGGGAACGAAGTTACTGGTCGATTGGCCGGCAGGCAAGACAGTAGGCACAAGTTGAGTGACGTTGTTGGTGTTCGGAAAGGTCTCCAGGTGACGCGCCAGGGAAGTCACGTAGCCAGCCTGGACGGACATCGAAGGAGTCAATTGATATTGGAGGGTAAGGTTGCCACTCATAGAGTAAGGAGTGATGTAGTCGAACGGAAGTCCACGGAGGGCCAAGCCACTGGCGTTGACCAAGAGTGGATCCAAGGGAGTGCAAGAGAAACCGGTCTCAAACGTTGCCGACCCACCGGGACCTGCCGTGGGGCATCCCGGAAAAGTGATAGCGTGACCGGCGTCGGGCGGTTGAAACTGGAAATTGAACTGGAAGGGATAGCTTTCGCCGAGGTTTGGTGAAAAACCGCGGTTTTCAAAGCCGTTGTAGAAAAGACCAAAACCGCCTCGAGCAACTAGTTTGGGCGTGACTTGATAGGCAAAGCCGACACGAGGCGCAAAATTGGCTTTCTGCGAATTGCCAAGTCCCTGGCCGTACTTGTTGGTTACGGCGAGAGTGATGCCGTCCTTAGCCAGCAAACTGATGAAGCTCGGCGAGAGGTTTCCCGAGTTCTTCCCCGGCGGGATGATGTACATGGGAGCGCCGGTGGGAGGCCCGGAAGGAACGAAGTTGGCCTGGTTTTCATGATGCTCACCGACCAGACCGAAAAAGTCATAACGCACGCCGAGGTTGAGAGTCAGCTTGGGAGTGACCTTCCAGTCGTCTTGGACATAGCCACCGTAGTAGTCTTTTCCGTTATCGGTCAAGGATATGTTGGAGACGAATACGCCGTTGTGAACCGATCCGTCATCGCCGTTTCCAGAAGCCCCCCCAACGAAATCAATTCCGCCGGGCACGGTTGAGGCGATGGGAGTCAGCAAGAATTGCGCGCGGCCGGTATTACCTCCGCCCACGCCGGGGATTTCCGTGTACAGACCGCTAAAATCGAATTCTCCGCGGGACCAGGGAGGCTGGAGAGTGGAGAATTTGACGTGCTGCCACTCAAAACCCATCTTGAAAGTATGCTTGCCGAGAATCTTGGTGACGTCGTCAGTGAGCTGGAATGTGGAACTGACTTCGTCCGAAGGCAAGAAGGCGTTACTCCCCAGAGTTGACAGTCCACTAAATCCGAAAGCGGGAAGTCCTCCATTCTCCTGCAACTGAGGGATACCCTGGACGCCAAACTGTCCTGGAATGTCGGTCAGGTCGTTGGCCTGAGGAGAAACGCGCGTGGTGTGAAGGTAATTGAGCCCCGCGCGCACAACGTTGATCAAGGTCGGAGAAAATGTGTGGGTGTAGCCCAACGCGCTCTGCTGGGCGAGGGCGGTTTGATTACCCTGCTGAAAACCGCCACCGTCGGCGACGCCTCCGAAAATGGCCGGGATGAATTGTGGATCGTCTCCGAAGCTGAACCTGAAGAACAACTGATTCTTGTCGGTAAGATTGAAATCCACCCGGGAGTCAAAGGAATTGCGGTGTTCGAACAGTTTTGGCGAATTGGCGAAATTGGAGAAAAGCGAGGAAGTGGTCGGCGCTGGATAGAGATTCAGCAGCTTAATGGCGTTCAGATCCAAACGCCCTGCGGGAATAACGTTCAGGTTGCAGGCGGCGAGGGTAAAGGCGAAGCCGGCCGGAGCGGACCCGCAAGTGCCGAAAGGATCTCGGACAAATCCACCAGGAACGACACGGGTGGTTGCAGGGTCCAGGATGGTGCCGGTGGGGAGCGTACGACCAAGGGCGTCAGTCTGAGTTCCCGATTGGCCGGTGATCAGGTCCTGGAAGTTAGTGTAGCCGCTGGCGCGCTCGGCAACGCCGGGGACCGAGCCGGTCAAAACCGTTCCCTGAACTCTGCGCAGCCCTTCGTAGTCGCCGAAGAAGAAAACTTTGTTTTTGCCATTAAACAGTTTCGGAAGGACGACTGGGCCACCAGCGGAGAAACCGAACTGGTTCTGGCGTAATGCACCCTTTTTTATCCCGCCAGCATTTTCAAAAAAGTCCGCGGCATCGAGCTTATCGTTGCGCAAAAACTCCCAGGCGGCGCCATGCAACTGGTTGGTGCCGGATTTGATGGAGGCATTGAGCACGGCGGCACCGGAGCGGCCGAACTCGGCGCTAAAGTCCGAGGTCTGAACCTTAAATTCTTGAACCGCCTCGAGCGGAGGAAGAACGACATAATTCGTGCCGTTCAGGAAATCCACGGTGTCGGAGTTGTTGTCGATGCCATCGAGCAGATAATTGTTCTGCGCCGGGCGAAGACCATTGGCCGCGAAGGCGCCGCTAGCCGCATTGCCGCGGGTGTCCGCCTGGGGAGTGTTCACGCCTGCGGCTATCTGGGCAAGGAAAGTGAAATTCCGGCCGTTGAGGGCCAGATTGTTGATGACGCGTTCATCAACCACTTGGCCTACGGAGGCGTTTTGGGTTTCGAGCACGGGAGCGGCCGAAGTGACCTCGATGGTCTCCGTAACGTTGCCGGGCTTGAGGGCAAAATCGACGACGACGTCGGAGCCGACGTCGACCTTGACGTTGCGCTGCGCGATGGTCTGGAACCCTTGGAAGGAAGCGCTGAGCTTATAGCTCCCGATTCTTACCGGCGTGAATTTGTACCCACCATCCGATCCGGTAGCGGTGGAGAGGGTGGCGTTCGTGCCTTCGTTCGTGAGCGTGACATTGGCACCGCGGACGGAGGCACCCGAAGCGTCGGTCACGGTGCCCAAGATGGTGCCGGTGTCGACTTGAGCGCGGAGCGGCGTGACGCACAACAGCATAACTACGATTGCGGCGGTCATCGCCAACGATGCTCGCCGGATCAACCTGGAAACGGCCATTCGCTTCATGAACTTCCTCCTCGGCACCTTCACCGTGCCGTATTAACCGCAGTACGCGACCGGGCACAGGCCCCTCAGCCCAAAATGCCCGGCAAGACTCGCGCCGTTTGTGGTTTTTGCGGACAGCCGGGTAATCGATCGTTCGATCGAACCCCTCGGGCAACAAGGCCCTCCGCCACACGGCACGAACGTCAGTTAAATTGAGACCCGAAAACCCCGGAATAGAATTGAACCGCTTAACCCCGACACAGCCACCCAAAAGCACTTAACCGCTTAACCTGGTTAATAACACGGCGTTTTGCGCATTGTCAAGTATTTTTTTTTGCCCTATACTGCGCGCAGACGTGGATTGTGGTGCCTAGGGTTCTGGTATAGCTTCGGAGTTAGTCGAGGACAGCTAAATGCTAGGGTTATGGGTTTAACCATTCGTGACGTAGCCAAGGCGGCGGGTGTGTCCACCGCGACGGTGTCTAACGTCTTGAACAAGACGGGCAAAGTGGGGCGGCGCACGCACCGCCTGGTGCTGTTGACGGTGAAGCGCCTCGGATATTTTCCGAACGCGCATGCGCGGCACCTGGCTTCGCGCGACAGCCGCACGCTGGGGATCATTGTGTCCGACATCGTGAACCCGTTCTTCCCCGAAGTGATCAAGAGTTTTGAAACGCGCGCGCGCCAGCTGGGTTACGACGCCATTCTGAGCGATACGAATTACGATCCGCGGAGAACCCGAGAGGCCGCGGTGAGAATGATGGAGCACAACGTCCGGGGCGTTGCGGTGATGACCTCGGAGATCAGCTTGCGACTGATCCACGAATTTGCGCGCAGAAGGATTGCGGTCACTTTCCTGGACCTCGCGCCGGTTCGCGGCTACGTGAGCAAGTTGCGAATCGACTACTTCTCGGGAATAAAGCAAATCGTGGAACATCTCCATAAATGCGGGCATCGACGAATTGCCTTCATCGCCGGGCGGCCTAAGCTCAAGTCCAACCTGGCGCGGTTGGAAGCCTACGAAAAGTGCATGCGGGATTTGGGATTGGAACCGGGACCCGTACTGCCCGGCGACTTGCGCTTCGAAGGCGGCTTGGCGGCGGGCTTGAGCATCGCAAAACTATCGCCGAGGCCCACCGCGGTGATGGCGGTCAACGATCTTACCGCCGTCGGCGTCATCAAGGGATTGCTGAAGGGGGGCTGCCGCGTGCCGCAGGATATTTCGGTTACGGGGTTCGACAACACGCGCCTGGCCGAATACAGTAACCCGTCCCTAACGACGGTGGACATCCATCGGGACATGCTGGGGCAAATAGCGGCCGACGCGCTGCATGAACTCTCCTGCTCCGCCAATCCGCAGGGAAGGGAATACCCGATTCCCGCGGAACTGATTTTGCGAGAGTCTTCGGGGCCCGCTCCCTCTGAAGAGGTTTGATCGAAATCCCCGCCATTTTCCGTTGTGCGCGCTTCAGGTTGAAGGATGAGTCTGCGGAAGAGAGCGTGTGGCAACGCGAAAAGCTGGCTCTTAGCGGCGGAACAGGCTGCGGAAAAAGTCCCCGGGCCAGTCTAAAGACTGGCCACTACAGAACCGGTCTGAAGACGGTGCTAGCATGCGAACGCCGAACGATCGCTGCGCGGACCCTTGAGAATGGCGCGTCACAAAGACGAAAAGCAGGCTCTTTCACGCCGGACCTTCCTGAGGAGGATGCGGTGGGCGCCGGTGCTTTTTCTTCCAGCGCCTATGCATACGTTGCCCTTCCGGCCGGTACTCGCAGAGACCCCGGGGGATCTGAACCTTTCTTTCCACTTCGCTGATTTTCGTGTCACGCCCCACTATCCGGCGAAGTCTCCGCTTGATGAGGTTCTTCGCAAAGTCGTTCCGGGAGCGGATGAGTACGTCACGGAGAAGTACGCGTTTGAAATCATGCGGCTCCTCGAGGAATGGAGCCAAGGCCTTAAGGCAGCGCCGCCCGCTCTCGGCGTGTTGACGAAATTTCTGGACACTTCGGTGGAAGCCAGTTCGCTGGCGCCCATTCAGGAAAGCAGCTTGCGTTCGGGGGCCGGGATCGATGTTTTTCGTAGACGGTTTTCGAGCAATGTCGTAGCGGGCCGCGAGCGATTTCTTCACGAGATCAAAACTTACCTGGCCTCGATGTCGCGGGTGGAGACGGCGGAATTCGAGATCGTGGGGATCGAGGAAACCGCGAGCTCTTCGCCGATGGTGCGCATCGACATCCGGTATGACCTTGTCGGAACGCGCACGGACACGGGGCGTGAGGAGCGCGTCGGGCGTTGGCTGACCCAGTGGGCGCGCGATGAATCAAATGGATGGCGAGTGCTCCGATGGGAGGCGACCGAGGAAATGCTCAGCCGGGCGCGCGAGCCGATATTCATTGATGTTACTTCCCAAGCGCTGGGCCAAACGGAATCGTACCGAAAGCAGATGCTTCACGGAGTTGATTATTGGCGCACGGTTTTGGACGGGGCGTGCGGGATCGACGTTTACGGGAACAACGGCTTGGCGGTGGGAGATATCGACGACGACGGACTGGATGACTTGTACGTCTGCCAGCCTGCGGGACTTCCCAACCGGCTGTATCGCAATCGCGGCGATGGAACGTTCGAGGATGTGACGGAGAAGGACGGAGTGGGCGTGCTGGATGGCACGGCCTGCGCGTTGTTCGCGGATTTTGAGAACAAGGGGCTCCAGGACCTTTTGGTGGTTTGCGGCAGTGGACCGCTGCTCTTCGTGAACCAGGGGAACGGAAAGTTTTCGCTGAAACGCGATGCGTTCCAGTTTGTGCGGCCTCCGCAGGGGACGTTCACGCACGCGGCCGTAGCTGACTACGATGGTGACGGACGTCTCGATATTTATTTCTGCGTGTACAGCTATTATCTGGGACTGGACCAGTATCACTATCCCGCTCCCTATTTTGACGCGCGGAATGGGCCTCCGAACTTTTTGCTTCACAACGAAGGGAATGCCACCTTTCAGGATCGCACGGAGGCGGCGGGATTGAACGTGGATAACGACCGCTATAGCTTTGCGTGTGCCTGGGGCGACTACAACTCCGACGGGGCGCCGGACTTGTATGTGGCCAACGACTTCGGGCGAAACAACCTGTACCGCAACAACGGCGATGGAAGGTTCACGGTGGTGTCCACGGAAGCTGGCGTGGAGGACGTCGGGGCGGGGATGAGCGCGTGCTGGTTCGATTTCGACAACGACGGGAAGCAGGACGTGTATGTTGCGAACATGTGGTCTCCTGCTGGCATGCGAGTTTCGGAGCAAAAGTGCTTTCATGAAAAAGAACCGGAGAACCTCCGCGGGCTTTATCGGCAACACGCGGGGGGCAATTCGCTGTATCGGAATCAGGGAAATGGAAAGTTTCAAAACGTCAGCCACGCAGCGGGGGTTGAGATGGGCCGCTGGGCGTGGTCCTCGGACGCTTGGGACTTTGACCACGACGGCTACCCGGATTTGTACATTGCGAATGGCTATATTTCAGGGCCCGAGACTTCCGGGCGCGACAACGGGGACGTGGCGAGTTTTTTTTGGCGGCAGGTCGTGGGGAAATCGCCCCAGAATGCAACGCCGTCGGGGAATTACGAGTTGGGGTGGAACGCCATCAATGAACTGATCCGGTCGGACGCTGCTTGGAATGGTTGCGAGAGGAACGTTTTTTACGCGAACAACCACGATGGGACGTTTTCCGAGGTGTCAGGAACGGCGGGATTGGATTTTCCCGACGACAGCCGCTCGTTCGTACTCGCGGACCTGGACCACGACGGGCGGTTGGAAGTTATTTTAAAGAACCGAAACGCGCCACAGCTCCGGATTTTGCGCAACGCGATGAAGGAGCTTGGCCACTCGATCGCGTTCCGCTTGCGCGGGAAGAAAAGCAACCGCGATGCGATCGGGGCGGCGGTGACGGTCGAAGCCGAAGGACAGCGGCAGACGAAGTATCTCCAAGCCGGCTCTGGATTTCTATCCCAGCACACCAAGGAGCTTTTCTTTGGGGCCGGAAAAGCGCAAGGAACCGTTCGCGCTACCATTCGCTGGCCCGGCGGGCTGACTCAGGTCTTCGAGCATTTACCTGTAGACCGCCGAATCGAAATTGAGGAAGGCTCCGAAGATTTTGCGGCAAAGCCGTTTGCGGCTGCACCTGCATCTTATGCGCGCGCGGGCGACGCTCAGAAGTTGGAGACTGTGCCCGCGTCGGTCGAGACATGGCTGATCGAGCCCTTGAGCGCGCCGGAGTTTTCTTTGCGCGACCTCGCGGGCAATATGCGGGATCTTCGTTCGTTCCGAGGCGGCTTCGTGCTGCTCCACTTTTGGGCAACGACTTCGCCGGCTTGCGGCGAGCAGATGCGACTTTTCCAGAAACACCAGTCGGCTCTGGCCTCAAGCGCGCTTCGCATCTTGGGCATCAACGTCGATGACCCTGGCGATGCTGGAGCGGTGCGATCCTTCGTCGTCAAAGAAGGGTTTTCCTTCCCCGTCCTGCTCGCCACGCCAGAGATGGCTGGCATCTACAATATTATTTATCGCTACTTGTTTGACCGTCGCAGGGATCTAGAGCTTCCCACATCTCTCCTGGTCAATGGGGACGGCATGATCGTTAAGGTTTACCAGGGGCCGGTGAATCCCGAACGGCTGGCGGAAGATCTGAGGTGGGTGCCGGGTACTGCTGCCGATCGTATGCGGAGAGCGCTTCCGTTCGAAGGAGTGCTTTACAGCGGGGAGTTTCAACGCAACGACTTTACGTATGGGGTGGCGATGTTTCAGCGCGGTTATCTGGAGCAGGCGGCGGCGTCTTTCCAGCAGGTCATCGCGGCCAAGCCGCAGGAACCTGAAGCTTATTACAATCTGGGAACGCTCTATCTGCGCAGAAACGCTTTCCCGGACGCGCGGCGGTACCTCGAGCAGACGGTGAAGCTGCGTCCCGACTATCCGGAAGCATGGAACAATCTTGGAATGGTCGCCGCGCAGGAAGGCCAGGCGGACGAGGCCATCCGCAACTTCCGGCAGTCCTTGCTGCTGAGGCCGAGCTATGTCACAGCACTGCTGAACCTCGGAAACCTTTATCGGCGGCAGGGAGCCGTTGAGGAAGCGGAAAAACTGCTGAGCCGCGTGCTGGAAATTGAACCTGATAATCCGGAGACGCACTACAGCTTAGGAATGCTCTACGCGCGGCAAGAGCAACTCCAGCGCGCTTCGCAATATCTGGAAAAAGCGGTGAACTTGCGGCCGGATTATGCCGACGCGCTCAACAACCTGGGCGTTCTGTTTGTCCGCGAAGAACAGTATCCCAAGGCGAAGGAGAAATTTGAGATTTGCATCCGCGTGGCGCCGAACTTTGATCAAGCCTATCTCAATCTTGCGCGCCTCTACGTGCTTTTGAAGGACAAGGGAAAAGCTAGAGAGGTGTTGCTGGCACTTCTGCGCCAACAACCCCAGCACAAGATGGCTCAGCAGGCATTGGAAATGCTAAATTGACCTTTCAACAGCTGCAATTAGAGTGCACGCGGAGGCAAGCTGGGGAATGAGTAGTGGCGCATCATTTCAGCGTCCATCCAAAAGCGCGGGCAGTCGGCCGGGCCTGCGGGGAATCCTTGCACTGATGGTGGTTTTCATTTCTGCCAAAGGATATGCAGCGCAGCAATCCGTACCGAGCCGGGGCAATGCTCGGGAATCTTCGAGGATTTCGTCACGTCTCCTGGAAGCGGAAGAACTGCTTCGCCAAGGTCTTATCGATAGGGCAAAAGAGAAAATACAGGAGGAGCTTGAACAGAATCCCAGGAGCGTAGATTGCTACAACCTGTTGGGAATTGTGTACAGCAACCAAAAGGACTATGCAAACGCCCTGGAGGCACTTCAGCAGGCGCTGAAGCTCGACCCCAACTCCACCAAGACGCATAACAACCTCGGGAACGCCTACGTCGCGCAGGAAAAACTCGACCTGGCAGAGAAGGAGTTCAGGAAGGTCTTGCGTCTGGAGCCCGGCAATCGCGATGGAAACTATAACTTGGGCCTGGTCCTGATGGCCAAGGGTTCGCCGGCCGAGGCCATTTCTCACTTTCAGCGTGTCCGCCCTTTGAATATCGCAACGCGCTTCAACCTAACCCGCGCCTACCTTCGAGCCGGCAGAACCGCGGAAGGGTTGAAGATGGCGACGGAGCTTTCCGCGCAAAATAAAGATGACGTGCAGTTGCACTTCACGCTGGGCGTGTTGCTGGCTTCCGAGACACAGTACCGGGCGGCGCAGTTCGAACTGGAAAAGGCCAACGCACTACAGCCGGAAACAGTGGAGATTCTCTATAACCTCGGACAGGCTTATCTTCGGACCAGCGAATACACGAAAGCGGACCTGGTGTTGAATCGAGCGCTGAAACTGAAACCCGATTCACCGGAAACGCTCTACTTGCTGGCGCAGGTCTATCAGGAGCAGACCAGGGCGGTGGATGCTCTGGATTTGCTGGTGCGCGCCCATAAGCTTGCCCCTGAGAATACGGACATCATCTTTCTCCTGGCCCGCGTCAGCATGTCCCAGAATTATTTCGAAGACGCGATCCCCCTCCTGGAAACCGGCGTGAAAATCGCCCCACAGCGCTCCGATCTCCACGCCGCCCTGGGCGAGAGCTACTTCATGTCGGGAAAGGCGGAAAAAGCTACCGAGGAGTTCAAAAAGCTGATTGAGCTGGATCCTACGGCGCGATCTTATGCTTTCATGGGGCTTTCTTACCGGCATCTCGGACGATTCGATGAAGCCAGGAAGTACTTTGAGGCGGGGCTGAAGCAAGATCCTCACAACGCTTCCTGCTTGTTCAACATGGGCTATATCGAGGAGCGGCAGGGAAATCACGCACGAGCCGAAGAGCTGTTTCAGCAAGTGCTCCGGGCGAACCCCGATTTTTCCGAGGCGCTGCTGGAATTGGCGAATCTACGAACCACGAGCAAGAGATTGCAGGAGGCAGAGGACCTGCTCCGGCGATACGTCAAGGTGAGCCGCGAGCCTGCTTCCGGATATTACAAGCTCGCCATGGTGGAGAGGAGCCTCCATCAGATGGACGCGGCACACAGGGATTTGAATGTTTTTCAGACACTATCGAAAGACGCTGCGCCGGGTCCGTATCCGTATCAGCATCTTTTCGACTACCTGGACAACCGCTCCAACCTTTCGCATCGAGATCGCACGCAACTGGACCTAACGCAGCTGACCGAAGAGGTCAGCAAACACCCGGACCAACCGCAGAACCTCTATCTGCTCGCGGAAACTTATCTGAAACTTGGGAAATCCGAGGAAGCCCGAAAGACAATCGTGCAGCTCGATCAGATGAGCGCGGGCGACTACCGAACTCAGACGGGGGTGGGTGTGCTGCTCGCGCGTTACCGCTTGTACGACGACGCGATCCAGCATTTTCAGGCGGCGCTGGGTGCGAATCCCGACTCGGATGATGTGAAATTCGACTTGGCGGACGCGTACTTCCGGAAAGGTGCCTATGCCCAGGCGCTGGAAGCCGCCAAGCAAGTTTCGGCGCAGGGCCAGCAGGACGGCGCCTTCTTGGCTTTGCTCGGAGATATTCATGCACATCTCGGCGATACTGCCCGGGCTTCGGAGATTTTCCGGGACGCGATCAGCCGAAACCCGGATAACGATCAGTATTACCTCTCGCTCGCTTTGGTGGAGCTGCGCGAAAAAAATGCCGGCGGTGCGGAAGAAACATTGCGGAAAGGTCTGGCGCGAATTCCTGGCTCCGGAAAAATTCTTTGGGGCCTGGGAATTGTGTCCGTCCTGGAGGGTAAGACTCCGCAAGCCGAGGAGAATTTCGAGCGGGCCGTGGACCTGCTGCCGGAATGGTCCGGGAGTTATTCGACGCTGGGTGTTTTTTACTACCAGACCGGAGAAATCGCCAAGGCCAGGGAAGTGCTGAATCGCTTCAAGGGCAGCAACGCCGCTGGCGGGCTGGACATAAATCGCATTGAAGAAGCATTGTCCCGAGCCCCGGCGGCGGCCTCTTCGTTACGCGAGCCTATGCCGATGGCTGCCAGGCAGCAGTTACTTCAACTGGCGCTTTCCCTCGCCGACCGGACACTCTAAGACCGCCGAGAAAACTTATGGGGAAAAAGCCGAAGACAGGCGGGAGAGCGGACTTCGAAAGCATGTGCAGCGCAATCCTGGCGCTGAGCGCTGTTGTTGGCGTGGCCATCCATCAGAAGGCTCACGCTGAGCAAACTCCTAAGGCGCAAGACTCTCGGATAACCGTCCGATACACCGACGTTCGAAAAGAGGCCGGAATCAATTTTCTTCAGGACTCCACACAAACCGAAGAAAAGTATTATCTGGAGACCATGGGTACCGGCGTCGGTTGGATCGACTACGACCAGGACGGGTTGATGGATCTCTTCTTCGTGCAATCGGGTGAAACCGACATCTACAAACCAGCGCATCCCTTGCGTTCCGCGCTCTACCACAACAACGGCGACGGAACGTTTACCGACGTCACTGAGAAAGCCGGCGTGGGAGACGCGGGACATTACGGCCAGGGTGTCGCCGTCGGAGACTTCGACAACGACGGTTACCCCGATCTGTATGTGACCGGCTATGGCCGCGCCATCCTGTACCACAACAACGGCGATGGAACCTTCACTGACGTCACGGCCAAGGCCGGTGTGGCAGACGAAGGCGGATGGTCCACCAGCGCGGGATGGTTTGACTACGATAAGGATGGGTGGCTCGACTTGGTGGTCACCAATTACATCGAGTGGACGCCGAAGACGAACCTGTGGTGCGGCGAACGTCGGCCGGGCTATCGTTCTTACTGCAATCCGGGCAACTACAGAGGGCAGAAGACCAAGCTGTACCATAACAATCACGACGGCACCTTCACCGACGTGAGCGATGCGTCGGGAGTCGGCAAGCCCGAATCGAAGGGCATGGGTGTGGTGCTGGCGGACTTCAACAACGATGGCTGGCCAGACATCGCCATCGCCAACGACACTTGGCCGAATTTTTTGTTCCTCAACAAACATGACGGAACTTTTCAGGATGTCTCGCTGGTTTCCGGCTTGGCGGCCAGCGAGGACGGGCGTTACGAGGCGGGCATGGGCATCGACGCCGCGGATGTGGACGGCGATGGCTGGCAGGACGTGTATATCACCCACCTGGATTTCGAATTGAATCGTCTGTACCACAACAACCAGAATGGAACGTTCGATGACTACACGTTTCGCTCCGGGATCGGGAACAAGGCCATCCTGCTGAGCGGCGTGTCCATGAAGTTCCTGGATTACGACAACGACGGCTGGAACGACATCGTGCAATTGAACGGCGCCATGCTGGACAACGTTCAGCTCTACCACAGCGAAGTGACTTACAAGGAGCCTTTGCTGATGTTCCGGAATTTGGGAAAAGGCCAGTTCGAAAAAGTGTCGGAGTCCTTGGGTCCTGATTTCCTGCGCCCCATCGCCGGGCGCGGCATCGCTACAGCTGACTTCGACGATGACGGCGACATCGACATCGCCATCAATAACCGCGGCGACTATCCGGAGCTGCTGCGCAACGATGGCGGGAACGCCAATCACTGGCTGGAAGTTTTGTTGATCGGGACGAAGTCAAATCGGGACGGAATTGGCGCTTCGCTGAAGTTAACCTCAGAGGGGTTCGTGCACGTCGAACAGGCAAAGGGTGGAATGAGTTATATGTCCGCAAGCGATCCGCGGATTTTCTTTGGCCTGGGCAAACGCGTGAAAATTGAATCTTTGGAGATTACTTGGCCGAGCGGGAGGGTGGATAGGTTGACGAATGTACCTGTCGATCGAATCATCGCGGTAAAAGAAGGCACGGGTATTGTGCCGCGATCGTTTCCAAAGATAGCGGCAAAGGTGGTGGGCCGGTGACCTGGATAAGCCATAGGTTATGAACACCCTGCGACGACGTTTCCTGGGTTCCTCCTGCGTTGCTCTTGGTAGTACTTTGTTGGATGCGCTTACAAGCCCCCTCTGGAAATGGAAGCGTTCCATGCTTCTCGAAGCGGCGGCTGCACCGAATCCTCACGTGTCGAATCCGAGCGTCTCGACGTCACCAGCGACCTCACCGGTCGTGTTCGTCGATGTAGCCAGGGAAGCCGGCTTGAATTCCCCGAACGTCTGGGGTGGCGCCGATCACAAAAAATACATCATTGAAGCGAAAGGAAGTGGACTGGCTTTTTTTGATTACGACCATGATGGATGGCTGGATATTTATTTGACGAATGGAACACGCTTTGATGTCAACTGGCCACTCGGGAAAGCCCCAACCTCTCATCTATACAAGAACAACCGTGACGGAACCTTCACCGACGTTACGGAAAAATCGGGGTTGGCACGCACGGGCTGGCAGACCGGCGTCTGCGTGGGCGACTACGACAACGATGGCTGGGACGATCTGTTCTGCTGTTTCTGGGGACACAACATCCTGTTTCACAACAACGGTGACGGGATGTTTACGGACGTGACGCGCAAGGCCGGTGTTTACGATGAGCAGATCCGCTGGGGCGCCGGCTGCACGTGGCTGGACTACGACCGCGATGGGCACTTGGATCTTTTCGTGTGCAATTACATAAAGCTCGACCCGGCAAAAACTCCTTCTTCGAGCGATCCCGCCGTTTGCCAGTGGAAAGGGATCCCCGTGATGTGCGGCCCGCGCGGTCTTCCGGGCGACACGAACGTTCTTTATCACAACAACGGGGACGGAACTTTTACCGACGTCTCCGAGAAATCAGGCATCTTGAAGCCGGGCCCGCGGTATTCCATCACACCCGTCTCTTATGATTTCGATAACGATGGATGGCCGGATATTTATGTGGCCGTGGACTCGGCACCCAGCATCCTGTTGCACAACAATCACGACGGTACTTTCACCGATGTCGCGGTTATCGCCGGCTGCGCCTATAGCGAGAACGGCCACGAGCAAGCAGGCATGGGCGTAGCCGTGGCCGACTACGACTGTGACGGATGGTTCGACATTTTCAAGACGAATTTCGCGGATGACACTTGCAATCTCTACCGCAACAACGCGGACGGAACATTCAGCGATGTTACGTTCGCTTCCGGAATCGGAATCAACAACCAGTACGTCGCATGGGGCTGCGGCTTTATCGATTTCGACAACGATGGCTGGCAGGACCTACTCCAGATCAATGGGCATGTGTATCCGGAGATTGAGGGGCACGAAACCGGCCAGACGTACAAGAACCCGCGTCTGGTGTACAAGAACCTGGGCGATGGGCGATTCAAGGACGTTTCGTCCGAGATGGGACCCGGCATCAGCGAGCGTTTCTCGAGTCGCGGCGCTGCGTTCGGGGACTACGACAACGATGGCGACATCGACGCCGTGGTTTTGAATATGAACGACCTGCCTTCGCTGCTTCGCAACGACGGCGGTAACAAGCAGAATTGGGTCAAGATCAAATTGATCGGAACCAAGTGCAATCGCACCGCCATCGGGGCTCGCGTGCGCGTGGTGACGGGGAAGCACGCGCAGATGGACGAGGTCCACGGCGGCTCCAGCGTCATGTCACAGTGTGACCTCCGCCTGCACTTCGGCATCGGAAAAGCTCAAACAGTGGACCTGATTGAGGTCAAGTGGCCGACTACGCAGAAGATAGAACGGTTCACGCAAGTAAATGCCAATCAGATACTCACGATTCGCGAAGGGAGCGGGATCATCGAGAGCATCAAACCCAAAACCAAATAGTTTGTTCCGTGTTTTCTCAACGGGGCGGAGAGGCCGCCGGCTGGTCCTTTAGAATAATCAAGAATTGGCGAAGTTCCCGCCGCTGGCGTTCGATTGCGGCAGCCTCTGTCTTCTGGACCTGCTTGTACACTTGAAATTCCTGTTGGGCCTTTGTCTTCTCGCCAATTCGTTGGTAGGCCAAGCCGAGCCGGTAGTGGGCCTCGCCCAAGTGCGGGTTTACTTCGATCGCCTTCTTGTAAGCGCGAATGGCCTGCTCGAAATCGCTACGCGTGGAATGTAAAATGCCGAGTTGAAGGTACGCTTCGTCGAGCTTGGGATCGATGGCCACGGCTTTTTCGAGCAGCGCTTTGGCCTGTTGCAAGCCTGCCGGATTCTCGGATCCTTTGTTGCGCTTCCAAAGGCTTATCGCGTAGTAGTAATTGGCGAGAGCATTTGCGGGCTGGTCCCGCGCAAACCGCGCCAACTTTTGCTCGCTGCAGGGCAGCGGCGCGGGGGTTGCCTTTTCTATTCTGCCGAGGAAGAGGTAGGGAGCCGGGTCTGACGGCTGCAAGTCGGAAGCATCGCAAAGGCGGCGGGCCGCTTCATCGTATGAGCCGACGGTGTAGAAAGCCGCGCCAAGCCCTGCCAGCATTCTCGCTGAATTCGGATGCGCGCTGGACCCTTTCGTAAAAACTTCTACGGCCGGCTGGGCCGCTCTGTGGAGGAGGAGCTCCGTACCCCATTCGAAGTAGTTTTGCTCGCTCGGGTCCATACGAGCGGCCTGTTCGTACTCGCGGACTGCTGCCAGAGGGTCGCCCAATCGTTCATCAAGATCGCCTAACAGATGGTGCCCCTCTGCGTTGTCTGCCATCGCAAGTACTCTTCGGACTTGCTCACGAGCCTGCGCGAAGTCGCCCTTGGCTCTGTAACCCAAGGCCAGATCGTACTGGTTACCTGAAGCGCCGCCGGACGCTTTCTCCGACTCCGTAGATTTCAGCGTCAGAGTTTCCTTTGCGAGTGCTTCGCTGGTTCGCGAACTAGCGTCGGATCCATGCAAGCCAAGATTGGTCCAATCGGTAACACCTGCTACCGTGAAATTCGGTTCGTCCTTGAATTCCATCGCTCCAGGCGAGGTGAGGACCAAATCGACATGCTTCTTGTCTCCCGGCGACAAGACCAGCGCGTCCGCGACAGCATCGCGCAATCCTGATTTCTGCGCCCGCACGGTATAAGTGCCGGCGCGGGCGGCGGAAAGTACGAAAGTCCCGTCTGCATTTGTCTTCGTCTCGACTGGCGTTGCGTTGCCCTTTTCTTCAAGAAGCACAGACGCGCCGGCGACGGGCTCGCCGGCCGGGTTCCGAACAGTACCTTCGACGGTGATGGCGCCCGACTGCGGTGGGGAAGGGTTTCGCGCTAAAGCCGCCGCGGTCGAGAAATTCCCCAAGGTTGCAGCCAGTACGGCGAGAACCGCCCAGCATCGATTGTGGATCTTTCGAGATGAGGGCCGCAGCGTATGCGAGCAATTCATCATGGAGAGTAGTTCTCTTGACTAGCCAGCGAAAAACTAAGGAAGTATTCTCGCTGCCCAGCCGCCACCTGGCGCCAGCTTGATCTTTAGTTTCGTGGTTTTGTTGACCTGAATTTTCACTTTCTTGTAGTCACTCGCGTAGCGGTCGGCATTCACGCCGTCCTGGTAGGCGTCGAGCCAGAAGTTGCCGTCCGGTAAGAAGGAAAAATCCACTTCCAGCTCGCGTGCCGTCCAGTCGGTCATCGCCCCGAGATACCAGTCCTTGCCATTTCTCCGAGCCACCAGGACGTAGTCAGCGATGCGCGCATCCAGGACCTTCGTTTCGTCCCAAGTCGATGGGATGGGAGCGAGAAACTCCATCGCCTCCGGTTCCCGCAAGTAATTCGAGGGGCTGTCCGCTAGCATCTGCAAGGGACTCTCGAATACCACGTACATGGCGAGCTGATGACAGCGAGTGCCCAAAGCCATCGGCTGTTCGAAAATTGGAGCAAAAGTGGCTTTGGTAGCGTTCCGCATCGCGCCGGGCGTGTAATCCATGGGTCCAAGAAACATTCTTGTAAAAGGCAGCGTGACGTTGTGCTTGGGTTCGGAGTCCGCGCTCCACTTGCTCCACTCCATGCCGCGAACGCCCTCTCCGCTGATCATGTTGGGCCATGTACGGGTCATCGTGATTTGCTTCTGCCCGCCGTGAAAATCGACCAGCATCTTGCGCTTCGCCGTTTCGCGGCTGACTTTATGATAGAAGTTGATCAGCAGCTGATCGTCGCGCTGCATGAAGTCGACCTTGATTCCTTTGACGCCCCACTTTGCGTATTGATCGAGCGCGGGGATTAGCTGATCGTCGAGCGATTTCCAGACGACCCAAAGAATGATGCCCACGTTTTTTTCTTTGGCGTAGGCGGTCAGCTCCTCCATATTGATTTCCGGAACGACTTCCAGCACGTTTCCGAGCTTGTACCAGCCTTCGTCCAAAATGACGTATTGGATGCCGTATTTCGCGGCAAAGTCGATGTAGTATTTGTAGGTCTGCGTGTTAACTCCGGATTTAAAATCCACACCGTAGACGTTGTTGGCGTTCCACCAGTCCCATGCGACTTTGCCTGGCTTGATCCATGAGGTGTCTTGCAATTGCGACGGCTTCGCCAACAGCCACACCAATTGATTTGTTAGCAGGTCGCCGTCCCTTTCGACGATGCCCATGAGCCGCCAGGGAAAAGTGCGCGTGCCGGAGGTAGCGGCGATGTAGTCGGCGGCCTCAACGACTCTGAAATCGCGGTCTCTTTCCAACTTCTCTTTTAGCGGGTAAGGGGGAAAAGTCCCGGAAAGACCGCGTCCGCCGGTGCCGCGCAGCCACATTCCCGGATAATCTTCCACATCCGATTCTGCGATAGCTACTTTAACGCCGCCTCCCGCGTCCGCGACCGCGGGCATGGTTGCAATGAACGCCGGCGCGATTTCGCTCAAATGCTGCGGAAGATACTTGCGCTCGTTGTGCGAGAAGAAGCTGTCTTCCTGTGGATAATAAACGATGGAATCTGCGGGGAAATTAAACTTCACTTCTTCGCCGTAGACTTTCGCCTGCGGCTGAGAAAGCGAGGTCTCGAAACGATAGGCGGCGCCTTCGTTGTAGGCGCGGAAAACCACCGCATAGTCACCGTCCATTTCAAGGCGCAGCTCGTTGTAGTTCTCACGAATCTTCGCGAATTTCTGATGGACTGGCGGCTCAAGCACCTGGTTGTAGCTGCGTTCCTTCGCAGCTAGGACTTTCGGCTCCAGCCCCAGCGTTTTGTGGTCGATGTCCAGGGAAAGCGCGCAATCTTGCAGCAGCGCGTTGCCTTTCAGGAGCACGTCGTACCGGATGCGCTTGGCGGTGCGGATTCTGACTTCGATTCTGTTGTCGGGTGAGTGCAAGTCGTAGCTCGATTGCGCTGCGGCAGGCCCAGCCAACAAGAATACGGGGACGATCAATCGCAGCACTTTTTTCAGCAATCCGTTCATAAATGTTCTTCCTCTCAGAATCACCCGTAGTTGGTACCGTGGGTACTCGCTCTTGTTTTGAGCAAGAGTTGTGCCAAAAACGCCATCGAACCTCACCGCGAGACACTTTCCTACATTCAAAAAAAGTTATTCGAAAGCTGGCGCACGCATTCTACACTGATGACAAGTGCTTGCGGCAAGCTGCGACCTCATGTACCCTCCAAACTTTGCAAACGCCAATTCGGAAGACGCATGGCCGATGACACCTAAGAACCGAGTCGGCCCCAGGACCAAGAGAGGAGTGCATCCAGCATGACCGGAATAGACTGGCTGATTCTGGGTTTGTACTTCGTGTTCGTCCTGGGCATCGGCGTGGCTTTGAAGAGCTCGGTAAAGACCAGCACCGATTTTTTTCTTGCCGGCCGCGCCATTCCCGCCTGGGTCTGCGGTCTGGCGTTTATGTCCGCCAACCTCGGCGCGCAGGAAGTAATCGGCATGGGCGCTTCGGGCGCCAAATATGGCATTGCCACCTCGCATTTCTACTGGATCGGCGCCATTCCCGCCATGGTTTTTGTCGGTATCTTCATGATGCCGTTCTATTACGGCTCCCGCGCGCGTTCCGTGCCCGAGTATCTCCGGCTGCGTTTCGACGAGAAAACGCGCGGTTTGAACGCCATCTCCTTCGCCATCATGACGATTTTTTCTTCCGGCATCTCGATGTACGCCATCGCCAAGCTCATTCAGACGTTGCGCATCTTCGACGGCACCTTTCAGCGGCTGGGACTTAATGGGTCATGGATTTTTGATTTTGCCATCTTGATTTCCGCCGTGGTTGTGCTGGCCTACACGTTTCTCGGCGGCCTATCCAGCGCTATCTACAACGAAGTCGTGCAGTTCTTCCTGATCGTCGCGGGATTTCTGCCCCTCAGTTGGCTCGGACTAAAGAGCGTTGGAGGTTGGTCGGGTTTGAAGGCGAAACTCGATCCAAGTTTCACGCACTCGTGGGTTGGCATGGGCCATGCGCACACCAATCCCCTCGGCGTGGAATGGTTCGGTTTGGCAATGGGTCTGGGCTTTGTTCTTTCCTTCGGTTACTGGTGCACCGATTTTCTTGTCATTCAGCGCGCCATGGCGGCTAAATCGATGAGCGCTGCGCGGCGCACTCCCTTGATCGGCGCGCTCCCAAAGATGTTGTTTCCTTTTCTTGTGATTCTACCGGGCTTGATCGCCGTAGCACTGCCGACGCCACCCGCGGTTACCCACGCGGGCATGACCGCGACTACGGAGCCCCAGGGGCGCGGCATCATCCCCTATAAGCTGGACGCAACCACCGGCAAGCCGGCCCTCGACAAAGACGGCAAGCCCCAGCTCGACTACGATCTTGCCGTGCCCAACATGCTCCTCCACTATTTTCCGCCAGGCATGCTGGGTCTCGGCCTCACCGCGCTACTCGCGAGCTTCATGTCCGGCATGGCGGGAAACGTTACGGCGTTCAACACCGTCTGGACCTACGATATCTATCAGTCCTATATCCGGCCTGGCGCCACGGATCAGCATTACCTCTGGATGGGCCGCGTGGCCACCGTCTTCGGCATCGCATTTTCCATCGCCGCGGCGTACATGGCGAACCGCTTCAACAACATCATGGATATGCTGCAACTTGTCTTTGCGTTCGTAAACGCGCCGCTGTTCGCCACGTTTTTACTGGGGATGTTCTGGAAGCGAGCCACCGGTCATGGAGCGTTCTCCGGATTGCTTTCTGGAACTGCTGCCGCCGCCGTTCATCACGGCCTGACGCTTTCCGCCGGAGCGGTTCCCGGAATCAAAGGAGGCTGGCTTGGGCTGGTGCACACCTACCCGAGCGAGATGGCGCAGAATTTTTGGACCGCCATTTTTGCCTGGACGACGTGCTTCTTCGTGACCATTCTCGTCAGCCTGCTCACCCGTGCGCCCGAAGAAAGCAAACTCACCGGTCTGGTCTACTCGTTGACGCCGCGTCCCGAGGAGGAGCCGCTTGCTTGGTATGCCCGGCCAGTATCTCTCGCGATCATAGTCCTGGCCGGAACGCTTCTTTTGAATGTCATTTTCTGGTAGAAAAAATCATGGGAATAGACATCCGACTACCGATTGGAATCCTGTTTTCACTTCTTGGATTGATTTTGGCCGCGTATGGTTTTTTCGGAGATGCTTCGCGCTACCGGCAATCCCTCGACGTGAACATCAACCTCGTGTGGGGGATTGTTCTATTTGCGTTTGGCTTCTTCATGCTTCTGCTCGGCCGGCGCGGCATGCGTGTGGCTCCACAGAAGAGCGGATCGCAGTCTTCGCATTCATCTGGTCATAATAGATAAGGAAAGAGCCACAGACCTCGCTTTCCCGGTTCACTTGGTTTTGGATTAGATAAAAGTTCATGACACGACTTTCCACCATTGTTGAGCGGTTTCGCGCGCGGTTTGGCGCGACCCCGCACGTCTACCGTGCTCCCGGGCGTGTCAACCTGATCGGGGAACACACCGATTACAACGACGGCTTCGCGATGCCTGCGGCGATCGAGTTTTATTGTTGGGTCGCCGTCAGCCCCAGAGAGGATCGCAGGCTTAGCATTTACTCCGAGGAATTCTCAGCAACCGCGGAAGCGGATTTGTCTTCCGCGACCTCTTCACCCACTAAGACGTGGAGCGATTATCCCGTCGGGGTGGCGCTGCAACTGGAGCAAGCAGGTTTTCGGCTTCGCGGAGCCAATCTGCTCATCGAAAGTGAAGTTCCCATTGGTGCCGGGCTTAGCTCTTCCGCGGCGATTGAGGTCGCGACCGCGCTGGCTCTTGCCGAACAGTCTGGCTGCTCCCCGGATCGCGTCCAATTGGCGCTGCTCTGCCAAAGGGCGGAAAATGAATTCGTCGGCGCGCGCGTCGGTATTATGGACCAATTCGTTTCCCTGCACGGACAGAAGGACCACGCGCTCATGCTCGATTGCCGCGCGCTGACCTTTGAATCTCTCTTGATTCCCGATTCCGTCAAGCTGGTGATCAGCAACACCATGGTCAAGCATGAACTGGCCTTCGGCGAGTACAATCGCCGGCGCGCGGATTGCGAAGAGGCCGTCCGCCGCCTTGCCGGAGTTTTGCCGGGTATTCGTGCGCTCCGAGACGTTAGCCCCGAGCAGTTGGAACAGCATCGCGAAGCGCTTTCGGAGGTCACCTATAAGCGCGCGCTGCACGTCGTCACGGAGAACGCGCGGGTGCTGGATAGTGCGGAGGCGCTCCGCTCCGGCGATATCGTCCGGTTCGGAAAGCGCATGGCGGAATCCCATCGCAGCCTTCGGAATTTATACGAGGTCAGCTGCCGCGAACTCGACTTGATGGTCGATCTGGCGTACCAGCAAAAAGGAGTTTACGGCGCGCGCATGACCGGCGGTGGTTTCGGCGGGGCTACCATCAATCTGGTGGATGCGCGTTACGCCGGGGAATTCAAGGAAAAAATGGCCAAGTCCTATCAGAGAGAGACTGGTCTCGTGCCTCAGATCTACATTTGCAAACCGGCCGAGGGCGCTGGGCCGTTTGCGTCGTCCGATCTTTAACGGTAGACGGAAAAAATCGTAATGAGCTCGAGAGATCTTCAGGATACGCCCCACCGCCGCTGGAATCCTCTGCTACGCGAATGGGTCCTAGTTTCGCCGCATCGCACGCAGCGTCCCTGGCTTGGGCAAGTCGCGAGTCCCGCGATCCCGGCGCAGATCGACTACGATCCCGAGTGCTACCTGTGTCCGGGAAATTCCCGGGCCGGGGGACTGCGAAATCCTGCGTACACCAACACTTTCGTTTTCGACAACGACTATCCTGCCATGTTGCCGGACGCGCCCCCGGTTGAAACGGATCACGGTGGGCTGATCGTCGCGCGCGCCGAGAGGGGCATCTGCCGCGTAGTCTGTTTTTCTCCACGGCACGACCTCACCATACCTCGGATGAAGCCGGAGGAAGTGCGGCAGGTCGTTGACGTGTGGACGAACCAGTATCGGGAACTGGGCGCGCTTCCGTGGGTGCAGCACGTGCAGATTTTCGAGAATCGCGGGGCCCTGATGGGTGCCAGCAATCCGCATCCCCATTGCCAGATCTGGGCCAACGAAGAATTGCCGAACCAACCCGCGCGCGAATCGGCCGCGCAACTCGCCTATCGACAAGCTCACGGTGCATGCCTGCTCTGCACGTATTTGAGTACGGAGCTCCAACACCGCGAGCGCATCGTCTGCGAAAATGAAGGATTCGTGGCGCTTGTGCCTTATTGGGCGGTCTGGCCCTTTGAGACGATGATTGCAAGCCGCCGCCACGCCTCCAGTCTTGTGGATTTGAGCGATGACCAGCGCAACGATCTGGGCGAAATCCTGCGGCGTCTGACGATCCGCTACGACAATCTCTTCAAAACAGCGTTTCCCTATACCATGGGATTCCACCAACAGCCAACCGACGGCAAGCCACATCCAGAGTGGCATTTTCACGCTCACTACTTTCCTCCGCTGCTGCGTTCGGCCACGGTGCAGAAGTTCATGGTGGGATACGAAATGCTGGGCACGCCCCAGCGAGACATCACGGCGGAAAGCGCCGCTGCGCTCCTGCGGGATTTGGGTGAAATTCATTTTCTTGACCGCGCTTAGGAACACCTGGCGTATTTTCACCGCGCGGGGTTAGGTCGAAGGCGCGGCGCACTGCGAGCAGAGCTACGTGCGTCGCTGAGTAGATCCAAATTTAATGAAAATCGATTCGCATCAACACTTCTGGAGGTATGATCCCGCGCGTGACGCTTGGATCACAGAGGCGATGGCAGCGTTGAAGCGCGACTTCCTGCCGCAGGATCTCGCCCGCGATCTGGAGGCCAACGGTATCGATGCCTCGATCGCCGTCCAGGCGGACCAGTCGGAGAATGAAACCTTGTTCCTGCTCGATTTGGCGCAGCGCAACAAACGCGTCGTGGGTGTTGTTGGCTGGATCGACCTTGCTTCTCCGCAGGTCGATCATCGGCTGCGCTTTTTCTCTCAGTTCGAAAAACTGCGTGGGTTTCGACACATTGCCCAGGCCGAGCCCGACGACCGGTTCCTGGTGCAGCGAGACTTCGTGCGCGGAGTTTCACGTCTGCGGGAGTTTGGCTTTACGTACGACATCCTCATTTATCCCAGGCAACTCCCCGCCGCTATAGACCTCGTCTCGCTGCTACCCGAGCAGAAGTTTGTCATCGATCACATGGCGAAGCCGGAGATAAAGGCAAACAATAGCGCGTCCTGGTGCGCGCACATCAAAAATATCGCCGGAAACCCAAACGTGTATTGCAAGCTGTCGGGTCTCGTTACCGAAGCGGATTGGCAGCGCTGGGCGCCCGCAGATTTCACAGTCTATCTCGATGTTGTTTTTGAAGCATTTGGCCCGGAAAGGTTGATGTTCGGTTCCGATTGGCCGGTGTGCTTACTGGCGGCGAGCTACCGGCAAGTGAAGCAACTGATCGAGGACTACGTGGACCGCTACGCGGCCAAAGACAAAGAAAAGATTTTCGGCGCCAATGCGATTCGGTTTTATGGTTTGAAGGTTTCTGCCCATGGACTTGCGGCTTAAAGATAAGGTCGTTCTCGTTACCGGCGGCGCGAAGGGTATTGGGGCAGCGATCGTGCGAGGGAGCGCGAGCGAGGGTGCCATTCCCGTCGTTGTAGATCAAGACGCCCAAGCAGGTCACCAACTCCAGTCCGAGCTGCGTAACGGCGGCCAAATGTGCGGACTGGTGTGCGTCGATCTCGCCGCGGCCGACAACTGTTCCTCCGCGGTCGACCAAACACTCCGCGAATTCGGCCGCTTGGATGTTCTTGTCAACAACGCCGGCGTGAATGACCGCATCGGCCTCGAACACGGCAGCCCCGAGAAATATGTAGGTTCTCTGCAGCGGAATCTTCTGCACTACTACAACATGGCGCACTACTCCTTGCCCGCTCTGAAGGCGTCGCAAGGCTGCATCGTGAACATTGCGTCTAAAACAGCTCTCACCGGTCAGGGTGGCACTTCGGGGTATGTGTCTGCAAAAGGCGCGATCCTTGCGCTGACGCGGGAGTGGGCTGTGGAATTGCTCCCGTACGGCATTCGCGTGAACGCCGTTGTTCCGGCGGAAGTGATGACTCCCCTGTACAAGCAATGGCTCAGCACTTTCCCGAACCCCGAAGAAAAGTTGAAGCAAATTGTGTCGAAGATTCCGCTGGGCAAGAGAATGACGCAACCCGAAGAAATTGCCGCGATGGTGTTGTTTCTGCTCTCTGTGCAGGCGGGGCACATCACGGGTCAGTATTTGTTCGTCGACGGCGGTTACGTCCATCTCGATCGCGCTTTGACGTAGAGGAGAAACATGACTCAGGTAACCGCGCCGATCACCGAACGTCGCTACGTCTTACCCCTTGTACTGGTCACGAGCCTCTTCTTCCTGTGGGCGCTGGGCGTCAATCTCAACGACATTTTGATTCCGCATTTGAAGAAGGCCTTTAGCCTGACCGATTTTCGATCCTCACTAATCCAGTCAGCTTTCTTTGGCGGCTATTTCCTGGCTGCGCTGCCCGCGGGGCGCCTGATGGAGCGCGTTGGCTACAAGAACGGCATTCTGATCGGGCTGCTGATCTGTGCCACGGGTGCATTTCTTTTTATTCCGGCGGCCACCATCCGCATCTACGGTTTCTTCCTGTTCGCCTTGTTCGTCATGGCGTGCGGCCAGTGTTTCCTGGAAGTTGCTGCCAATCCCTACGTCACGGTTCTTGGTCCGCCGGAAACCTCCGAGCGTCGCCTCAACCTCGCGCAGTCTTTCAATTCGGTGGGGGCGGTAATCACTCCCTTCCTCGGAGCCGCGTTTATTTTGTCAGGAGTTGAGTACACCACGGCACAGTTCTCGTCCATGACGCCGGAAAAGATACAGGCGTATCGCGTTTCGGAAGCCAACATGGTCAAAGCGCCGTATCTGATCATCGCGGGCATTTTTCTGTTTGTCGCACTCCTCATCTATCTATCCAAGCTGCCTGAAAACAAGGGTGCCGCCGCTTCGGAGGAAGCAAACGTTTCTGAACGAGATCACCGGGGCATCTGGGCGCACCGCCATCTGATGAAAGGCGTCTTGGCGCAATTCTTCTATGTTGGTGCGCAGGTTGGCGTAGCGAGTTTCGTCATTCGCTTTGCGGAACACACCATCGCTGGCACGCACGAAAAAGTTGCGGCTCACTATCTGCAGATGCATCTTATCGGCTTCATGGTGGGCCGGTTCGCGGGCTCGGCGATCATGAAGCACGTCCCGGCGCCAAAACTTCTTAGCCTGTTTGCGTGCGGTGCGCTGGTTTGTGGGTTTGTCGCATTGCTGGCCTCGGGATCTGCCCCGGTCTGGGCTGTGGTCTTAATTGGTTTTTTCCATTCCATTATGTTTCCCACGATTTTTGCCCTCAGCCTCAAAAACCTGGGGCCGTTCACGAAGTTCGGATCATCGCTGCTTGTGATGTCCATCATCGGCGGAGCCGTGTGCCCAGCGATCATGGGCATCATTTCGGACGTCACAAATATTCAGAGGGCGTTTGTAGTTCCGCTGATTTGCTACGTCTATGTGCTCTATTTCGCGATGTGGGGGTACCAACCGGCGCCGGTCGCGCACCGCGACGATGTGCTTGAGATCGCTCCGAGCGAAGCGAAGTGAGCCGTCCGATGAACAAGAGATACTGTCTAACGTTGGACCTAAAAGAGGATCCTCAGTTGATCGCCGAATACAAGCGTCATCACGAGAAGATCTGGCCCGAAATTACCGAGAGCATCAAGCAAAACGGCGTGGTTGACCTGGAAATTTATTTGCTTGGCACACGCATGTTCCTGGTGATGGAAGTCAACGAGCAATTCTCCTTCGAAGCGAAAGCGAAAGCCGACCGCGAGAGCCCGAAGGTGCGAGAGTGGGAAGAGTTGATGTGGAAGTTTCAGAAACCGCTCCCGAATGCCAAACCCGGCGAAAAGTGGCTGTTGATGGAGAGGATTTTCAAGCTAGAGGAGTAAACGTCGCGAACTGACTGCTCCTCGGCTGCCTTGTGATTGGATTGCTTGAGGGAGAGGACGAGTGCCATGAAATCGAATCGTATTCCGCGGCGGGACTGGCTGGTGGGCACAAGCGCATCTCTCATCACGCTGGCTGCTTCCCCAAGTGCTAGGGCCACTCTGGGGCAGACCCAGACTTTATCGCCACCGCCAACAGCAGAGGCGCAAGAAGCCGAGCGCATCCGCCGCATGAAGTGGTGGCACGAAGCGCGTTTCGGCATGTTCATTCACTGGGGTTTGTACAGCGTCCTGGGCCGCCACGAGTGGGCGATGGAAAACGAGGGTATTCCTGTCGGCGAATACGAGCTCCTGGCGAAGCGCTTTCAACCGCAGCCTAACGCAGCTCGCGCTTGGGCAAAGCTCGCCAAAGACGCCGGCCAAAAGTACATGGTCATGACGACCAAGCATCACGAGGGCTTTTGCAACTTCGACACCAAGCTCACCAGCTACTGCGCGCCGAAGCAAGCCGCCGGCCGCGATCTCGTGCGCGAATACCTGACGGCAGCGCGTGCCGAAGGCCTGCGCGTCGGTTTCTACTATTCGTTGATGGACTGGCATCATCCCGATGGCGCCCGCTGCGCCAAAGACGAAGATGCCCGAAAACGCTTTGTCGAATACACCCACGGCCTCATCCGCGAGTTGATGACCAACTACGGAAAAATCGACGTGCTTTGGTACGACGTGGCCTGGCCGCTCGATGCCGCTGGCTGGGAGTCCGACCGTATGAACAAGATGGTGTTCCAGCTTCAGCCGGACATCATCGTAAACAACCGTAACCTCTTGCCCGGCGATTTCTCCACACCCGAACAAGAGATCGTCGCCGAAAAGGGCACCCGCTCATGGGAAAGCTGTATGACCTTGAACGACAGTTGGGGCTACCACCGCGCCGATGACAACTGGAAAAGTCCAAAAACCGTGGTGCGAAACCTCGTTTCCTGTTCTAGCGGTGGCGGCAATTATCTCCTCAACATCGGTCCGAAGCCGGATGGGTCGATTCCCGAGGAGTCGGTGCGCGTCCTCAGAGAAGTAGGCCAGTGGACGTCGCGCAATGCCGAAGCCATTTACACTTCAGATCGCTGTCAGGTCCAGCGATCGGAGTTAGCGGGCTTTACGCGCAAGGGCAACACGCTCTACATGCACGTCCACTTCTGGCCTGGCGACACGGTTGCCTTGGCGGGCCTACTGACCGGCGTCAAGTCCGCGCGGCTTCTCGCGACCAGCCAAAAGGTCCTCTTCGAGCAGGATCGCTTCCGCATACGATTTACGGGCCTGCCGAAGGAAGCGCCCGACCATCCAGTCACTACCATCGCCATCGAATGTGAGTCGGAACCCGCGCAGGACACGGACTTCGTCCGTCGCGAGAGGCCACGCAACGCCGTCTAAGTCCGCATTGCGGCAAACGCGCTCAATTTACCAGAATCGTATGTGGTAGCGGCAGTGGTTCCTATAGCGAAAATCCGCGCTGTTTTCTTGGGCCAAAACAGGATTCTTACTCCGAGACGCGCAGCAGCACCACGCCATGCCCTGGCACGCGTGCCTTGTAGTTGCCCTGCATCTTTCCGAGATCCTTTGCGTCCCAGATGTTGCGCACTTTTACGCCTCCTTTGAATCCGAGTTCGCGGAAGTCCACTTGCATTTCCATCGGCTGAGGGTGCCGGTTAAACAGCGCCACCGCCTTTGATCCGTCCGCGAGCGCCCGCGCCCATATCTCCAGGGGGCCCTCAGCACGAACGCGGTCGCCTTGTTTGCCTGCGGGGTCCTGATCGATTGCGATCACTTCGCGATTGGTGAGCAGCGCAACCGTTTCCGGTTTCATTGTGCTCAGGTCGTTCCCGGCGAGCATCGGCGCTGCCAGGATGGCCCACAGGCCCATATGCGTGCGGTATTCATTGATGTTCATCCCGCCGTTGCCAACCTCGAGCATGTCCGGATCGTTCCAATGGCCCGGGCCGGCGTACTTCGCGAGCCCTGCCTGGCTAAAACCGATTTCCGCCATGCTGGAGTACCGGTCACTGATGTCGTCGGTGGTTCGCCACAGATTTCCTCCCACCGTGGCGCCCCATTGCCAGACGGCGTCGTCACCATACTGGCAGAGGCTGTAGACGATGGGGCGGCCAGTCTTGCGGAGTGCGTCGCGCATCTTGACGTACGCGTCGATCATGATTTTGTGCGCGGCCTCTTGTGACCCCGCGCCTTTCATCACTTCGCGCAGTCCGCAGAGATCGTATTTCAGATAATCTATGCCCCAACCGGCATAGGTCTGCGCGTCCTGTTCCTCGTGACCGTAGCTGCCTTCAAAGTTCGCGCAGGTTTTCGGCCCAGGCGAGGAATAGATCCCCAATTTCAGGCCTTTCCCGTGTACGTAATCAGACAACGCCTTCATGTCTGGAAACTTGTTGTTCGTGTGCAGAACGCCCTGCGCGTCGCGTTCTCCTTCCCAAGTGTCATCTATGTTGACGTACACATAGCCGGCATCCCGCATGCCGCTCGACACCATGGCGTCGGCTTGCGCCCTCACGGTCGCATCATCGATCTTCTCGGCGAAATGATTCCAGCTATTCCAGCCCATCGGCGGAGTCGCGGCGGCAGGCGATACCTGCGCTGCGCCCCGCGGGCACATCAGCAGTAGAGCGAGCCCCGCCAGCAACAGCATTCTCGACATCTTGAGGCGCAAAATGGTTCGCATGAACAGTCTCCCTTGTAGATTCGGTTCGAATAATGAGCGGCCGCTTTCCCGATGGCCAGCCCGATCCCTTCAAGAGCTAAAGTCTTTTAGCACACAAATTGTAGTTTTCTAGATTGAGATTCAGGAACGCTCCTGATATATGCCTTGTGTCTTCATCTCCGTACCAGTTCAAAACCGGCTCGCAAGACCGCACTTCGGTTCGAAGGTGATTCCGCAGCTCTCTGGCGGCCGCCTTGCTTGCAGGCACCGAGGACAATGCCGGAGAATCAAACTATGCCGAACAGCGTCCTGAAGCTAGACCCGAGAGACAACGTTCTCGTGGCACTGACAGCGCTGCGCCACGGCGATCAAGTCGATTTCTCTGGTAAGACATACACGTTGGCGTCCAGCGTCCCTGCCAAGCACAAGATCATCACGGAAGACCTCGCCCCTGGCGGCCAGATCTTTATGTATGGCGTTCTCGTCGGGACGGCCGTGGAAAACATCCGGCAAGGAGAGCTGCTTACGACGCGCAACGTTCGTCACGCGGCGGCCGATTTCCAAGACAATTCGCAAGCCTATCGCTGGACCCCGCCAGATGTTTCCGCTTGGCGGCAGCGGGCATTCCTCGGGTACCACAGGAGTGATGGTCAGGTTGGCACGCGGAATTACTGGCTCGTCCTCCCCTTAGTCTTCTGCGAAAACAGAAATCTCGGTGTCCTGAAGCAAGCGTTTGAAGAAGAACTGGGATTCGCTGCGCCTCAAATATACCGGCGCCACGTCGCGGAGTTGGTGCGTCTCTATCGCGATGGCAAATCGGAAGAGCTCAGGAATTTTCAGTTCACCGAAGGCCAGCGCTTTGCTGCTTCTCCAAAAGTGTTTGGAAACATCGATGGCATCAAGTTCCTGATGCATGAGGGCGGTTGCGGAGGCACTCGCGAGGATTCACGCAACCTCTGTGCCCTCCTCGCCGGTTATATCCACCATCCCAACGTGGCGGGCGCCACCATCCTCAGCCTCGGTTGCCAGCACGCTCAGGTGGCCATCCTGCTCGAGGAACTCAAGCGCCGCGATCCGAATTTGTCGAAGCCCTTGCTCGTTTTCGAACAGCAGCAAATGGGCTCGGAAACCGCAATGCTCTCGAAGGCCGTCCGCGACACCTTTCTTGCACTCATCGAAGCGGACAAATCGATGCGCACTCCCGCACCGCTCTCGCGTCTCTGCCTCGGCTTGAAATGTGGCGGCTCTGACGGTTTCTCCGGCATTTCCGCCAATCCCTCCATTGGGCACGTAGCCGATCTCGTTGTTGCGCTGGGCGGCCGGGGTATCCTCTCGGAATTCCCGGAACTCTGTGGCGTGGAGCAGGAACTCATCAATCGTTGTACGCGCAAAGCAGTTTCCGATC
>JBGOVR010000167.1:0-9222 GCA_041478205.1 Candidatus Acidiferrum sp.
CATGACCGCAAGCCGAAAAATTTTGCACAGGAGCTTCGCCCGCGTTTCGCCAGTTTTTGTCGCGCTCGGAGTAGTGCTGCTGTGCGCGTTTTCTTCCTTTGCGGCCGAACGTTCTGGCAGCGGCAACACCACCGGGAAGCGCCAGGCGGCATCGGCGCAGTATGGCCGGGCGGAAGATCAGCGCGCGGCTCTAAATACCAAGGCAGCTAACAAGCGCACGCTGGCCGAATACAAGCAAGTTGCCTCCAGCTACCGCCGCGTGTACCTGATTACCCCGCACGCACAGGAAGTGCCCGACGCGCTGCTGGCGGTGGCGGAGCTTTACATCGAGATGGGCGACCGCTTTGGCCGCAACTACTACCAGTCGGCTGTGGATTCCTATCGCTTCCTGATGCATGAGTATCCCACGAGCAAGTATGGGCAAGATGCCATGCTGCACATCGCGCAGTTGGAGAAAGACCAACTAGGCGATTCCGCATTGGCGTCAAAGACGTACGGTGAGTTTTTGAAGAAGTATCCGCGCTCGACGAGCCGCCGGGAAGTGCAGGAGTCGCTGGCGGAATTAGCGCTGCTGCAGAATAGCGACAACCCCGCGCCGCCGAAGAGTGCTTCGGCTCGTGCGGTGGCTTCGGGCAAGACCACAACCGATACGGCGGAGGCTTCGCGTACGCCGGTCGGCGATGCGGAACTGCCGGTGCCTTCCGGGGCTTCTGGTGGGTCATCGTCCGGGTCCGGGGGCGCGCCGCGGGTGAGGCGCATCAGCGCGAGCGCTTCGCCGGAGTCGACACGAGTGACGATCGACCTGGAAGATAGCGTGCAGTACTCGTCAGCGCGCATCCGCAACCCCGATCGCATATTTTTCGATTTACACGCGGCGCGGCTTACGCCGGAAATGGCGAAAGCCAATATTCACGTTGAGGGAGATCTGCTGACGGCCGTACGCGTGGCGCAGAATCACGCGGGCGTGGTGCGCGTGGTGCTGGATGTCAATGGAGTGAAGGATTACACCGCTTCGCTGATGAGCAATCCGCCGGAGCTGATGATCGATCTGTACCGGGACGAAGCGCCGGCGATGCGCGCGGCTAAATCCAAGGCCACCGCGCCGCAACCCGCTACCGATGGAGCGAACGCCAACGCCCCTGCCATGGTGCCGGACGAACGAGCCGGTGCGGCAGGTGGATTGGCGGCGGCGAACGCCTCGCCCGCTGCAATGCGAGGTGCGGCGCCAAGCGGCACGACCTTAACGGGAGCAAACCCGCACGCGAAATCGCTGAAGTCCGTTTCGACCAAGCCCGACCTGATTCAGCCGCCAGCAACGCCGCAACCAACGCGCGACGGCCAAGCAACGCTGACGCGTGCTTTGGGATTGAAGATTGGGCGAATTGTGGTCGACGCGGGGCACGGCGGGCACGACACCGGCACTATCGGCCCGACGGGGTTGATGGAGAAAGACCTTTGCCTAGACGTGGCACTGCGGCTGGGGAAGATCGTGCAGCAACGCTTGCCTGGCGCGGATGTGGTGTACACGCGGTCGGACGATACTTTTGTGCCGCTGGAGGAGCGCACGCGGATCGCGAATGAGGCCAAAGCCGACCTGTTTATTTCCATCCACGCAAACTCGAGCCACGACCACGCGGCGCGCGGAGTGGAAACCTACTACTTGAACTTGAAGGGCTCGCCAGACGCCATGGAAGTGGCGGCGCGGGAAAACGCGACCTCGCAGGAAGGCGTGCATGACCTCGAGGACCTGGTGAAGAAGATCGCGCGGAGCGAGAAGATCGATGAATCGAGGGAATTTGCGGCGGACATTCAGGAGTCGCTGGCGAAGCGCATCCAGAAAACGAACAAGACGGCCAAGGACCGGGGCGTGCGCAAGGCCCCGTTTGTGGTGTTGATCGGGGCGGATATGCCATCGATCCTGACGGAGATTTCTTTTTTGAGCAACCCGGCCGACGAACAACTCTTGAAGAAGCCCGAACATCGGCAGAAGGTTGCGGAAGGTTTGTACCAGGGCGTAGCGAGCTATCTCCAGAGCCTGAACAGCGTGACGGTTAATCTGCCCAGACTGCCTCTCAAAAACGTGTCGGAACGGTCCGCGGCGATGGCGTTAGTTGAACAATCGCGGAACCCGCAGTAGTCTGTTGGTGTCTAATAGAAACGTCTTCATGCGCGCACGCCTCTTATTTGTTGCGTTGACCTTGCTGGTACCCGGGCTTCGGGCTCAGAACGCGACAAGTGTACTTCCCCAAAAATTCGGCTATTGGACGGCCAGTGGCCCTTACAAGAAACTCGCGGTGAATTTCGGGCCTGACGATCGGAAACGCGCGGTGTTCTCCGAATCGGGATTTGCCGAGCTGGCATCGCAAACGTATAGCCTGGAAACCAAGAATACGACTCTTCTTGCGTACAAGTTTCGAGACTCCAGCGGCGCCTATGAGGCGTTCACCTATCTGCGTTCGCCGGATATGACGGCGTTCGACACCAGTTTGAGTCATACCGGAGCTCTTAACAAGGATCGCGCACTGCTGTCCGCCGGCAATGTGGTCATCGAGCTTGCTCCCGCATCCGATGTTACGATGGGCGATCTTCGGGATTTGCTCCAGCAGATTGTTATCTCCGCCGATAAGACGCCGTTTCCACCGATTCAGACCTTTCTTCCGAAAGAGGAGCGCATCGCAAGCTCGGAGAGATATGCGCTGGGGGCGGTTGGCTTTCGTCTGGCAGCCGAGGTATCGGAACGGGCTGATTTTGCGTCGCTTGCGGATCAGGCGGGGTTCGCGTCCGGAGCGGAGGCGATGTTTGCGCGTTATAAGAATGGATCGCAAGAAGCGGTCTTGCTGCTGATCGACTATCCGACGCCGCAGCTTGCGGAGTTGCACCTGCGCCACCTGCAAACGTCGCTCTCCACGAACGCGAAACTGGCGGAGACCAGCGTTGAGCGGAAGGGTTCCCTGCTATCGATCGTGCTGGCGCCCAGCTCGGCGGCGTATGCGGCGCGGCTGCGAAATGCCGTGAACTACGAGACGCAAGTGACCTGGAACGAGGCGAGCCAGACGGCGACGGATCCGCCGATCACGAGCACGCTGGTCAAGATCATTATGGGAACGGGCGTGCTCATGGTGATGGCGGTGGTTTTTGGGGTGGCCTTCGGGGGCGTACGCGTGATCACGAAGAGATTGTTTCCCGGCAAGGTATTCGATCGTCCCGAACAGATGGAGGTTTTGCAGCTGGGACTGTCGAGTAAGCCGATTGATCCCCGCGACTTGTACTAGCGGGTCAGGGCGGAGCGAGCCCCACTGCTACTTCAGCGAAAAGTAACGCATTCCCTTCCCTAGCGTCTAAACTAGTTTGTGCTGCGTTCGTTTGGTCCACGCGACAACGTGCTGTAAGATTTGGAGTTATTGGGGTGGAGACGTATCCAACAATGAGTGGCTTACGATGGTTTGTGGCTGAGGGCTTTAGAAGGGCGTCGTGCGCTATAGCGGTGGCTTTGCTGGCGGCCGTAGGGGTGGGGTGTGGGAAGACGGCGGCTGGGGATGCCGCTGGGAGCGCGCCGGCGGCGATGCCCGTGCAAGTACGGATCGCGCAGGCCCAAAGAATCCCGGATACTACCGAATATTTGTCCATCTTGAAGTCGCGGCACTCGGCGACGATCAGTCCCCAGGTGGAGGGGCAGATCACGAAGATTTTCGTGAAGTCGGGCGACCGGGTGAAAACGGGGACGCCGCTGCTGCAGATCGATCCGCTGAAGCAAGAGGCTACCGTCAGCAGCCAGGAGGCCGCGCGGACTGCGCAGGAGGCGAACCTGCGCTACGCGCAGGTGCAACTGGAGCGCGAGAGGAAACTTTACGAGGCGGGTGTCGTCCCCAAGCAGGAATTGGACAACGCGCAGAGCACCTATGACGCGGCCGCGGCACAGTTGAAGTCGCTTGAGGAACAGGTTAATCAACAACAGGTGCAGTTGCATTACTACCGGGTCGCGGCTCCGATGGACGGCATCGTCGGTGATATTCCCGTGCGCATGGGCGATCGCGTCGCGGTGACTACTTTGCTGACGACCGTTGACGAACCGGGAGCGCTGGAGGCTTACATCTACGTGCCCGCGGACCGCGCGAAAGATCTTAGGCTGGGCGTGCCCGTGCATTTGGTGGACGCGTCGGGGCATGGTCTTGCCGATACACGCATCACATTCGTGTCGCCGCAGGTCGATAGCGAGACGCAGACGGTACTCGCGAAGGCTACGGTGGAGAATTCGCAAGCGAAATTGCGAGTCGCACAGCAACTGCGCGCGCGGGTAGTGTGGGGCACGCACGATGGCACGGTGATCCCTATTCTCGCGGTGACGCGCATCAATGGGCGGTTTTTCGCCTTCTTGGCCGTTAACGAAGGCAAGGGTGCGGTAGCGCGGCAAAAGCTTTTGATCGTCGGCGATACCATTGGGAACGATTACGCCGTGCTGGATGGAATCAAGCCGGGTGACCACGTGATTCTTTCCGGACTGCAATTCCTGCAGGACGGCGCTCCGGTGGCGGAGCAAATCCAGGGGCCACCGGATGGCGCGAGTCAGGGCGCGCCGGTAGCCCACTAGCATTGTGGGCGGAGCGTCAAGTCCGAGTCGAATCAAACGCGGCAAAGGCGGCGCCGGGCCGCCGCATTTCATACGGCCGCTAGCTTAATCTTGGCAAAGGTGGTGTTTGGCCTTGTTTGTTGACTTCTTCATTCGCCGGCCTGTGTTTGCGACCGTGTGCGCGCTGCTGATCATTCTGGGCGGCGCCATTTGCATTCCCTCGCTGCCGATTGCGCAGTATCCGAACCTGTCTCCGCCCCAAGTGGTGGTAAACAGCGGCTACATCGGCGCCAACGCGCAGACCGTGGAATCGGCCGTCACTATTCCCCTGGAACAAGCGATCAACGGCGTGCAGGGGATGAAGTACATCACCTCCGCCAGCGGGAATGACGGCACCAGCCAGATTACCGTGACCTTTGACGTAACACGCGACGTGGACTTGGCTGCCGTGGACGTGCAAAACCGCGTCAATCAGGCCCTGGGCCGATTGCCCAACACGGTCAAGAACACCGGGGTCATCATCACCAAGCAACTCGGAGGATTCGTCTTCGGCGCCGGCGTGTATGCCGAAAATGGGCAATACGACAGCCTTTTCCTCAGCAATTACCTGGATATCTACGTGAAGGACGCCATCAAGCGCGTTCACGGCGTTGGTGATGCCATCGTATTTGGCGAGCGCAAGTACGCGATGCGGCTGTGGCTCGATCCCGCGCGCATGGCGCAACGCGGTTTGACGGCCACGGGGGTGCTCGGCGCGCTGAACGAGCAAAACGTGCAGGTTGCCGCGGGTCAGGTGGGCGAGCCACCTTCACAGGAAGGCCAGACGTATCAGATCAGTGTACGGGCGATCGGACGACTGACGGAAACCTCGGAATTCGACAACATCGTTTTGAAGTCGGGCACCGATGGCACGCTCGTACGTTTGAAAGACATAGGCCACGCCGAGCTTGGCGCGGAAAACTATGGGTCCCTTCTGCGCTTCAACGGCCACGATGCGGTCGGCCTGGCGGTCACGCAGCTTCCCGGAGCAAATGCGCTGGACGTAGACAAGGCTGCCAAGGCGGAACTGATACGCCTTTCCAAGAATTTTCCGCCGGGCCTTAAGGCGGCAGTGGCTTTCGATACGACGACCGTCGTCGGGGAATCCATTCGGGACGTGCTGATCACCTTGATTCAAGCAATTGTCCTGGTGGTGATCGTCATCTATTTGTTCTTGCAAGATTGGCGGAGCACGTTCATACCGACAATCACGATTCCGGTCTCACTCATCGGAACGTTCATTTTCGTCAAACTGTTCGGCTTCTCGATCAATACCTTGACCCTGTTCGGAATCACGTTGGCCACCGGGCTGGTCGTTGATGATGCCATCGTAGTCATCGAAAACGTGGAGCGGCACATCGCGGAAGGCATCACCGAGCCGCACAACGCCGCTTCCGTGGCGATGAAAGAAGTTGCCGGCGCGGTGATCGCGACATCCCTAGTGCTGGTCGCGGTATTCGTGCCGGTGGCGCTCTTTCCGGGCACGACCGGCATCCTGTTCCGTCAATTCGCGCTTACGATTGCGTTTTCCGTGTCGATTTCGGCTTTCAATGCTCTAACGCTGACGCCTGCGCTATCGGCGATTTTCCTGGGTCACCACCGCGAACGTGCGCAGGGGCGTTTCTTCAAGGCCTTCAACAAGGTCGTCGAGGCCGGCACCAATGCTTATCGAAGTACGGTGCGGCACGTCATCGGATGGCGGTTCGCGGCGTTGGCGGCTTTTGTCGTCGTCCTGGGCGCGACCTATTGGATCTACCAGATTGTTCCGCGCGCTTTCATTCCGGAAGACGACCAGGGCTATCTGATATTTATCGTGCAGGCGCCACAAGGCGCTTCCCTGACGTACACCCGCGACATTTGCGCCAAGGTGGAAGAGACGCTATCGCATGTTTCAGAGATCGATGGTGCGTTTACCGTCGCGGGCTTCAGTCAGGCCGGGAACGCGCCGAATCGCGCCATCATTTATGCCAATCTGAAGCCCTTCGATCGGCGGAAGGGGCAGCCGCATTCCGCCGCGGCGATTATCCAGCGATTGCGGGGACCCCTTTTTGGCATCCCGGGCGCTATCGTCGTGCCTTTTAATCCGCCAGCCGTCCAGGGCCTCGGTCAATTCGGCGGCTTCCAATTTAAACTGGAAGACCTGGGGCGCAATTCCCTGCAGGCCATCGCCGATACCGCGAATAAGCTGGTGGCCCAGGGGAATGCCAGCAAGGACCTCGCAGGTCTATTCACCAGCTTCACCGCCAACGATCCGCAGTATCTTGTACGCATCGACCGCGAGAAAGCAAAGAGCCTGCAGGTACCTTTCAGCCAGATTACCAACGCGCTGGAAGTCTACATGGGCTCGGTGTACGTGAATGATTTCGACTTCAACAACCGTTCGTATCGCGTTTACGTGCAAGCCGAGAGCCAGTTCCGCGCGCAGGCAAAGGATATCCGGCAGTATTATCTGCGTTCGGACACGGGCAAGATGATTCCGCTGGATAATTTAGTAAGCGTCGAGCAAACGGCAAATCCTCAGGTCATCAGCCACTACAATTTGTTCCGGGCCGCGGAAATCGACGGCAATGCGGCACCGGGCCGCAGCTCCGGTCAAGGCATCGCGGACATGGAAGCTTTGGCGAAAACGGCGTTGCCGAACGGAATGACCTTCGAGTGGAGTGGACTGTCGCTGGAAGAATTGGAATCCGGTGGAAAGGCGACGGTTCTGTTCGGACTGGGCCTTGTCGTCGTGTATCTAACGCTAGCGGCGCAATACGAGAGTTTCGTCCTGCCGTTCATCGTGCTTCTCGCGGTGCCGGTGGCGCTGCTGGGAGCGATCGGAGCGCAAGCGCTGCGCGGACTGCAGAACGACGTGTACTGCCAGATCGGTCTGGTAATGTTGATCGGCCTTTCCAGCAAGAATGCCATCCTGATCGTAGAATTTGCCGAGCAGTTGCGCGAGCAAGGGATGACCGTGGTGGACGCCGCGGTTGAAGCGGCGCGCATTCGCCTCCGTCCCATCCTTATGACTTCGTTGGCGTTCATCTTGGGCGTGGTGCCATTGGTCTTCGCGCAAGGCGCGGGCCGGGCGGGCCGGATTTCCGTGGGGACGACCGTCTTCGGGGGAATGATTGCGGCGACTACGTTGAACCTGCTGTTTATACCGGTTCTTTACGTGCTCGTGCGAAGCCTGGTTCCGAGCCGCACGCTGCACGCAGCGCCGATCGGCGAACCGGCAGATTAACGAAAGATTTTCCGCCATTCGTTACATAGTGCAGGCGCCTCGGAAGTTCGGTCGCAGCATTCATCCAGTGCTTCCACCTTCCGCACAGACTTTACCCTCCGGAAACTCTCTCACGCCGTGGTAGTGATTTCGCGTCGCAAGCACAAACGTGACCCTCATTTAACTTCCGCGTGACATCTGAATCTGACGACCTGTCAAGTTAGATCGTCCGAGCGTATCTGAGCCTGCCCTCCCCTGCCCGAACGCGCATCAAGATACGACTCCGTGGCCCTTTGGCCGGCGGCCTCGAACAAAGGAGCATTACAGGGATGAAACTGAGCGCAAAAATGACAACGATCGCGCTGAGTCTTCTCGCTCTCACCGCTGCTCTGCCAGCGGGCCAGCCCAACAGCCCCGAACACATCGACGTTGTCGCCAGCCGGTTTTCGTTTGAACCCAGCGAAATTACCGTCAAGAAGGGCGAGCCTGTCACGATTACCTTCAGGTCCAAGGACGTGACCCACGGGCTGGTGATTGAGGACCTCGGCATTCTTAGGGAGATCAAGAAAGGCCGACCGACGGACTTGACGCTCGTCCCGGAAACCACCGGAACGTTCGAAGGCAGGTGCGCTCATTTTTGCGGGAAAGGCCACGCCTCCATGGTCTTCACCGTACACGTCGTGGAATGAGCGGACGGAACCCCCGGCCCGCCCTACGATTCGCACGTCTCGCGCCTCTTGCGGGTCTCGAAATACGGTGCGGGAGCCCGCTATCTGTCACGAACATGTCACGGACTTGTCAACTATTCGCTCACCCCGTCCGAAGTGCCTTTTTTCGCGCTAAAGTCGAAACAGCATGGCTAGGCTTCACCTCATCAATCGAGCGGCGTTATCCTTGCGAACGGAGCTTTCTGTGGCAGGAATGCACTGTTCCTTCGCGACGGACTCCTCAGCGGTCCTCGACTCGATATCGCGCTGGAAATGTTCCGGCAGGTCTCCAGCCAGCCGCAGCATCGAAATGGACGTCCACGTGGATTCGTCCCTGCCCTGCGGTCAAGGCAAGAGAACGCAACCTCACTTTCGCGGTCTCCATCATTTGGTGTTCGCCACCGTCGGCATGCACGAAGTGTTTGCGTTTGATCTTCTGAGAAAGCGGATCGCCGGCGTGGTCTCACCGGCATCCGCGAACGACACTTCGTTCTGGAACACGCAGTGGCTGCCCACCGCGGTCGGAGTGATGGGAATTGCGGCAGCGGTCGAACCGGTTGAGCGCGCGCGCCTCGGCTTCGACGGCAAGAGCTTTCACCGTTTTGCTTCTACTCCGCTGAAGGTGCACGTACACCTTGAATCGGCCGACGTGCTCTTGGAAACCAACGACTTGAGTTTTCTTTCATCTTTGTCTCGCGTTGGCA